>CAYUZG010000221.1:0-4201 GCA_964449605.1 uncultured Verrucomicrobiota bacterium | reverse complement strand
GTCAGGGTCCGGCACGGCGAAGATGGCGAATGGCGGGAGCACGAGATCGCTTTCGTCGAGGAGGATGGCGGCTGGCGAATCACGCCGGAGGGGATGCGGCAGTTCGACTTCGGCTACGGCCGCCGCGGCCCGATCGCCCGCCGTGTGCCCGAGGCCGAAAGCGCCGAGGCGGCGGCGGAAGCGATGCTTGAGGGAATTCGCGAAGGTGACGCGGACGTGATGCTCGATCACCTCGATCTCAAGGGCCTCTACGAGCAGGCCGTGCGCGAGGAGATGCGCGCCGAGATGCCATATGAGCAGTTCAGGAAGATATTACGCGAAAACGTCGAGCGGAGAGAAGCCAAGGAAGACTTCGAGTACCAAGTCCTTGGCAGCAAGGCCGACGGTGACGCCACAATCGTCACAGTGAAGACGAAGGAAGACAAGGACGCCGAGTGGGAGGAGCATGAGGTCCCCCTCAAGAAGATCGATGGCACCTGGAAGATCACGGCCGAGGGGCTCCAGAAGCTGAACGAGTAGTGGGCGCCCGCGCCGAGGCACTGAGAGCTGCACCAGCGGATGCTCGACGCCCGACCCGGCGCTGGGCTAGAATATCCGCCAGTCGGCAACCGTCCCTATCCCTGAGAACGAAAGCACAGCCAGCATGAAGAGATCGCAACCTATGGGCAAGGTACTCCTCGCCGTCGCCATCGGCGCCCTCGCGTGCGGATGCGGCGGGAGCAACTCGGCATCCAACGACGACCCAACTCCGGCCGAACCCGAGCTGACGGCCGCTGAGACGACGCTCCTGATGTTCGATGCGCTCGCGGCGGGCGACGTCGACACCTTCCTGGCACACGTCGACGTGCGCGGCATCTACGAGCGCTTCCCCGCCGCCATGCGCCGGGTGTTCACCTACGAGCAGTTCACCGACGCGCTCGCCGCGGCCAAGGCGAAGGTCCGGGTCGGCGACGCCGAGCTCGACGAGCTCCAGAAGATGCGCTACGAGATCGTCGGCGCCGAGGAGCGCGACGGCCTCCAGGTCGTCACGTTCAGGACCCTGACGACCGTGGGCAAGAGCTGGAAGGTGTGGGAGGCATACTACCGCGACTTCGACGGCACCTGGAAGCTCACGGGCAGAGCCATCAGGAAGATCCGCACGGAGCCGATCGCTCCGGGCGACAGACCCACCCCCGCCGAATAGCGTTGCATTGTTCAGCCAGGCAGCGTAGGCTGGTGAACAATCACTCTCACCAGCCTGGCGCCGCTGAACATGACCCGTGACCAGATCCTCACGCTCGCTGACCGCGCCGCCGAGGGCCGTTGGCTCACCCGAGAGCAGGCACTCACGCTTGCTTCGGACGCGGCGCTTGGTGATCTCGTCGCCGGCGCCTCCGCACTCACTCGCCCGTTCACAGGCGGCCAGATCGAGTTTTGCTCGATCGTCAACGCGCGGGCGGGCCGATGCCCGAACGACTGCGCGTTCTGCGCCCAGTCGGCCCACTACGACACCGGCGCGCCCATCTACGAGCTGATCGGCACCGACGCGCTCGTCGCGGCCGCGCGCGAGGCCGCCGCCGTGGGCGCATGCCGATTCAGCATCGTCACAAGCGGCCCGAGCATGGACGACGAGGGCGAATTCGAGCAAATCTGCCAAGCGATAGCCGTAGTCAGCAGGATCGCCGCGCCGGGCGCGCTGAGCGTTTGCGCCTCGCTCGGCACGCTGACGCTCGAGCACGCGCGCCGCCTCAAGGCTGCCGGCCTGAGCCGCTACCACCACAACCTGGAGACCTCGGCCCGCTACTACCCGGAGATCTGCACGACGCAGGTCTTTTGCGAGAAACTCGAAACACTGCGCGCGGCGCGCGCCGCCGGTCTCGAGGTGTGCTCCGGCGGCGTCTTCGGCCTGGGCGAGACGTGGGACGACCGGGTCGACATGGCGATGTCGCTGCACGAGATCGGCGTCGACTCGGTCGCCGTCAACTTCCTGATCCCGATCCCGGGCACGCCGCTCGAGGGCCGCGCCACGCTCTCGCCGGACGAGGCGCTCCGCATCATCGCCGTCACCCGCTTCATCTTCCCGCGGACCAGCCTCCGCGTCTGCGGCGGCCGCGAGGCGATCCTCGACGACAGACAGCATGAGATGTTCGCCGCCGGGGCCGACGCGACTATGATCGGCAACTACCTCACCACGTTCGGCCGCCCGCCCGAGGACGACGTCGAGATGGTCGCCGCGCTTGGCTTGACGGTTCGCACGCGCGCTACTGCGTGAGGAGGTGGCCGACGTGTCGCAGACGCGAATCGCGGTGATCACTGGGGCGCATGGGGGGCTTGGACGCGAGCTCGCGGCCGCGTTCGCGCGTGCGGGATGGGGCCTCGGCCTGATCGGCCACACCAAGCCGGATGCGCTCGACGAGCTGGCACGCTCGCTTGAGGCCGCCCCGCTCGCTGCGGCCTGCTGCGACGTGCGCGACGCGGCCGCCGTCGAGCAGGTGTTTGGGCAGTTCGACGCCGAGCTCGAAACAGTCGACGCGCTGGTCAACGCCGCCGCCATCTCGCCGCCGGGGCTGCTGGCGACGATGGACCCGGAGGTCTTCCATCGCACCATCGACGTGAACGTTACCGGCGTGTTCCACTGCATGCGCTCGGCCGCGCGGCGCATGCTGCGCCAGCGCGACGGCCACATCATCAACATCGGCTCGTACTGGGGCCAGCACGGGCTGCGCGGCGCGAGCGCCTACAGCGCGTCGAAGGCCGCGCTCGTCGGGCTCACGATGGCCGCGGCGCGCGAGTTCGGCCCGAAGAACATCCGCTGCAACGTCGTGCTGCCGGGCTTCATGCGCACGCCGATGACGGGCGGCGTGCGCGACGAAGACATCCCAAGGATCGTCGCCCACCACGCGCTCGGCCGCCCGTCGGACTTCGACGAGATATGCGGTTTCATCGTCCAGTTGGCCGCGATGCGCCACGTGTCGGGCCAGGTGTTCAACCTCGACAGCCGCCCGGGCCGGCTCTGATGCGATACTGGGATCTCACCGACGAGCAACGCGTCGTGATCACCGGCTGCGGGGCCGTCACCCCGTGCGGCACAGGCGTCGGCCCGGTCGTCGACGCGGCACTTGCCGGCCGGTCGGCCCTCACGACGGTCACGCTCGGTGACGGGCGTGCGATCGGTGGCGGCCCGGCCGACGCGCCGTCGCTCGGCGAGGTGGACAGGACGACGGCGCTCGCCGTCGCGGCCGCTGACGAGGCGTTGGCCGCCGTGCCCGACGAGATGCGGTCGGAGCTCGGGGTCATCGTCGGGACCGGCAAACCGGCCATGCGCCTCGTCGAGCGCGTCCACCGCGGACTGCTCGATGAGGGTCCCGGCAGCATTCCCGCCGAGTTCATCCAGCACGCGCTGCCGAACGCGCCGGGCGACGCGATCGCGCAGCGATTCGGCTGTCACGGCGTGCGGCTGGCGTTTGTCGGCGCGTGCTCGACGGGCCTCGACTGCGTCGCCATGGCCGCGCGCTTCGTCCGAAGCGGCCGCTGCCGCGCCGCGCTCGCGGGGAGCAGCGAGGCGTCGCTCACGCCGCTGGTGGTCGCCGCGTTCGAGCGAATGGGCGTGCTCGCCCCAGACGGCTCCGAACCGCGGCACGCGATCAGGCCGTTCGCGCGCGACCGCTGCGGCTTTCTGATCGGCGAGGGAGCCGGCGTACTGCTCGTCGAGACCCTCGCGTCGGCCAAGGCGCGTGACGCCGACATCCTCGCCGAGGTCGCGGGCTCGGCGATCGTCTCGGACGCGCATGACCCGATCACGCTCGCCCCCGACGGCGCCGGGGTCGCGCACGCGATCGGCCGCGCGCTCGACGCGGCAGGTCTTGCTCCCAATCAGATCGACCACGTCAACGCGCACGGCACGGCGACGCGCGTCAACGACCTCGTCGAGACGCGCGGCATCCGCGCCGCGCTGGGCGAGCATGCGGGCAACGTCAAGGTGTGCTCGACGAAGCCGGTCACCGGCCACCTGCTCAGCGCCTCGGGCAGTGTCGAGCTGATTATCGCGCTCGGCGCCATGCGGGCCGGCGTCGCGCCGCCAACGATCAACCTCGACGAGGCTGACCCGGGCCTCGACCTCGACTACACCCCGAATGCCGCAGTCGAGCGCCCGAGCCGGCACGCGCTCGTGCTAAACTACGGCTTCGGCGCCCACGTCGGCGCCGTCATCTTGAGCCGCTGG
>CAYUZG010000220.1:0-4210 GCA_964449605.1 uncultured Verrucomicrobiota bacterium | reverse complement strand
CCAGGCCGGGCTCGGCTTGCCGAAGCAGCAGCCGTTGAGGTAGCAGCCGATCCGGGCGAACGCGATGCCGAGCGCGATCGACGGCATCGAGATGTCGGCCACCCGCCAAAGCGGTACGCCCGGCATCTTCTTGAGGCGGATATGCAGGAACACGATGCCGGCGGGAATGCCGAACGCGAGCGCGCCGAAGAAGCTCAGGCCGCCGCTGGGGAAGTTGATGAACTGCCGGAGCGCGTGCCCCACCCCGCCGCTGGTGAAGTCGCGCCAGCCGTCGAACAGAAAGAAGAAGAGCCGGGCGCCGAGAAGGCCGCTGATGACGACGACGAGCGCCAGGTCGAGGATCAGGTCGGGCTTGACCCCGTTGCGGCGGGCGCGCACGGAGGCAATATAGATGCCGACCAGTGCGCCGAGGGCGACCATGGTGCCGTACGCGGCGATCTCGAGCGGCTTGAGGCCGAACGGCATCGGGATGCGGAACAGGATGCGGTGCATGGCCTCACGTCTCCCTGCCGACGTTGGGCGCGGCCTCCGCGGGCGCGGATGCCGATCCAGCCGTGGCTGGGGCATGGTGACGTCTAGGGATGCCGAGCAGGCCGGCGAGCAGCAGGACGATGCCGGCGACGATCATGACGTCGGCGACGTTGAACGCTGGCCACCTCACGAATCCCAGGTGTAGCTCGATGAAGTCGCGCACCTTGCCGAGCGCGACGCGATCGACCAGGTTGCCGAGGGCGCCACCGTAGATGAGGCTGAGGGCGATGCAGCCGGTCACCAGGTGGGTGCGGATCAGCTTGCGGAACAGAACGGCGAGCAGCACGATGGTGGCGAGCGTCGTCACGGTCAGAATGATAGCGCTGCCCGGCACGTTGCGCAGGATGCCGAAGGCGGCGCCTGTGTTCTCGTTGCGGTTCAGCACGATCAGGCCGCGCAGCAGCGACCGGCTCCCGTCGAGCTCGAAGGCGGCCAGCTTCGTGACCTGGTCGAGGCCGATCACGGCGACTGTGACGACCGCCATGAGCAGGATGCGGTTCAGGCGGGCAGCCCTCATCTTCTCGGCAGGTTCAGGCACGGGTCCCTTCAGGGGTTCGGTGGGCGCTCGAGGCTGTTCTGGAGGAACAGGCGACTACCGCCCGCCGGAACCCTCTTCCTTCTCTTTACAACTGATGCACATCGTGGCGAACGGCAGCGCCTTGAGCCGGGCGTCCTTGATCGGCTGGCCGCAGACGTCGCACTTGCCGTAGGTGCCTTCGTCGATGTGCTTGAGCGCTTCTTCTATCCGGTAGAGCACTTGCTGCTCGTTCGAGACCAGGCCGAGGGCGAGCTCGCGCTCGAAGCTGTCGGTGCCCACGTCAGCCATGTGCATCGAGTAGCCGGAGAGATCGCCGGAGGAGTCGCGTTGCGAGCTGTTGAACGTCTCCTGCGACAGGCTGTTGATCTGGTTCAGGAGCTTCTCTTTCTGTTCGAGCAGGATCTTGCGGTACTTCTCACGCGTTCTCTTGTCCATTGCCGGTTCGCCTCCGGACGACGCCGAGTCGTCGCCTGAGCTGTTCGTCTGGAACAGCCGGTTACCGATGCCGGGCGACGCCCAGGCGTCGCCTAAGCTGTTCCTTTGGAACAGCCGGTTACGGTTCGAGCTTCTCGAGCACCGCGAGGCAGCGCGTGCACACCTCGGGATGCTGCTCCGAACCGCTGAGGGCATCAACGTATTTCCAGCAGCGGCGGCACTTGACGCCGCTGGTCCTCGTGACACGCACCCAGAGCCCTTCCTGCGCCGGTTCGCCGAGCGAGGCGGCGTCGTCGGGCTCGGACCGGGTTACGGTCAGTTTCGAGACAATACACAAGGACGCCAGGTCCTCGAACCCTTCGAGGAAGGCGGCGAGCTCGTCATCGGTGGTGATGAGCTCAACGTCGGCCTCGAGCGAGTTGCCGATGACCTTCTCGGCGCGAAGTGCCTCGAGCTGTTTCATCACGGCCGGCCGCAGCGCATCGAAGCGGTCCCACTTCGCTTCAAGAACGGCGTCCCGCCACGCCGGGTTCCCCTCGGGCCACGGCTGGAGGTGGATGCTGCCCGCCCCAAGGCTGGCGGGTTCGCCCGCCCCAGGGCTGGCGGGGCCGGCGTCCGGCTTCAGGGTCGCCCAGGCCTCCTCGGCCGTGAACGCGAGTACGGGCGCGAGCATCGTGATGAGCGTCTCGGCCACGTGCCGCAGCGCCGTCTGCGCCGAGCGCCGTTCGGGCGAGCCGGGCGCCGAGACGTAGAGCCGGTCCTTGAGCACGTCGAGGTAAAACGCGCTCAGCTCGATGACGCAGAAGGTGTAGACGCGCCGGAACACCCGGTGGAACTCGAAGCGGTCGTAGGCGGCCGTCACGTCCTCGAGCAGCTCCTGAAGCTTGGCGAGCGCCCAGCGGTCGATCTCGCACAGATCGTCGAGCGCCACCGCGTGCGCGGCCGGGTCGAAGTCGTGCAGGTTGCCCAGCAGGAAGCGCAGCGTGTTGCGGATTTTCCTATATGATTCGGCCGTCTGCTCGATGACGTGAGGCCCGACCATCATGTCGTTGGTGTAGTCGATGCTGGCGACCCAGAGCCGGATGATGTCGGCCCCAAGCGTCTTCATCACCTCGACGGGCGAGGTGATGTTGCCCTTCGACTTCGACTCTTTCTCGCCCTGCTCGTCGAGCGTCCAGCCGTGCGTCAGAACGGTTCGGAACGGCGCCTGGCCGGTCAGGGCGATGCTGGTCAGCAGCGAATACTGGAACCAGGCGCGGTGCTGGTCACTGCCTTCGAGGTAGAGCTCGCAGGGGAACTTCAGCTCGGGCCGCTGGGCCATGACGGTCTGGTGCGTCAGGCCCGAGTCCAGCCACACGTCGAGGATGTCCTCCTCCTTGCGCAGGTCTTCCGGGCGGCAGCCGTTGGGCAGCTTCGCGTTCGGCGGGACCAAGTCCTTCGGCTCGCGCTGGCTCCACACCCCAACGCCGTGCTCGCGGACGAGGGCGACGAGATGGTCAAGGATCTCGCGTGTCAGGACGTGCTCGCCGGTGCGGGTGTCGTAGAAGATCGGTATGGGCACACCCCAGTGCCGCTGGCGGCTCAGGCACCAGTCGGGCCGGCCCTCGAGCATCGAGCCGATCCGCCTGATGCTGTGGCCGGGTATCCACTCCACCTGGTTGATCGCCTCGAGCGCACGGGCTCGCAGGTCGTGGTGGTCTACGTTGAGGAACCACTGCGGCGTGGCCCGGAAGATCACCGGCTTCTTGCATCGCCAGCAGTGCGGGTATGAGTGCGCGTACTCGCTCGAGCCGAGCAAGCGGCCCTCGGCCTCGAGGTGCTTGATGATCCGTGCGTTCGCTTCCCAGACCGACTGGCCGCCGAAGAGCGGCAGGTCGGCCACAAAGCGCCCCTGCTCGTCGACGGGCGAGAGCACGTCGAGCTTGTTGCGCTGGCCCATGATGAAGTCCTCGTGGCCGTGGCCCGGGGCCGTATGGATGATGCCCGAGCCGGCGTCGAGCGTGACGAACTCGCTGCCGAGGATGACGCGCGAGTCGCGGTCGTAGAAGGGATGTTGGGCCGTGAGGCCTTGCATCGCCGCCCCTTTGGCGCGACTGACGATCTCGGGCTTCTCCCACCCGAGTTCGGCCTGCACGCGCAGGAGCGTGCCCTCGGCCAAGATGAGCGTCTGCCCGTTGACCCGAACGGCCGCGTAATCGAGCCCTTCGCCGACCGCGAGCGCCAGGTTCGCCGGCAGCGTCCAGGGCGTCGTGGTCCAGATCACGACGTCGGCTTCTGGGACGCCGAAGAGCTCGGCGAGCTTGGGTCCGGCCTTGAACTTGACGTAGATCGACGCGGAAGTCTTCTCGCCGTACTCGACCTCGGCCTCGGCGAGGACCGTCTCGCACGTGCTGCACCAGTGGGTGGGCTTGAGGCCGTGGTAGATGTAGCCGTCGAGGTAGAGCCGGCCGAAGTGCTCGATGTCGCCCGCCTCGATGGCCGGGTCCATCGTCACGTACGGCTTCTCCCAGGTGCCGAGGACGCCGAGCCGTTCAAACTCCTCTGTCTGGACATCGATCCACTTCTGGGCGAACTCGCGCGCCAGCCGCTGAAACTCGACGCGGCCCACGTCGTGCTTCGTCTTGCCCATCTCCTTGAAGAGCGCGTGCTCGATCGGCTGGCCGTGGCAGTCGAAGCCGGGCACGAAGGGGCTACGGTAGCCGCGCA
>CAYUZG010000219.1:0-4212 GCA_964449605.1 uncultured Verrucomicrobiota bacterium | reverse complement strand
AGACGCCGGCCGGCGTCGCCGTGATGTCGGTCGAGGCGAGCTCCGAGCTGGTCCGGCTGACGCGCGTGATCGTCTCGGCCCTGACCGTGCGCCGAAACGGCACGCTCTCGGCCATGATCGAGGCCCTCGAACACGAGGAGGCCAAACCCGAAAAAGGCTTCTCGTCACCACTCCAGGAAGCCGTGTTCCTCCTCCTGCTCCGACCCAGGATTCTCCGTGTCAGGCCCTCCAAGCGCCACCTCGGTCTCATGATGCAAGACCTTGCAAAACGCCTCGAGGGGCTTCTGGGGATGAGGCTTCGGGTTCCGCGCGTCGTCGTCCTGTCGCCCACGAACGGGCACCCACCCCCGGATGCTGAGCCGGCCGGTGACCTTCCTGACTCAGCTTCGGAGGCCCAGATCGGCCCCCGCGACATCTATCGCGAAGTCCTCGCCCGTGTCCGTGCCGCCCTCACCGCCCACGCCACGACATAGCGCGCGAGAACGCGCAGCTAGTATCGCGTCCCGCGAATACCTTCGCATAGTCGGCGGGCTTCTCCCGCAATAGGACTCGCCGCCGATGTGCGGAGCCCGTTTCAACGGGCTTGCGATTGTCCGGCTAGGCCAGCCCTTGAGGGCTGGTTGACTCTGTGCGCGTCCCTGGAGCGAGCCCGTTTCAACGGGCTTCTGCAGAATGGCTTAAGCCTACGAGGCAAGGACGTTGAAACGCCCTTCTGGATCGTCCGCCGCGCCCGTGCACCAGCCCTGAAGGACTGGCCTATCAGGAGCTGGGCGTTGAAACGCCCAGGGCTGCGCGTGCGGGCGCTCTGGTCGTATCAGCCCGTGGTGGGCGAGCTGGCGTGGTCGGAAACATCACCACGCGGACGCAGACTCATGCCAGGTGTTTACGGGACGCGATACTAGAGCGTTTGTAAATACTCCTGTAGGGCTGTAAGTACATAGGCGTAAGCTGCTTTCTGGTAGTGTGACACCACTGACGTAAGACCTAAGGCAATGGATGAGGACTGGGGTTTGAGCATGTCACGGGCGTGGCTGCAGCCGATCAGGTCGCCGCGTCCAGGACGGTGCGGAGAATGACTCGCCGGAAGGCGTTTTCGAAGACCGGGTACCCCGTTGCCGACGCGCCCTCCCAGCCGGCATGTTCCACCGTGCCTGAGCTCATGACGGCCTTGAGGACCGTGCGTTCTTCAGGTGCAACAGGTTGGACGCCAAAAGGATAGCTCGTCTGACGGTTGACCAGGCGTCCGTTGTCGAACACGCTGATGATCGCCCCAGCGAAATCGAGCGATCTGAGCGCGATCACCTCGTGTGACGCGGTCGAGAACGCTGCCTTGAGGCCCACCAGATCGAGCGGCTCGGCTTTGGAGGCGTCCCTGAAGAACCGGGAGGGACACAGGAGGGCTGCTGCGCCGCGAATGGCCGCCTCGTGCCGGTCGCGCTTGTCCAGGATCGGTAGCTCGAGCTCCAGGATCTCGTGCGCCAACGCGAAGTTGCGCCGCTCCGAGCGCGGCGCCTTGCCGACGTCGACGCACTTCATCCCCCGGTAGGTGTAGCTCTGGCCTCGCCGCATGGGAAGGTCGCGGTCGAGGACGTTGATCCTGAGCGCGCGGGCGATTCGACCGGGGTCGACGGGCGGGGCTTCGATACCGGCGGCGGCGAGCAGGCGGTCGACGGTCCGTTCGACAATCTCGTCTCGCTCCTCGAATCCGTACACGGCTGCGTTCCCACACGGTGTGTGTCTGAGGAGCTGGCTACGAATCGGATTCCAGGCTGTCGCCGAACGCCTTGACGTAGGCCTCGACCATCCTGGCGACGGCTTCCTGGAGGCGTGCCGACCGGCCGTCGAGCGCCCGATGGATGCGTGAGGCCGGCCTCTGGCGAATCTCCTTGAGCACCTTGGCGTAGCCGTCCGGCGACGCTTCGGCCCCCTCGTAGTTGGAGTGGGATGCGAGCGCCTCGACCTCGTCGATCGTGATATCCCCCGGGCAGCCGGCCGAGTCCAGGAACGTCTGGAGGTTGTCCGGCAGCTCGCCCACATCGGGCTCGAGGTAGCCGAGGTCACGCAGCATGTGCCGAAGCGAGATCTTGAGCGCCTTGGCGATCTTGACCAGGGTGTCGATCTTCGGCAGGCCGCGTTCCTCTTTGGACAGCCGGCTGATGTGCGCGTCCGAGATGCCGGATCGGTACGAGAGCTGGCTCTGTGTGATGCCATGCTCCTTGAGCTTCTGTGTCAGGTATTGCCCGAACCTACTCATAGCGAACCCGTTGCCTCCTCTGCACCCCCCGTGCCGCGAGCGGCTAGGCCGAACGCGGCGCCTGGCGCAGACCCCTCGATAGAATCCTGAGTCGGCTCCTGAGCATTTAGTATAGCACCAAAAATGTAGCTAAGCAAGTGTTTTACTACAGGAACGACGGATTCGCCGACGCGCCAAGCTCGCCTCGCACACCCCAGGCCAGGCCGGTCGCGCGGCCCAGGGGGGCCTGGCAACGCCCAGTGTCGAAATCGGTCAACCACCTGGGCGTTCGTGCCGAAGCTTAGAGCAGTTGAGATTGAGGAGAGCTGGACTCCGTTTGCGGGAGGGGCGCATTGCCCAAGGCGCGCGGCCTACTCGTGGGGAACAGACTGCGCGCACCACTGCGGCGCGAGCACGGCTGCCACGTGGCATGTTGAGCAGCATCTGAGAGGTTGGGCAGCGATTATGACGAGCAGCGACTTGGAGCGACTTGAGGACCGTCTGCATGAGCTCGAGCGGGAAGTGCTGAAGGAGCAGCGCTTCATGCACGACTTCATCGAGCGGGCCAACCTGATGGTTGTTGGTTTCGACCGCGAGGCGCGCGTGACGGTTTTCAACCGCAAGGCGGAGGTCGTCACCGGGTACGCGAAAGAGGACATCGTCGGCTTGACGTTGGACAAAGCCTTCCCGCCCGGCGAAGGGAACACCATCCACATGCTGGCTGACAACTTCCACATCTGTGGTGGCAGCGGGTTCCGGTGCGAGACGCAGCTTGTCACACAGGCCGGCGTGGCGAAGACGGTCGTCTGGCACGCAAGCTGCCTGAGCGATGGCGACGACCTCGTCGGGCTCATGGCGTTCGGCGAGGACCAGACGGTTCAGAGGCAGTACGAGGAGCGCCAGCGGTGGTTCGCGGCCATGCACATGCTCCAGAAATTCTCGGCCAAGCTCGCGCATGGCCTCAACAGCTTGCTCGGGACGATCCTGGGGTACGCGTCACTGCTCCACGCGCAGAGCTCCGACGGCAGCACCGAGCAGGAACACGCCGGCCGGATCGAGGAAGGCGTCGAGCGGTGCGCGACGGTCCTGAAGCGGCTGCTTGATTTCGGCCGCGGCGGGGCGCCGAAACCGAGGCCGTTCGAGCTGGGCGCCGTCGTGGAACGCGCCGCCGAAGCACTGCGGTCCGAACTGCCTTCGGCCATCACGATCGAGTGCGCGCCGGCCGACGAGGCGATCGACGTGATGGCTGACCCCGCGCAGCTCGAGCAGGTGGTGACCGAGGCGGTCCGCAACGCGGCCGAGGCGATGCCCGAGGGCGGACACGTCGTGATCTCCACCGAGGCGCTCTTTGCCGATCCCGGGCTCTGCGTCGAGCGGCCGAGTCTCAGGCAGGGATGGTACGGCGTGGTCACGGTGACCGATAGCGGGCCGGGCGTGCTGCCCGAGGACTCGCTTTCGCTCTTCGAGCCGTTCAGCACCTCCAAGCAGGAGCGCTGGGCCGGCCTCGGCCTGGCCGTTGCCTACGGCATCATGCGCCGCAACGGCGGTTGGATCGAGCTCACCGGCACGCCCGGCGAGGGCACCACGGCCACCCTCTACCTGCCGCTGGTCGCCTCCGGCGCGGAAGAGCGGCCGTCGGAAGAAGCCGCTCGCACGGGCCCGCAGACGATCCTGCTCGTCGACGACGAGAAGGCGCTGCTCGACACAGTGTCCGACATGCTCAAGCACCTGGGCTACCTCGTGCTGACGGCCGGCGACGGCGAGGAAGCCGTCCGCATCTACGAGGAGCACAGGAAGAACGTCGACCTGATCATCCTCGACATGCTCATGCCGCGCAAAGGCGGCCGCGAGGCGTACGACGACCTCAAGCGCATCCAGCCCGACGTGAAGGTGCTCCTTACCAGCGGCTTCGAGCACCAGAAGGCCGTCGCCGAGGACATGTGCGAGCAGGGCGCCGCCGGCTTCGTCGAGAAACCGTA
>CAYUZG010000218.1:0-4217 GCA_964449605.1 uncultured Verrucomicrobiota bacterium | reverse complement strand
TGCGCTGGCCGGGCGGGTGCTTGACGTCGTACTACCGCTGGCGCGAGGGCGTCGGCCCGCGCGACAAACGGGTGCCGATGCACAACATGTGCTGGAACGGCATGGAGACCAACCAGGTCGGCACGCACGAGTTCATCGACTTCTGCCGCCAGACGGGCGCCGACCCGCTGATCGCCGTCAACTTCGAGTGCGACGGCCGCACGGGCTGGTACAAGGACTGGATGGGCCGCGACCGCCTCGCCGGGCCGGAGGAAGCGGCCGAGTGGGTCGCTTACTGCAACAACCCGAACAACGCCGAGCGGATCGCCAACGGCGCCGCCGAGCCGTTCAACGTCAAGCTGTGGCAGATCGGCAACGAGACGTCGTACGCGCGCGTCAAGTTCGACGCCGAGACGTCGGCGAAGCGCACGCTCGCGTTCTCTAAAGCGATGCGCAAGGCGGACCCGACGATCGAGCTGATCGGCTGGGGCGACTCGGGCCGCGAGTCGGGCTGGGCCGAGAAGCTGCTCGAGGTCGCCGGCGACGAGATCCAGTACGTCGCCTTCCACCACCACTGGGGCCACCCGTCGCCGGAGCGGTACCCCGAGTTCGGCCAGGACGAGTACCGCAAGGACCCGGCGAAGACGTGGAAGTCGCAGATGAGCATGTACGAGCTGCTCGAGAAGCGGCTTGCCCAGATGCGCAAGGAGGTCGCCGGCGCCGACGTGAAGCTGGCGATGACCGAGGGCCATTTCGCCGGCTGGGGCCGGCATCGCGGCGACATGCTCTGCTCGTGGGGCGTGGGCGTGGCCGACGCGCGCGTCCTCAACGTGCAGATCCGCAACGGCGACATCCTCAAGATCGCCACGATGGCCGACTTCTGCGGCACGCGCTGGAGCGTGAACGCGATCATGATCCCGGTCGCCTACTGGCCGGGCGGGTCGAAGTCGTACATGATGCCCGTCGCGCGCGTCATGTCGCTCTACCGCCGCCACATCGGCGACAGGCTGTGCCCGGTCAAGGCCCCCGACGGGCTCGACACGATCGCCAGCCGCAAAGGCAACACGGTCTACGTCCACGTCGTCAACACGAACCGGACGAAGCCGGTGACGGTCAAGCTCGGCGTCGACGGGCTCGCGGTCGAATCGGGCACCGTCTGGCAGATCGCCGAGGACCCGATGCTGGAGATCTGGGAGGGCGTGCCGGAGCGGTTCGCGCCGACCGAGCACAAGCTGCCGAAGAACGCGACGTGGACGTTCCCGCCCGCGTCCGTCAGCGCCATCGAGCTGAAGACAAAGTCCTGAAGCAGCAGCAACAGCCACAGATTGCACTGATTGGCACTGATCGGCTGCGGCGACTGCGTCGCCGCAGCACAGAATCCGTGTTCATCTGTGAGATCTGTGGCTCCATTCCTTTCTTCCGAAAGGCAGGGATATGAAACGACTGACGCGCGATCACCTCGTGCCGATCGCTCAGCGGAACCGTGTCTACGAGCCGGCGATGACCGTCGAGCCGGGCGAGACGATCCTCGTCGAGACGATCAACCACATGACGCCCATCGTCCGCTCCGAGGCCGACCTCCGCGCCCATGGCTCGAGCTCATACCAAGAACGCCGCGAGACCGGCCCGATCTACGTCAACGGCGCCGCGCGCGGCGACATGCTGGCCGTCCACATCGAGGCGATCGACGTCGTCGGCCTGCCGCACGCGCACGGCTGGGGCCCCCTCTACGACCGCGACACGGGCGAGTACATGCAGGAACCGATGGTGTTCCCCGTCGAGGACGGCTCATGCCGGCTGCCCGGCGGCCTCAAGATCCCGCTCGCGCCCATGATCGGCGATATCTACGCGACGCCCGCTTCGGCCGAGGCCGAGTACTACGACCACGGCGGCAACATGGACTTCGTCGAGGTTCGGCCCGGCAACACGCTCTACCTGCCCGTCCAGCACGACGGCGGCCTGCTCGTGCTCGGCGACGTCCACGCCTTCCAGGGCGACGGCGAGCTCTACGGCGAGGGCGGCGAAACGGCCGCCGACGTGACCGTCACGATCAACGTCGACCGCACGTACCGCTCCGCGCGCCCGCTCGTCGAGACGCCGGAGCGGCTCATCACGCTCGCGTGCCGCGGCGACCTGTTTGCGAGCCTCCAGCTTGCCGTCAAGGATATGACCGAGCTGCTCACCCGCGTTTTCGGCCTGAGCAAGCAGGACGCCTACGTCTACGCCACGCTCGGCGCGTCGGTCTCCCTCGCCGGCTGCCTCAACCACCGCGAAGCCGTTCCCTGGGGCATCATCTGCCTGAGCGTCCTCCTCGAGCCGCTGAAGCATCTCAAGCACGCCTGACCCTCGGGCGAGCGCTTCTGGTGCGTGACAGTCAAGAAGGAGGCTTTCGCGTAGCTCATCTCCTTCTCCCGCAAGAAGTTGCTTGACATCCGAGCGCCGTTCTGGTATTCTTCTCGTGATTATGGGGTATCGGGGGTGTGACTCAGCTTCTCTCCCTCGCGCAATTACGTGTTTTGTTGTGTTTTCACATCAGGAGGGGTTTTGCGTCATGGTGAAACTCTTGAGTGCGGTGGCAGCTCTCGTGCTTGTCCTCACAGCCGGAGCCGCGACCGCCAGCACGATCGTGTTCGACAACTTGGGTCCCGACGACACGTACGACAATGTTGGTGGCTGGTTCGCCACGACGTCGAGCAGCTTTAACCAATCGGCGGTCACGACCTTCACACCGACGGGTACCGGCGAGCTCGACGAGCTGTGGGCAGCGATGTGGAGGGACCCAGGTCCGAACGAGCTCACCCTGTCATTGTGTTCCGACGGCGGCAGCGAGCCGGGAGGCATCCTGTGGCAGGAGACGTTCATGGGCGTTTTGGGCAGCTCGTTCGGCGACGTCCTGCACCTTTCGGGCCTCGGTGGCCCTACGATCACGGCGGGCGTCCAGTACTGGCTCATTGCCGACGGCCCGGATGAGGTGGGGGGCCTTGGTTACTGGTACGTGAACAACAAGGGCGACTTGGGTCTTGACGGCATCGGTGTCAATGACTGGTCGGCGTGGACGATCTTCGACGACGTCGCTCGGAAGGGCCTGCGCGTGGGCGTTACGCCCATTCCCGAGCCGGCAACCATGCTGCTTGCCGCAGCGGGTCTTCTTGGGCTTGTGCTTCGACGGCGAAGTTAGTCGCTGACGGCACAGGCGAGACATCCTCGACGCCCCTGGCTTGCCGGGGGCGTCGTTTTCTTGTCCACACGCGGTCGAGCGGACACGAGAGCCCCCACGCGCGGCGTCTGAATCATCTGGACAGCCGCACGGCGCTCGGCGAGCATGTGGGCCGTTGCGACGATGCTTCGTGCGGCGAAGGGCCGCGTGCATTCGAGTGGGGGAGGAGGCGCTGTGGTTCGGACGTACGGCAAGTTCCAGGAGCTCCCGTTGAGCGCCATCGAGCCCGAGGGCTGGCTGCGCCGCTTTCTCGAGAAGCAGCGCGACGGCTTGACGGGCCACCTCGACGAGGCCGGCTTCCCGTTCAACACGAAAGGCTGGACGTCACCGACAGTCAAGCACCGCCACGGCGAGCCCTGGTGGCCGTACGAGCAGACGGCCTACTGGATCGACGGCATGATCCGCACGGGTCACCTGCTCCGCGACGAGTTCCTGGTCAGCAAAGCCCGCAAACACCTCGACTACGTCCTCGCGCACCCGGCGCGCGACGGCCACCTCGGTCCGCCGTTCATGCGCGAGCCGATCAAGCAGAGCCGCTGGCCCTACGCCGTCCTGTTCCGCGCGATGATGGCCGACTACTCGGTCACCGGCGACCGCCGGATCGTCGCCGCGCTCCGAAAGCACTACCTGACCGGCGCGGCACCGCACTCGTGCTATCTCGACGTGGTCAACGTCGAGACGATCCTGTGGACGTACGCGCACACGGGCGACAAGCGCCTGCTCGAGCACGCGCTCAGCGCCCACGACGAGTTCAACCGCCTTCACCCCGAGTTTGACACGACGGTCGCAAACATGCTGTCGGCCAAGCGCCCGACCGTGCACGGCGTCATGTTCAACGAGATGACCAAGAGCAGCCTCATGCTCTACCTGTACACGGGCCGCAAGCGCCTGCTCGACGCGACGGTGAACGCGTACCGCAAGGTCGACAAACACAGCATGCTCATCGACGGCGTCTGCAGCTCGACCGAGAACCTGCGCGGCAAGGACCCGCTCGACAGCCACGAGACGTGCAACGTCACCG
>CAYUZG010000217.1:0-4243 GCA_964449605.1 uncultured Verrucomicrobiota bacterium | reverse complement strand
AAACCCAGTAACCCTGGGTCTTGCTGCGATGTTACTTCTTCTTCCGGCGAAGCAGGGCCAGGAGGCCAATGCCGCCGATGGCGAGGATGCTGGGCTCCGGAATCTCATACCTCCAGTCCACCTCGTCAAGCAGCATGTAGACGCCGTCGTCTAAGCCGCCGCCGAACTGGTTAAACACATCGTACGCCCACCAGATCCCGTTGTCCTCGGGCCAGTCAAAGTCGATGGGGCACGCGTATGAACCGTTGACATACAGATCCGACGTGAAGTTGGTGAAGTCGATCACCATCGTCACGTTGAACCACGCGTCAAGGATCAGCGGGCCGTCGGCGTAGTAGTCGAAGCCCGGCTGCGTGTACTGGTCCGGCCACAACCACGGGTCTGCTGCCTTAAAACCAAGGAACTGTTCACTGCCCGAGATGATCGCGCCGTCCATGTAGTAGTTGCTCGTGGGCTGCGCGCCGTCCCAGACGACGTTCGTGAAGTGCCCTGGGTCGAACGGGTTCGGGTCGGACACGAGGTACATGTCAGCCGACACGGTGGTGATCCCGCCAGCACTGTGGGTGTACGGGTACTGGCTGTAATCGCCCTTATAGGCGCCGCCATCCATCCGGTCGATGAACAGCTTGTACCTGGTGCCCTCTTCAAGGTTCTGCCAGGCACAAACTTGGCCACGGCCGGCACCCGTCGGGTCCATGATGATCGGATTGGCACCGTTACCGCCATACAGATGGCCGTCGACGTTCATGCCAGCGGCGCTCTGCTGCTGGACAGTCAGGCCGGACGTCGATGTGAGCAGCCAGCCATCAACCTGCTCCCAGTCATGGTGGACGACGACCTGGTTCGACGTGATGTCGGTTGCGAAGGCCATCGCCGGAAGCGCAAGCATCGCAGCGATAAGAATGAGTTTCCTCATAGTAACAAATCCCCCTTACTTTGGTTTGGTTAGGTCAAATACGGCTTAGTTGAGATGTAAGACAAACAGAACCTGCTGGTCCTCAACATAACCCAGGTGAAGAGGTAGCCCCCTTAGACGCGTGTATCATGCCATAAGAGGCGCTGGAAGTCAAGGGATTTTGCACAGAAAAGAGCGCGTTATGGACGATGCGGCTATACCCCTGTGACCACCAACAGGGGCCGTTAGCCCCCGACGCTGTCGCTATCGGCAACTTCTCTATGCAATTCACGCCACCGATGCTCACTGCGATGCGACATGTCGGCGCGTGGCTGCGCCCGAGTAAGAGGTTGAGGCGGCGGAAAGTAACCCGCTGGTCGTTCGCTGGTTCGGTACTCGCCCCGGCCAAGCCGCCCGCACGTCAGGAACGCGCGCGCTTGCGGCGTCCCTCCGGCGCCTGCGGCTTGCGCACGCTGAGTGGTGTTAGTCGGCGTAGCCCAGGAACTTGACGTAGAGGACGCGTCCGCCGCTGCCGAGGCCGAGCTGGTAGACGGCCGAGTCGGTCCGGCGGTGCAGCTTGAGGGCCGTTGTCTTGAAGGCGACGACTGTATAGGTGTCCCCGGCGAAGGTGACGCCATCACCCTTGGCGTAGTTCTTCCCGTTGATGGTGACGCTGGTCTCGGTCACCATCGGGATGTGAAGCTCGCGGAGCACGCCGGCGGCCTCGTCGTTGGCTGCGCGGGCGAGCTCGGCGTACTTCCTCTTGCCGCCGATGTAGCTCAGGATCACCGTGCCTCGGCCCGTGATCGAGAACTCGGTGCCTTCGAATGACCCGGCCAGATCCTGTTCGATGTTGATATGCGTGTTGAGCGGCACGCCGGTGGCGAGATCGATGTACGCAGTGCCCTGGAACGTCTGATCGAGTCGCATCCCCTCGCTCGCATCGGGGACGTCGAGATCGGCCTCGATCGCCAGCTTGAGACACGGGCGGTTGCGATACGTCGTCTGCTCGAGGACCGTGTACCTGGCCTGGCCGACCATGTTGACCCGGCCGCTGGGGAGCGTGGCGTTCATCATGTTCTGCGAGAGATCGTGCACCCAGGAGTCGCCCGGTGCGACCGGATGCTCGGGGTAGACGACCTGGTTGTCGAGAGCTTGGGTGAGGTCGAAGCCCTGGAACTCCTGCGGCAGCTCGTCGAGGTTCGTGATCTCGACCAGCTCGCCGCGGTCGGTGAACCGGGCGCCGAGCGCGATCTCGAACAGCGCGCGCATATCGGGGATCTGGCTCAGCTCGGGCGAGCCCCATGCGCCGTCCATCACGACGGTGCCGTTCTGGACCACCCGGACGCCGGCCTCGTCGGCCGTCATCGTCATGTTCTGGCCGGCCTGCTGCATCTTCATCTGCATGTGCAGGCCGTGGAAGCGGATCTCGGCCATCATCGTGCCGTCGTCGGCCAGTTCGGTGCAGCGCATGCTGAATGGCAGGCGCATCGAGATCACCGTTGACACGCTCTGCTGCTGGCCGCCCTGGGCGCCGCTGACGGTCATGTTGAACGTGGCCTCCGCCTCGTAGCACTGCACGTCGCCCGGCTGGAACCGGTAGCGCAGCAGGACGGGCTCAGTTGCCTCGTCGCTGAGCGCGAGGCTCGTCAGGCCGATGATGAGAAGGGCAAGCAGTATGGCGAGTGTGCGACTCATGATCGCGCCTCCGTTCGAGGGTCGGTGCGGGCGGCAGAGCGCAGGTACACGTATCCTATAGTTGTGTGATCGGCGAGGCGCGGCGGCGCTTTACGGCGAAAATCAGGGACAGGCACTAGTATCGCGTCCCACAAGTACCTGGCACGAGCACAGGTCCGCGCGGTGGCCGTTTTGGCTGCGCCGGGTGGACGAATACAGGCCGACGCCTGCGCACGCGCAGTCCGGGCGTTTCAACGTCCGGTTCCTCACAGGCCAGTCCTTTAGGGCTGGTGCACGGACGCGACGCACAATCTCAGAAAGGGCGTTTCAACGTCCTTGTCTCCTCGGCTTAAGCCATCCTGTAGAAGCCCGTTAAAACGGGCTTGGGCCCGTGAAGGGAACGAAGTGGACCAGCCCTCAAGGGCTGGCCTACCAGGAAAACCGAAAGCCCGTTGAAACGGGCTGCGCACACCAGCGGCGCATCGTGTTGTGCAAGGAGCCCGAGGACTATGCGAAGGTATTTGCGGGACACGATACTAGTTTCGGCCGAAATTAGTGCCTGTCCCTAATTTCCAGCTTGTCGAAGAGCTCCGGGCAGTTGAGGCGGATGGTGTCGTAGCTGAAGAGGCAGAAGCCCCGGGCGCCGGCGTCCTGGGCGTCGGCGATCTGGGCGAGGATGGCCTCGGCGTCGAGCGGCTCGATGAACGCCTGGAGGCCGACGTACGCGGGCGCGGTGCCCTCGACGGTGGCCGCGGCGCGTGAGCAGTAGCGGGCGAGCCGGCGGTCGTCGGTGTAGTTCATTGTAACGACGAAGTCGACGAGCCCGTCGGCGCACCAGGCGCGCCAGTCCTGGAAAAAGCTCAGGTAGGCGCGGTCGGCGAAGGCGACGACGGCAGCCGAGAGTTTTTTCGGTTGGCCCGAGTCCTCGATCAGCGCGCGCACGGAACGGATGAAGCGGGTGATGTTCTCGCGGCGGAAGTCGTCCCACTTCTGGCAGTTGGCGCGGTTGCGCTCCATCGTGCGCGGGTTGAGGCCGGTCTCTTTGCGGAAGCGCTCGATTGTCCCCGGGTTGTAGCCGAAGTCGAGGATACCGCTGAAGCGCGACCCCGGCGGGAACGGCAACACGCTGGGGTAGCGGAGGAAGTCGAGGTGGACGCCGTCGACGCCGGGGTACTTCTTCAGTACCTCCCGAATCACGGCGAGCTGGTATGCGTGCACGTCGAGGTTGCCGGGGTCGAGCATGAGGGTTTCGTCGCTCAGCTCGTAGTAGCGGCCGGCGGGGTTCGGGACGCGGAAGTCGGCGTAGTCGAGCACCGACCGGCCGTGGTTGTCCATGATGGCGATTTCGCGGCCGAGCTTCTTGAGCATCGGCGCCTCGGTGTTGCGCGTGATCCGGAAGACGTTGAACCAGGCGTGGAGCTTGAGGTTGCGCTTGTGCGCCTCGTCGACGAGGAACTGAAGGCAGTCAACCCCCTCAGCCTCTTTGATCTCGCGCCACGGCGTCGTGTCGGCCAGCTTCGAGTCGAACCACGACCGGTTGCCGCGGTAGACCTGGACGAACACGTCCGTGCAGCCGATCCGCTTCGCGTCGTCGAGCATTGCGACCATCGTCGCCCTCGACCACAGCGTCCGGTTCTGCCCCTCGCAGTCGACCCACAGCGCGCGGAACTC
>CAYUZG010000216.1:0-4313 GCA_964449605.1 uncultured Verrucomicrobiota bacterium | reverse complement strand
AGTTGACGGCCCACTCGAGCAGGTCGCGCTTGTTGCGCACGAGCATCGAGCGCACGAGGATCGCCCCGAAGGTGCCGTTCGTGCTCTCCTCGAACAGGTGGGCGATCCGCAGCACGAGCCGGCTCGCCTCGAGCGTCGGGATCAGATCGAGCGCGCGCAGGATGCCGACCAGCTCGTCCACCTCGAGGTTGCCGATGTTGTCGAACTTCTCGGCGAAGAACGGGACCGCCTCGTCGAAGCCGAGCCGCGCGAGCGCCACGGCACAACTGCCGGCGATCACGCCCTCGGACTCGCGGAACTTCGCCAGCAGCGGGAACGCCCAGTTCGCCAGGGAATGCGTCGCAATGAAGTCGATGGCCGTCGTGGCGACGTACACGTCGTCATCGTGCGCGAGCTCGCACACCGCCTTCCCGGCGCGACGCTCGTAGAGGTCCACGAGCCGCTCGGCGGCCCAGCGCCGCACCAGCACGGACGGATGCCCCGTGCGCTCGACGTAATCCTTGTACTTCCAGATCGGTGCGTCCATCGCGTCCATCGCTGTCCAAGCCGCCGGCGCGGCCCGGAAGCACTTGTCTCCGAGACAATGGCCTGCCATCATCGCCCCAGGCAGACGAGCGGCAGGCCACGCACCCTGTATTATCGGCCCCGAAACGGCCTAAGTCAAGGAACGCGTCGCACCGAGCGAATGGCAGCCCGCACCTTCAGAGTCGCCACACGCGGCAGCAGGCTCGCCCTGGCGCAAACAGCCCGGGTTGTCGACAAGCTGCGTGGACGATTCCCCCAGCATGCGTTCGACACGTGCGTCGTCAAGACCGCAGGCGACGTCCACTCGGACGGCGGCCGCCAAGCCGAGGGCGCGGGCATCTTCGTCAAGGAAATCGAGCAGGCGTTGCTCAACGGCGACGCCGATCTCGCCGTGCACAGCCTCAAGGACATGCCGACCGAGACCCCGCCCGGCCTGACGATCGCCGCCATCGCCGAACGCGAGGACGCGCGCGATGCCCTGATCTCGCGAAACGGCGCGCGCCTGCGCGAGCTGCCGCGCGGAGCCGTTGTCGGCACCGGCAGCGTGCGTCGGGCGGCGCAACTCCTCGCCTCCAGGCCCGACCTGCGCATCGAGCCGATCCGGGGCAATCTCGACACGCGGATCGCCAAGCTCACCGACGCGAGCGCCTCCCCGGTCGCCTACGACGCCATCGTCGTCGCCGTCGCGGGGTGCCGCCGGCTCGGCCTCGACGAGGCGATCACCGAGGTGCTGTCGACCGACCTGATGCTGCCCGCGCCCGGGCAAGGCGCGCTGGCTGTCGAGGTGCGGCAGGAAGACGCGGAGGCCGCGCGGATGGCCGCCTCGCTCGAGGACCCGGCCGCCCGCCGGGCCGTCGCCGCCGAGCGGGCATGCCTCCGCGCCCTTGGCGGCGGGTGCCGCGTGCCGATCGCCGCCCTGGCCGAGGTGAACGGCGACGCCCTTGTCCTTCACGCCAAGGTGTTGGCGCCCGACGGGACGCGGATCGTCGAGGCCGAGCGTAGCGGCCCGCAGGCCGACGCTGAGGAACTCGGAGCCAGCGTCGCATCGGAGCTCCTGGCGCGTGGCGCGAGCGAGCTCCTGGGTCTCACAGAGGGCAAGTGAGAACAACGTGGAACCGCTCCGCGTTGCAGTGTTGACGGGGCACGGCGTACGCTGCACAAAGGGAGGAAGCCCGAAACAGATGAGCCGTGCGGCCCGTCTGAGATAGCGCAGGCTGTGGCACACGAGTTGCTATCGGCAAGGCAAGACACGCACCGGCGAGAGCGGCCCGACGAACCATGTTCGAACGCAGCTACCTCGAGAACATCATCCGAAACGCCCCGATCGGCATCATCACGACCGATCTGGAGCGCCGCATCACGTTCATGAGCGAGCCGGCCTGCAGGGCGTGCCAGTGCGCCGATCCGCGCGCCGGGATGCGGATCGAGGAGCTCGTTGCCCGCGCCAGGGCGATGCAGGACGATCTCGCCCGTGTGCTCTCGGGCAAGGAGCAGCGCCGCGTGTTCGAGGGCCGGGTCAAAGGCCTTGCCGGCGTACGCGTCGTCGAGTTCACGGCCACCTTGCTGCGCGACGACGCCTACGTGCCGATCGGCCTGCTCGTCATGTGCGAAGACGTGACCGAAACGCGCGAGACCGAGCGCAAGTACGGCGCGCTGATGGCGAACTCACGCGATGCGGTCGTTATCTTCCAGAGCGACCGAATCCTCGAGGTGAACGGGGCGCTTGCCCGCTTGGTGGGCCGGCCGCTGGAGGCGTGCCGGGGTCTGGCGTGGAGCGAGTTCGTGCACGCCGATTCGCTGCCGATGCTGCTCGACTTCGTCCGCCGCCGCGCGGCGGGCGACGACTCGGTGCCCCACATGTTCGACATTCGGACTGATGTCCGCGCCGGCCCGAACGAGACGGGCGACCAGCGCATCTACAGCGTCGCGGTCTCGCCGGTGTTTCCCGACCGCCGCATCTACTCGATGGTCCTGCGCGACATCACCGAGCGCCGGCAGCTCGAGGAGCGGATCGCCGACGCGAAGAAGCTCGAGAGCCTCGGCCTGCTCGCGGGCGGCATCGCGCACGATTTCAACAACCTGCTCAGCGGCGTGATGGGCTATGCCTCGCTGCTCAAGACCAAGCTCGACCCCAAAAGCGCCGGCTACCGCTACGCCGACCACATCGAGACCGCCTCGACGCACGCCAAGGATCTCACGGCGCAATTGCTCGCCTTCGCGCGCGGCGGCCAGTACGAGCTGCGCCGCATCAACCTCAACCAGGTCGTGCTCGACTCGGTACGCATGCTGCGCCTCTCGATGCCGCGCGCGGTCAAGCTCACCACCCGGCTCACCTCGCGCCTCAGGTGGGTCGACGCCGACCCGACCCAAATGGCCCAGGTCATCACGAACCTGTTCACCAACGCGGTCGAGGCGATGCCGGCGGGCGGGCAGATCACGATCCGGACCGAGAACGCATCGTTCGACCGCGACGCAGCCGCCAGGCCGCCCCACCTCGACCCCGGCCCGTATGCGCACCTGAGCGTGAGCGATACCGGCCGGGGGATCGCCGCCAAGACGCTCGCCAAGGTCTTCGAGCCGTTCTACTCGACCAAGGGCGTCGGACACGGGCTCGGGTTGTCGGCCGTCTACGGCATCATGCGCAACCACCACGGCGCCGTGACGATCGAGAGCGAGCCGGACCAGGGCACAACGGTCCATGTCTACCTGCCCGCGGCGCCCGCGCCCCGGCCGGCCAAGCCCGACGGCAGCCCCGGCCTAGTCAAAGGACGCGAGATGATCCTCGTTGTCGACGACGAGGCGATCATCCGCGACCTGCTCGAGCGCATCCTCGAGGAGCTCGGCTACCACGTAATCCTCGCCCCCGACGGCGAGCGGGCTATCGAGATCTTCCGCAGCCAAGCCGAGACCATCGACTGCGTCCTGCTCGACATGGTCCTGCCCGGCATGGACGGCGGCGAGGTTCTTGGGGTGATGCGGGAGCTCAAACCCGACGTGCGCGTCATCCTCTGCACCGGCTACGCGCTCAAGGGCACGGTCGACGAGATGCTCCGCGAAGGCGTGGTCGGCGTGCTCCGCAAGCCGTTTCAGATCGAGGAGCTCAGCAGCGCCCTCCGCACCGCCCTCGACAGCCCCGTCTCGGCCAAGCCGCACTAGCCAACCTTCGGCTCATCGGGCGGCTCCCCGGCCCCGCGCCCCAGTCTTAACAAGCTTCAAAGCAGTGGCTTACGCCCAGATTGGGCCGTGGGGCGGCCTCAGGGAAGAAATCGAGCTTTTCTGGGATATTCAGTTGACAGGGACGGCCGGGTTTTGGTATACTCCCGCCAGCGATGAAGGTTTGGCTCCACGCATGGCACGTGGAGTCAGGCCCGATAGCAGAAGGGGGATTCGTGATACGCGCCTCTTTTTTCGTTACGCAACGTCGTAGCGCACTGGTTCGCTCCAATCGGGAACCTCCTATCTGTGCAGAGGTGTACCAACAGCCAAAGACCTGAGGGGAGGTTACCGAACAGTGAGGCATTTCAGCACGGCGATTCTGGGAGCGATTGTTGCACTCGCGCTTGCGTTGCCTGCGGTGGCGGAGATCAACTACGGCGATTTGCCGGGCGACACGATGATTTTCTACCAGGTCACCGAGGATTCGTCAACCGATGGCCTGCCGCTCTACGGAACACCCGACGTTACTGGCGATACGCTTAAATTCCCGTTCCCGATGTTCGGCTCGTACTCAGGGCCCACAGGGACCAGCGACACCACGATCGGCACCCTGACAACGACGATTGAGGCAG
>CAYUZG010000215.1:0-4348 GCA_964449605.1 uncultured Verrucomicrobiota bacterium | reverse complement strand
TTGCCGCTGCCGCTCGGGCCGACGATGGCGAGCACCTCGCCGCGCTTGACCTCGATCGAGACGTCGCGCAACACGGCCTCGTCCTCGTAGGCGAAGCTCACGTGCTCGTAGGCGATCCGCTCGCGGACCGGCGGGAGCGCGCCGGCGTCGGGCTTTTCGACGACGCTGGGCTTGAGGTCCATCACGTGGAAGACGCGCTCGGCGGCCGCCAGGCCCATCTGAAGGCGGTTGTAGACCGCGCCGAGCTTCTTGGCCGGATCGTACATCTGCACCAAGGCGGTGGAGAAGCCGAGGATCACGGGCAGGCCCATCTTGAACACGCCCGCGCCGAGCATCAGCGCGGTGGCGACCATGATCCCGCCGAGCAGCTCGACGACGGGCCGGATCATGTGTAGATGGCGGATGATGCGCACGCTCAGCCGGTAGAGCCTCGAGTTCTCCTGTTCGAACCGGGCCGTCTCGTACGGCTCCATGCTGAAGGCCTTCACCACGCGGATGCCCGTGAAGGTTTCTTGGAGCACGCTGGTCAGGTCGGCCAGCTTGGCCTGCACGCGCCGCATGCGCCGCCGGATGCGGCGGCCGATGGCGAGGATGGGGAAGAGGATCGCCGGGATGGCGACGATGGCGATGAGGGCCAGTTTCCAGTTGAGGTAGAAGGCGACCGCAACCGTGCCGATCACGCTGAGCGGTTGCTGCACGAGGTCGCCGAAGGTGTACACGAGCGATTCCTCGATGACGAGCACGTCGTTGGTCGTGCGCGAGATCAGATCGCCCGTGCGCGATTGCGTGTAGAAGTCGGCCGACAGCCCGAGCGAGTGCCCGTAGAGCCGGTTGCGCAGATCGCGGATGACGCGCTTGCCCACCTGCTCCATCAGGACAAACCGCAGGTAGGAGAACACCCCCTTGAGCGTGAAGTAGACGAGCACTGTGATGACGATGAACCACATCGGCTGACTGGCGACGTCGCCAAGATGGCTCGCCAGGTTGCGCAGGACGTCGAACCGCTCGTCGGCCGGCGCCCCGCCGGTCTGTTCAGCGACGGCCCCCGTGGCCGAGATCACGATGAACGAGAGCAACGCGCTGAGCATGGCGAAAGCAAACATGCACGCGATTGCCAGCGTGATGGCCGGGACGTGCGGGCGGAGCAGGGCGAAGAGCCGGCGCGCGGTTCGACTCGTTTCCGCGGTGCCCATGTCGAGTGACGGTCTCTGGGCCACGTGCGGTGCCTCGTGCGGGATTAGAAACGTATGCTACCGGAGGCGCTGGGCGGGCTCAATGCTTTTCCGGTAGCGGGGACTCATCAAGGAAGGCCAGCACAGCCTGCGCCGCGCGATCGGCGGCGCCCGGCGGGCCGAGCTTGTCTCGCGCTGCGAGCAGCTTTTCGCGCGTGGCGGCGGCGTGGGCGTCGTCGGTAAGAAACCGGACGACGTCGCGTGCGATCGGCTCCGGCTTGGCCGCGCGCTGGATGTACTCGGGCGCCACGCGCTCGCCGGCGAGGATGTTGATCATGCCGATGTGGTCGACGCGCACGAGGCGCCGCGCGATCAGATAGGTGAGCGCCGAGGTGCGGTACATGACCACGAGCGGCGTGCCGGCGCAGCCGGTCTCGAGCGTGGCCGAGCCGCTGCAGACGATGGCGGCGTCGGCCGCGTGGATTACGTCGGTGGCCTGGCCGTCGAGCACGGCGACGTCGGCGCCGCGGTCCTCGAGCGTCACAAGCTCGCGCAGGCTCGGCGAGGCGAGCGGCACGAAGAACCGCGTCCCCGGCACTTGCGTGGCGATCAGGTCGGCCGCGCCGCGCATGACGGGCCAGTTGCGCCCAACCTCGTTCCGACGGCTGCCGGGGAGCAGGGCGACGATCTTGGCGCCGTCGGGCACGCGGTGGCGCGCGCGGAACTCGGCCGGCGGCACCGCCGGCTTGAGCGCGTCGACGAGCGGGTGGCCGACGAACTCGACCTCGATCCCGGCGTCGCGGTAGATGGCCTCCTCGAACGGGAAGATCACGATCATCTTGTCGACGCAGCCCGCCATGCGCCGCGCCCGGCCGGGGAGCCAGGCCCACACCTGCGGGCTGATGTAGTAGATGACGGGCACGCCGAGCGCGCGCATCGTCCGGGCGAGCTTGAGGTTGAAGCCGGGGAAGTCGATCAGAACCGCGGCGGCCGGACGGCGCGCGCGCGCGGCGCGGACCACGTCGCGGTAGACGCGCCGGAAGCGCGGCAGGCCCCGGAGCACCTCGGCAAAGCCCGTGACGGCGATCTCGGTGATGTCGTGCACGAGCTCGACGCCGGCCGCGCGCATCCGCTCGCCGCCGAGGCCGAAGACAGCGAGATCACGGTCGAGCGATCCAAGTGCCGTGACGAGCTCGGCGCCGCGCAGGTCGCCCGAGTGCTCGCCGGCAACGATCAACAGGTCTCGAGGCATTCGTCCCGCCTGGCGATGTCGCGCAGGATGTCGAGCGCGAGCTCGAGCGCGCGCGTGGCCTGCTCGCCGCCGACGCGCGGCTCGGCGCCGCGCCGGATGCATTCGACGAACTCGGCGAGCTCGATCCGCAGCGGTTCGCCCTTCTGGGTCGGCACCGGTTCTCGCGCGATCGTGCCGTCCTGCGCGCGGTAGATGAGGCCTTCCTGGGCGCGGTAGTCGAGCGAGATGTAGGCGTCCTGCTGGAAGAGGCGGATCTTGCGCATCGGCTCTGGGCTGATGCGGCTCGTCGTGACGTTGGCGATGCACCCGTTGGCGAACTCGAGCCGCGCGTTCGCGATGTCCTCGGTGCGGTTCAGCACGTTGACGCCGATGGCCGACACGCTCGTGACCGGCGAGCCGACCAGGTGCAGGATCACCTCGAGGTCGTGGATCATCAGGTCCATGACGACGCCCACGTCGGTGATGCGCGGCGTGTAGACGCACAGCCGGTGCGCCTCGATGAAGCGCGGCCGGTGCACGATGCGTTCGAGCGCCGTGATCGCCGGGTTGAAACGCTCGACGTGGCCGATCTGGAACACGGTCGGCGTGCCGCGCACGAGCTCGACGAGCTCGGCGGCCTGCTCGGTCGTTTCGGCGATCGGCTTCTCCAGAAACACGTGGATGCCGCGCTCGAGGCACGCGTGCGCGACCTCGAAATGCTTGTTCGCCGGCACGGCGATGCTCACGGCATCGACCCGGTCGAGCAGGGCATGGAAGTCGGTAACGGCCGTCGTCCGGCACGCCTCGGCCACCGAGCGGGCAACGGCCTCATCGACGTCGGCCACCCCGACGAGGTCGACGCCGGGCATCTCGGCGAACGCGCGCGCGTGCCGGGCGCCGTGGACGCCGACGCCGATCACGACCAGCCTGATGTCGTCCCCCATGCCGGTGTCCCCCTGGGCTACGTGACCAGCTCGTGCAGGATCTGAGTCAGCGCCACGCTCGTGAAGCGGATCGTCCCGGCCGAGGTTGTGATCTCGTAATAGGCCTGGTAGATGACGACGGTGAGCGTCGTCCCGTCGTTGTAGGTGATCTCCAGGGTGCCGGCCTTTGTCGACTCGGGCGCGTTTTCGACGACGGTCCCGCCGAAGATCGCGGCCTGGAGCGCGGCGAGGATCTCCGGTTTGTGGACCGCGGTCACCGTGCTCGTGGCCACCTTGCGGCCGGCGCGCTCGATGGTCAGGACACCGCTGAAAACGGCCGACTGGGCCTTGGCACGCTTCGACAGCCCGCCGTGGATCAGGAACGTGTAGACGGGCGCCTCTTGCTCGCTGCCGCTCGACGATGTCGCCGCCCGCGCCGCGCCTGGGCCGGCCTGGAGCCCGCCGGCGACGACGAGCGCGCAGACGCACGCCAGCGCCAGGCGCCGGGCTCGCGTACGGGGCTTCGATAGCATGCTTACTCCTCCGGCTCGGTCGTCGGCGTCGCCGTCAACTCGGCCACCTTCGCCGCGGCCGCCTTTCCCTGCTCCGATTCCGGGGCGACCGCGACGATCTTGCGGTAGAGGTCAACGGCCTCGGCCGTCTCGCCGGCTTCTTCGTGGTGTGTGGCCTTGTCCCAGTAGAGACCGACGAGCCGGGAGTCGAGCTGTTCAATCTCACGTTCGCGGCGCTCGATCACCTCGTCGAGCGTGTCGGCCTCCTTGTAGAGCTGGATGAGCCGGCTGTTGATCGCGTCGTGGTCGCTGCCCGGCTCGACCAGGTCGAGGGCGGCCTCGTATGCCCCGATCGCCTTGTTGGTCTCGCCGAGCTCGATGTAGACAAGGCCGAGTTGCCAGTGCAGCTTGTAGTGCTCCTTGAAGCGTCCGGCAATGGCCTCCTCGAGCAGCGAGGCGGCCCGCTCGGCCTGGCCGTTGTCGGCCAGCAGTTCGGCGATGTCGAGGAAC
>CAYUZG010000214.1:0-4366 GCA_964449605.1 uncultured Verrucomicrobiota bacterium | reverse complement strand
AGGGCGGCCGCCTCTGCGGACCCTGCGTGCTCCGCGGTGAATCCAACCACAGACTGACACGGATAAGCGCGGATCGGCTCGTCGCGATCGGTGGAACTTGTGCAGATCGGTGGTTCATTCATTCCTGCGCGGGCACGCGGCCGCCAAGTCGCGGAGATGCTGACGTCGGAAGCTGCTTGACAGGAAGCATCATAATGGTGTATTATCCCGCCTGTTTTGGGGTATCGGGGCATCAGCTATGCCTCCAACGAGTCACACCGGGCGGCGCACTGTGTACGCTTTGCCTGCCCGCGAAAGGAGAAGGGTTGTGAAGGCTCGAGGACTTGCAGCAGTGGCTCTTTCACTCATGGTCGCCTTGGCGGCGATCCCCGCTCTCGCCCAACTGGTCCAGCTCACCGGCGGATCGAGCACCGACATCCAGGTTCGGGGCACGGATAACGTTGTTGATTTCGTCTCGGCCACGGTTTCGCCATTGCCGTCGGGCGACACGCTTGTGGCGACCGGGCCGGACGCGGACGCGACGGCGACGTTCGCCTATTCGCACACGGGCTTTGTTATCAGCGACCTGGAGTTCTCTCTCGGCGCGGCCAGCCAGGTCTCCACGTTCGGCCAATTGGCCGGCCAGCTCTACTTCACGCCGACCGTCAACGTGTACTGGGAGCTGGCGGGGGCGTTTGACTGGGACGGCGACTGGGCCAACGGCATGAGCCTGTTCGCACAGATCAAGGACACCGGTACGGCCGCCGAGATCACCAAGCACTACTACGCCTCGTCGGGCGTGATCTCGAGCGAGTCCTACACGGTCGGCCTCGGCGGCGGCGACGTCAGCAACGACATCGGCCCGACGACCGGCGTCCTTCTGGCCGGGCATCAGTACGAGTACATGTTCGGTCTGGCCCTGGACACGAACCCGTACAGCCCGGAGACCGGCATTGCCACCGGCAACCTGTCTCTGACGTTTACCATTCCAGAGCCGAGCGTTTTCGCCCTTGTCGGCCTCGGCCTGCTCGCGCTGCTCAAGGCGCGCGGCAAGAAGTAGCTCCGGCCGGCAAGAACGCACGCACGAAAGCCCTTCCGAAGCTGTTGTTTCGGAGGGGCTTTTTTGCGCGGTCTGTGGAACCAGTGCAGATCGGTGGTTCATTCATTCCTGCGCGGGCACGCGGCCGCCCAGTCGCGGACACACATCTGCTTGCGAGGTGATCGGTCGTGCACCGTGGTCGGGAGGGGTTTTTCCGACAGGATCCACGGGATCTGTCTTGATCGCGTTCATCCAGTGAATCCTGTCTGAACGTCTTGTCTCCGCTGCCGTTTCATTCACGTATCGCACCTTCGACGCTTCCGCGGCCACCCTGGCGAAGCGGAGCTTCGTCCAAGGTGAACGCGCAGCGTTCACCCGCTCTGCCGAGCGTCAGCTCGGCCGTCAGCCGGTGTCCCCCGATTCATGGATCTTCTCGGTAGAGAAACGCCGAAGGACGTTCACTTCTCCGAATCGGAGCGTATTCTTACGAGAACAACGCCGTGTGGCCGGACTGTGGCGGTGAACGTGTCGGTAAAGGTGCCAAGGTCTTTTTGGCGCCAGAGGTCACGGACGCGTTGGGGGCCGGTGAGGCCAAGGGTGGCCCAGTCAATGTTGATCTCGGACTCGAAGAGGCCGCGGTTGAAGAAGCCGACAGCTTTGGAGCCATCCTCCATGTCCTTGGCCCAGACTTCGAGGGGAGCGCCACTGGGATCATGTTCGGTGCGGACGCGGCGGGCCTGGTGACCGGCGGGATCCTGGTTGACGTTGAGGACTTCGTCGTTGGTGAGCAGGTTGAGGGTGAACTCGTCGAGCTGGGTTAGGTCGCAGCCGAGGAGCAACGGAGCAGCGAGCAGGCACCAGAGACTGATGTGCGTGTACTGTTCGTCGGGTGTGAGACGTGACGGGCGGGGATGGGGACCCCAACCGACCACGCCGACGACGAGCATGTCGGGATCGTTCCAGTGGCCGGGTCCGGCAAAGGGAGCCCACTTGTCCTGATCGAAGCCGATTTCACTCATGCGCTCCCAGTTGTCGCGAATGTCGCCCGTGGTACGCCAGCACTGAGCGAGTCTCGCCCACTCGGCCGCCAACTCGAACGGGGCGTTGTTCGAGAGGCTGAAGACGATATCGCGTCCGCAGGCGCGGAGTGCCTGGGTCATATCCTTGGTGTGGGGCACATCGTTGGGGGTCCAGTCGTACTTGAGGAAGTCGATGCCCCATGCAGCCCATTGCGTGGCATCGTTCTCGGCAAACGAGTACTTACCACACTTGTTCTCAACGATCTCGGGATCGAACGCGCCGTCCTCGAAGTCGCTCGTGCCGCCGACGCGGCCGGCGTAGGACTTGGCCCACGGCGAGGAATAGAGACCGACCTTGAGACCGAGGCTGTGGACGTAATCACACAGCCCTTGCATGTCGGGGAAGTTGGCGTCGCCTTGAATGGCGTTGAACTCGCCGCCTCGCACGCCCTGCCAGTTGTCGTCGATATTGATGTAACTCCAGCCGTGATTGATGAGACCGGTATCGACCATGGCCTTGGCGGCGGCACGGATCTTGGCCTCATTGATGCGCGAGGCCCAACAATTCCAGTGGTTCCAACCGAGCGGGGGGGTTAAAGCGATTGCCTCGCCGACGACGATGCGGAACGGGCGCTCGGCCTCGCCAAGGACGTTCTTGGCAACGAGGGTGACGGTGTGCTCGCCGGGCTCGCTTAGTGTTCCCGTGATGCGACCGGTCTTTTCGTCGAGCGCAAGACCCTCCGGCAGATCGCGAGCGGCAAAGTGTATCGGGCGGTCGCCGGTAGCGGGAATGGTGAAAACAAACGGTGAGCCGGGACGGACGCCGAAGACCTTCGGACCGTTGATACGCGGGGCGCGAGGTGGTTTGGGCGTGAGAACGTAGGGCTTCGTGTAATCATTCATGTTTACCTTCGGGTGCTTGCCGACAACCTCGAACCGTGCGTCGGCCCAATCGGCGTGATCCGTGTTGATGCCGTCACCGGCGCCGGTGACGACGAGCCAGAGTGTTTCGATACCGGTGAGATCAACGCTCATCTCTTGGGGCGGATCGTCTGCCTTCAAGACACCGCTGCGCCAGAGGAGCTCTTTATCGCCAATGACCTGGAACTCAACGGAAGAAGGCGATTTTTCGCCGGGCCGTGGATCGCATTCGTCGTCAACACCAACGCTGGCCTTAAAGGTGGTGGTGGCTTTGTAGAGCTCGATTCGGAGCAGGCTTTCAGCGTGGGTACCAAAACCTCGCTCGTAGACGCGGCCGCCGATGGTCAGTGGCTTGCCGTCAACAGTAGCGTTCCTCTGCGGCGTGCCACAACCGATCAGGGCGCGGTCAACGTCGAGCTCGTCAAGCCAGACGATTTCGGTTGCCGCCGGCGCAGACGAGGCCGCCCAAGCGACCGTCACGAGAATCGGAACAACGAATCGAACAAGGAAACCGGAAAAGGGTCTCATGTCGCTCTCCGCGACAGAGTCACAGCCTCTAATTCATTCCCAGCAATTCCTACGGCCGGAGGGACGCTGAACGTGCCATGAACGGACCGTGCGACGCAACAGATTTGTTGGACTGGCTTGATTGTCGAAAGGCGGAACGATGAACAGCGGCCGTTCCCCAAGATCATCTGCGGAGCTCGTCGATCGGAACCCAATGCCCCGGTGCCCGCTGGTACGTCCAGAATGTCCATCCGTTGCAGGCCGCTCCTCTCGCGACAGCCGCGCTGCCTGCCGACGAGGGTGAAGTGTACTTCCGGCCACCGTAGCTGATTCGGCCGTCTTTGAGGACCCGAGCATAGATGAGCTTCCCCTTGTACCGAGCCCTCAGCTTCTTGACCTTGCCGGCATACTGAGCCAAGACCGGCGGGCGTCCTTTCGTCTTGTGAGCTAGTGGCTTCTTAGCCTTCTTCTTCTTGGCGGATAACGTCCCGGTACTCCTCGATCATCTTGCGGGAGACGTTTTCGAGATGTTGACAGACTAACTGCGACCGCTTCTTCGCCATGGTAGTGGCGCACCTCTTGGCATGTGCCCGTGATCAGAACACGCACGGATTCAACCACACGTCGCCCACCGTGGCAAGCTCCTGCTGGCCAGAGGACCGAACCGCGGGCAGCCCTCTGAGGCACAGGATCAGGGATGCGGCGAGAGGATCAGTATGGTGTCCCCTGATTCCGTGGGGACAATCGACCCTTCGCGTTCAGCACGCCCACGAACACCGGTTCACCCCCACGTGCGTGGGGACAATCTCGAGTTCGCCGGCCATCTCTAGATGGCCGCCGGTTCTCCCCCTCGAGCTTGGGGACAATGGCGAATACCCGCTCGCGAAGCGCGGCGGCTACG
>CAYUZG010000213.1:0-4374 GCA_964449605.1 uncultured Verrucomicrobiota bacterium | reverse complement strand
AGTAGCCGACCTGGGTCGAGAGCGTCTCGCTGAGCGGCGCGCGCACGCTCGCGTCAATGTAGGGGGCCGTCTGCGTCTGACCGGTCACGAGCTCGTTGCTCCCGTCGGCGGCCGTGCGCGTGTAGTCGGCGAACTCCCGCCACTCGGCCCCGACCCGCAGCGTGCCCGACACCGTGGGGGTGAACTGCTGCGTCGCGCCGACCGAGACGACGTTCGAGGTGGAGTCGACCTTGATCTCGTCGGAGTCGTAGTCGATGTCCTGATAACGGTAGTATAGCGTCAGGTATGTTTTGGGCGTGAGCACGTAGTTGGCCGTGGCCGCGGCGCTTTGGCCGATGCGGTCGCCCGTGAGGCTCACGTCGACGTCCTTGTAATCGACCCAGGTGTGCTCGTACGTGCCGCTCGCGCTGATCTTGGGCGAGACCTGCACCGTGAGCGTGGGGCTGAACACGTTGTAGTCGCGGTCGTTGCGAAGCCGCCGGGTGACCAGACGCTCGTCGGCCAAGCCCTCCTCGACGGTCGCCTCGACCAGCTCCGGCTCCTGCATGTTGCGGTAGCGGTCTCGAACGCGGATCTCGACGCGCTCAGACACCTTCTGGTTCAGCGTCAGGGTGAAATCGTGCGACTGGTCGGTGTCGGGGTCGCGGTCTTCGTAGACCTGCAGGCTGTACTGGTACGAGAAGCCGTAGTAGGACAGCTCACGCAGGATGTGGATGTCGAACTTCGGCTCGACGACGAGCTTCCACATCTTCACCGGGTCGGTCTCCTCGGTGAAGATGTTGGTGTCGTACTCGAACCGGACTTTGAAGGACGGCACGAACGTGCGGCCTCGAACCAGGACGGGCAGCAGCTCATCGTACGCCCCGCCGAGCACGGGGACGGGCTGCGCTCCCTCGGCGCTGAGTGCCAGCGCCATGACAGCCGCCACAGCGGCGATCACAACGGTTCCCTTCATGGGCTTTCAATCTCCTGTGCGACTCGTGCGGCCCGGGGGCGCCGGCGTCAGCGCCCGCGGGTTGATGACAGGTTGTTTTGGTACAGTCCAGCGCGCGCCGTGTCGCCGCGCGTCTGCGTCAGTAGATCCGTGTTCCCGAGCAGGTCGCGCACGTTTGTCAGGAGCAATCCGCGCTCCTTGAGCAGTGCCATGCACTGCAGCGGGTCATTCGGGTTCGGCAATTCACCCCGTAAGCCTAGCAGCTGGATGAGGAGCATCGCAAGCAGTTCTTCGTCCACCCACGCGCCCACGTTCCATCCGCCCGGGGGGCCAAAGCCGATGGAGGCGAGAAACGCGGCGTAGTCCTCGTCGGTCGCGTCGGCATCCAGCTCGCCCTCGAGCCCGAGCATTTGGACGACCGCCTTGGCCAGCTCGCCCTGGGTGCCGTTGCCTCCCTTGCCGCCTCCGCGGCCGCCGGGCGCCACGGCCGAGAGCAAGCGCGTGCGCATCACGCGGTAGTCCTCGAAATCGGTAAAGACCACCGGCTCCGGGCTCGACAGGAACGTGTCGCCCACGAGTTCCGGGAAGTTCTCAACGATCTTGGTGAGCCTGCAGCTCATGAGCAACGCGACCGAACCGTCCGAGAAGTACTGCTCCTGCTCGATGATAGCACCCTCGACCACGCCGAGCACCGTCGTGCGCACGCGCCCGTTACGGAGCGACTCGTCGTGCAGGGTGCGACCCCGGGCGATGATGCTCCCGTTGAGCTTGCCGGCGAGGCGGCGCTTGGCGTCCACCTCGGCGGCCCGCTTGGTCGTCGTAAGCGCGTCGGCGCCGAAGATCCGGACGTAGTCCTCCTTTGGAATCTCGCGCACCGAGGCGATCGTCGCCGTCAAGTCGCGTCCGAGCGCCTGGCCGATGGCCGCGAGACTCGCCTCGATCACTACGGTACAGGAGTTGTCGGAAGCAAACTCTGTGCCGATCGGCTCGGCGGCGTTGATGATCTCGTAGACCCGGGCGGCAGCCGGCGTGTCTCGGGCCAGCAGGTCGCCCACCGTGATCGATTCGCTCACGGCCAGCTGCATCACGATCGCCGTGAGCGCGGCGCGCGCCGCGTCGAGGGCGGCCGCCTCCGACTCGGCGCGTCGCGCCTCCACGCCGTCCAGGTCGTCCGGCGCGGCGGCCGTGGCCCGGGCGCTCACCTTCGCCTCGTCGGCCTGCTGGCGGAAGCCCTCGACGAACTCGTGGCCGAGTACCTTCTCGCTCAGCACCCCGCGGCCGGTCGCCGTGATCTTGCCGTCCTTCCAGGACTGGACTTCAACCTGCTCGAGCGCGTTGACGGTGACGGATTTGTCCGTCCTGTCGCGCGCCTGGACCAGGACGCGGTGCTCGGCCACCTTGACGAGCGCGCGCGCCGCCGCGCGGTCGAAGGCGAACGTGAACCCGGTGCCGGTGGCGCCGGCCACGGCCGTCGGGCAGGTGACATCGACGCGCGCGTCGTCGGGAATCCGGGTGAGGCGGGCGTTCACTTCGCCGTCGATGACCTGGAGTTCGACGAGCCGGATGACCTTGCCGGATTCGTCCTCGGCCGCCTCGAAGATCTTCTCGACGCGAACCTGGGTGTCCCCCTTGATCCGGAAGCCGTTGCTGTCGTCGAACTCGACCTCGATGTAGGAGCGTCTGCCGGTCTTGAGCTCCGAGCCGCTTGTGTACATCTCCCCCAGCGCAGTGGCCCCCCACTGCTTAGCGCCGGTTACCAGGACTTCGGTCTTGCCCCGTTGCGCCGTCACGGTCGCCGACGGGCTATCCTCCCCGGTCTCGGCGGCAGGCTGCTCGGTTGCCTGGGCGGCGTGGCCCATCAACACGAGGGCCGCCGATACGGCGGCCACAGCGGTCCCCTTCATCGACCTCCGTCCCCTCCTTGATCTCAGCGCCCGCAGTCGACGCCGGCCTAGAACCCGCGGACGTTCGAAAGATTCCGTTCGTACGGCATCCTGCCCTGGACGATCTGCACGACGAGGTTGCGCTTCTCGATCTCGCTCAGCACATCCCGGACACTCGACAGCTCGATGCCGCGCGCTTCAAGAGCAGCGACATAGGACTCCTCGTCCGCAGGATCCGCGACTTCTCCGATAAGCCCGGTAACCTGGATCACGACGACCGCAAGCACTTCCTTGGTCACTTCCTCGTCGACGCACCACCCCTTGAGCGGGTGCACGCCGTGGTCGGCCAGGAAGTAGCAGTAGACGAGCGCGGGCGTGTCAGGCCGGTACCTCAGGCGTGTCTGTGCCCCGTACGCTTCGTCGATCTCCGACTCGAGGCCGAGCATGCGCACGATAATCATCGCCAGCTCGCCCTGAGTCATCGGCTTCTCCTCGACGACAGGTTCGGCCGCGTCGGCTGTCCCTTCGTCGTCGGTCGCTTCGGTGCCCGCCGGCTCGGCGGCAGATGCATGGCAGGCAACTAGTGTGACCGCAAGTAGCGTTAACCACAGGATCCTAATCACGTATTGACCTCCTTGCGGCGGGAGACACTGTGAACGCGACGCCAACGGGCCGCGGTCTGGACCCCCGATACCCCGTAAACTCAATTCTACCTAAACCCGAGTTGGTTATATCACAATCCCGGCCGATTGTCAACCGAAACAACCCAGCGCGAGCGCTGATTCCAGCGGGCGTTGTTTCCTAGTCAGGCTCGGCTACTTCGGCGAACTCGGCGAACTGCGCGACGAACCGCTCGAGCTCGTCTGTGATGGCATCCTCGCTCACGCCCGGGGGGAACCGCTTGGCGACGAGGACATACGACCAGCGGTAGTTGAGGCCTCGCACGAGCCGGTCGTAGAACATCAGGGCGAGCCGGCGGTATTCGCTCGACGTAACCCGGTCCGGCAGAGCCGAATACCAGTACATGACCGCGAGGTTCCAGCGCTCTGTTTGGCCGCTCTCGGTCTGAGCTTCGTTCCACATCAGGAGTGAGCGAACGGTGATCGTCCTGTTCGGGTCCCCGCCGATCGGGATTCTGACGTGATACGCCTGGCGGCTGTGCTGCCATCGCTGGGCCGTGAGGCAGCTCTCGGCTCGGTGGATGCTCCGCCTGTTGGCGCTACTGATGACGATCGTCAAGTCGATCGGGGTCGGGTACGCGCTGCGCTGGGGGTCCTTCGGCAGGTACTCGCGGTTGACGAACTCGGTCCCTTCTGGGAGGCCGAACTCGACCTGCGGGCTGACAGGGATGTCGGTTGTTTTCCTCATCGGTACATCGGCATGTATCGGGCACCGGCCGTCCGGGCCGGGTTGGGCGTAGTAGGGCTGGTATTCCTCTAGGCGGTCCGCGGCGTCCTCGTGCTTGACGAGGTCCACGTAGGCCTGCTCGTGCTCCCTGAGACACTCGGGGCAGACATAGACCTCTCGCGCGGTGAAGTCCGGCAGCTCGTCGGGGAT
>CAYUZG010000212.1:0-4392 GCA_964449605.1 uncultured Verrucomicrobiota bacterium | reverse complement strand
TCGCCGCACACGGTGCGCAACTACATGAGCGACCTCGCCGCGTTCGCCCAGTTCCTGGCCCGGTTCGCACCCGACTACGAGCCGCGCCACATCGACCCGGCGCTCGTACGCAGTTTCTTCACCTCGCTCTACACCGGCCGGCGCGCCAAGGCGACGATCGCGCGCAAGATCGCCTCGCTGCGTGCCTTCTTCGAGTTCCTGCGTGACCGCGGCCTCGTCGAGCGCAACCCGGTCCGCAGCATGCGGGACCCGCGCGGGCGCACGCTGCCGCGCTGGCTCGGCCAGGCCGAGGTCCGGCGGCTCGTCGAGGCGCCGTGCGGCGACGGGCTCGCGGCCGTCCGCGACCGCGCGATCCTCGAGGTGCTCTACAGCACGGGGATGCGCGTGAGCGAGCTCGTCGGCCTCGACCACGACCGGCTCGACCTGCGCGCCGGCGTCGTCACGGTGCGCGGCAAGGGCCGCAAGGAGCGGCTCACGATCCTGGGCGATCCCGCGCGCGACGCGCTCGGCGCCTATCTCGAGCACCCGAAGCGCCGCCCCGCGCGCCGCGGCCTCGATGCCGGGCGCGAGGCCGTGTTCCTGAACCTGCGCGGCGGGCGCCTGACGACGCGGAGCGTCGCGCGCATCGTCGATCGCTACGTCAAGCAGGCAGCTCTCAGCGCCGGCGTCTCGCCCCACACGCTGCGCCACACGTTCGCCACCCACCTGCTCGAGGCCGGCGCCGGCCTGCGCGACATCCAGGAGCTGCTTGGCCATGCGGCGCTCTCGACAACGACCCTCTACGCGCAGGTGTCCGACGCGGCGATGCGCGAGGCCTACCAGCGCGCCCACCCCAGAGCTTGACTTGCCGCCCCGCCGTGCTAGACTTGCTTCTGAACGCGAGGCCCGGCCGAAGGAGAGCCCGGCCGCCCTCGCCTGTGACCGAACCGGCACAATCTGAGCCTGGGCGAGCCGTTCATGGCCTTCCTGTATAACGTGGCAATCATCATCCTGACCTTTGTCCTGTCGGGCTTCCTCGCCTACAGGCTGCTGACCGCCCAGAAGTACTGGTTCGGCCTGCGGCAGAAGCTCGGCTCGATCCCCGGGGACGTGCTGGCCAAACGCAGCGGCAAGCCGATCATCTGGCTCCAGGCCGTCTCGGTCGGCGAGGTGCTGGCCGCGAGACCGCTCATCGACAGGATCCGGCAGGACTTCCCCGGGTGCCAGCTCCTGATCTCGACCACCACCAAGACCGGCTACGAGGTGTGCCGCAGCAAGGTGCTGGCCGACGGGGCGCCGTCGGGCGACGACCTGCTCATCTTCTTCCCGCTCGACTACCCGTGGATCGTGCGCCGCGTGCTCCGGCTGTTCCGGCCCGTGCTCATCTGCCTGATCGAGACCGAGCTGTGGCCGAACTTCATCTGGAACGCCGAGCGGATGGGCTTCCCGGTCACGCTGATCAACGGGCGGATCTCGCGCCACTCGTATCGGGGCTATCGACGCTTCCGGTTCCTGATGCGCCGCGTGCTGCGCTGCTTCGCGTCGATGGGCATGCAGACCGACGACGACGCCCGGCGCATCATCGAGATCGGCGCACCGCCCGAGCGCGTGCAGGTGACCCACTCGCTCAAGTACGATGGGGCCACGATGATCGAGGCGGACTCGCTCGACGAGTCCGCCATCCGCGCCGAGATCAAGGTGCCCGCCCACGCGCGGATCCTGACGGCCGGCTCGACGCACTACTACGAGGAGGAGGTCCTGGCCGACATCTACGCACGGCTGCGCCAGGACCACGACGACCTGGTGCTGATCCTCGCCCCACGCCATCCCGACCGCGTGCCGCGCATCCAGGCGTACCTGGAGCGGCGCGGCCTGCCGTACAACCTCAAATCGGCTCTATCGAACGGCGACAGGCCGTTCGCACCGATCGTGGTGATCGACACGCTCGGCGAGCTGGTGAAGTTCTACAAGGTGGCCTCAGTCGTCTTCGTCGGTAAGAGCCTCACCCAGAAAGGCGGCCACAACCCGATCGAGCCCGCCGTGTTCGCCCGGCCGATCGTGTTCGGCCCGCACATGGACAACTTCGAGGAGGCCGCGACCTTGCTGATCCGGGCCGGCGGCGCACGTGTCGTCCACAACACCGACGAGCTGCGCGCCGCGATCCTCGAGCTGCTGGCCGATCCCGAACGTGCCGCCGCCATGGGCCGCCGAGCTCGGGAGGCGGTGATGGCATGCACGGGCGCCGTCGACCGCAGCATCGAGCAGATGAAACAGGCCCTTGACACCACCGAGGGGCCACGTCACCATTCGCCGAGGCCTGAAAGCCTCATCGGCCAGCGAGCGTGAGGAGCAGGTCAGTGTTCAGGCGTGCCATCCGAATCGGTTTCCTGCTGGCGCTGGCGCCCTGTGTGCTCAGCGGGTGCTTGCTCAATACCCCAACGAACGTGGTGAAGCGGTTCGTCGGCATGATCAAGCGCGTGCAGTGGGACAGGATGGAGCAGCTTATCGACTGGGAGTCGAGCGAACGCGCCCTCGGCAAGCGGCTCAAGGGAGACCGGCGCAAGTTCCTCATCGAGGTGGCCGAGCACATCACCAGCTACAACATCAGCTTCCTCGGCGACGAGCGGGCGCGCAGCAACTTCTCGTTCTTCAAAGTCCGCAAGATCGAGTACCTTGAGAAGACCGACGAGACCGCGCGGGTGCGTGTTACGATCAAGATGACGGACAAGCATACGAGAACGCTGGAGATGACCCTCAGGAAGGTCGGCCGGACGTGGCGCATCGTGATTACCCCGAGCCTCTTCGAGGAGGTGTACATTCCATACTAGGGTCGTAAGGTAGGGATTCCACACGAAGAAGGGAGAGCTGGAGTCATGAAGAAGGTCTGGTGCGTAGTAATCCTAGCCGTTTTTGCTCTGGTAATCGGCTGCGGCGCCGGCGGCGGCGCGAAGGGGGCCGCAGAGAAAATCCTCAAGGCGGTCCAGAGCGGCGACTCGGACACGATCATGGACCACATGGACCTCAAGGGCTTCTATGAGATGCAGAAGAAGCAGATGGAGGCCTATGGTGCCGAGGTGCCCACGTACGACGAGTGGGAAAAGGACTTCCGGGAAAAAGGCAAAACAGACGCCAAGCCCAACAAGGAATTCAAGTACGAGATCATCGAGGTCAAAGAAGAGGGCGACACCGCGACCGTAAAGGTCAAGACGAAAGAGAACAAAGAGGCCGAGTGGGAGGAGATCACCGTCACGATGAAGAAGATCGACGGGAAGTGGAAGATCTCCATGGAGTCCCTCGTCGCGCTCGGCGACTGATCAAGACGCGAAGTGCAGCAAGAACACGCGGGCGCCCTCAACCGAGGAGCGCCCGCTTTCCTTCGAGGAGCTGGCAATGAGGCCTCTGGAGGTTCTCGCAATCGCAGCCGCACTGCTCGTTGGCTTCGGCTGCGGGCAAGACATAGCGGCCGGCCCCGAGGCGACCGCCAAGGCGATGTTCGAAGGCCTCAAGACGGGCGACCCGGAGCCGTTTCTGAACGGGATCGACCTCCGCGGCGCCTACGCGAAGCTGGCACCCGACCAGAACAGGCCCGAGCTGAGCTATGCGGGATTCGTCGCTCAACTGCGGGAGCGGATGCAGCAGGCGTTCGCAGCGTCCGAAGGCTTCGATTACAGGATCACGGGCAGCAAGAAGCAGGGTGAGCTCGTGATTGTCACCATCAGCGTCAAAGAAAACGCGAACGCCGAGTGGGCGACAAACGACATCGCCTTCAAGAAGATCGGCGGCAAGTGGAAGATGACGGCCGAGGGCCTCCAGAAGATCGGCGAGCAGGAGTAGGCTCGCCCCGCGACTGAAGCATCGGAGCAAAGACCACTCACGGGCATCCCGCTTTCGGGATGCCCGTTCTTCCGCCGCACTCCGCCGCGGCCGCAACCGCCTTGCGTTGGACGCGCCAATCGCTAAGATATGTACACGCGTGCCCTCAGGCCCCTTTTGGAGGAGGAAGAATCATGGCTCGTTTGAGGATCTGGGCGCTTCTCGTTGCACTACTCGCCGCGGTCACCACGAGCGTCGAAGGCGGCCCCACAGTCGACATCCAAGACACATCGCTGTCGCTCCGCGCCTCGGCCAAGGAGATAGCGGCCGAGCTGCTCGAGGCCATGAAGCGAGGCGACGCGCAGGCGTTCGTCCAGCGACTCGATCTGCGCGCACTGCATGACGAGGCGGTCAAACAGGAAGACGAGACTGCCGAGTTCGCGGAGTTCGTCGAGAGCCTCGAGGCGAAAGCTGAGGCTGCCTTCGGCGATGAGCCGGCCGACGACTTCGAGTACGAGATCACAGGCAGCATCGTGCTCGTCAAAGTCAGGGTCCGGCACGGCGAAGATGGCGAATGGCGGGAGCACGAGATCGCTTTCG
>CAYUZG010000211.1:0-4425 GCA_964449605.1 uncultured Verrucomicrobiota bacterium | reverse complement strand
GCGTCGGTGTCGTGCAGGACGAGCTCGTAGTCGAGCTTGGCGCAGTAGCGGCGCAGCATGTAGAGCAGCGCGCGGGCGGCGTGACGGAGGTATGCGCTCAAGAGCTCGTGCGGCAGGTACTCGTCGAGGAACGCGCGCTCGACCAGAAGGTGCTCGAGCAGGAAGGCGAACGCTTCGGTGACGCTGTGGTCGCCGAGGCGGCGGAACTCGAAATCGAGCGCGGCGTCGACGTAGCCGTAGTGGAGGGCGTGGCCGAGCTCGTGGAAGAACGCGTGCCAGTCGTCCTGGCCGCCGGCGGGCGTGATGACGAGCATGACGCGGCCGGGCACCTCGATCGCGGCCGTGAATGCGCGCGGCGACTTCTTCGGGCGCGGCGCGATGTCGAGCTGGACGTGGCCGCCGGCGTAGATGTCGAGGCCGAGGCCGCGGACGGCGCGTTCGGCCGTGTGGACGATCCGGTCGGCGGGGAACATGGCGTCGAGCTCGGGCGCACGCCAGAGGTAGCCGACGTCGCACTTGGCCGTCTCGTCGAGTCGCTGGCCGAGGCGCTCGCCGACGACGGCGCTCATCTCGCGTTCGTGGAGCGACTCGGTCTCGCGCAGGAACGTCCGCGTCGCCTCGTGCACGGCGCCGAGGTCGAGCCGGTCGATTTCCTCGACGGCGCGCGTGTAGCTTTCGAAGCCGAGGTCGCGCGTCGTCTCATGGTGGGCGTCGATGATGGCGCGCGCGCGCGGCGTGAGCTCCTTGACGACGGCGCGTTGGGCGTCGGCCATCGTGCGCCGTCGGTCGCGGTCCGGCTCGTTGGCGAGCGTGACGGCCGACTGCCGGTACGGCTCGCGGCCCCACGGGTAGACGACCTCGGCGCTCGCTTCGAGCGCGTTCTGCTCGTCGACGAGCTCTTTCGTGCGGGCGCCGGCGATGAGCTCGCCGACGAACGCGGCCAGGTACGCGGCCCGGCGCTCTTCATCGTCGTTGGCGCGTGTGGCCTGGTCGCGCAGGGCGTTGAAGAGCGGCTCGCTCGCCAGGTCGGCGTAGCGGGCGTAGATGGCGGCGACGTTCGAGGTCTCGGACAGGCCGGCGTGGGTCGTGTAATTCTCGGTCGCGAGTTCGGTGAGGAACTGCTCGGCGCGGCGGCGAATCGTGGCGACATCGTCGGGCGTTCGCGTTCTACGCAGCATGCAGTGCAGTCCTTCGTGGGCAGCCGGCAAGCGTCATCATCCGGCGAGCTCGCTCATCGTTTCCTAAGCATCTCAGAACTCGTCGCTGGTGCCGCCGCGTTCGATCTCTTTGATGCGCGCCTGGACGTTTTCGTCCTCGCCGACGAGCTGGATGTAGCGCTTGTAGTAGGTGACCGCGTCGTCGGGCTGGTGCAGGTCCTCGTCGTACATCTCGGCGAGCTGGTAGGCGGCGAACGCGTACTCGGGCGCGAGCGTCAGGGTGCGCTTGAAGCAGCGCTCGGCCTCGACGTACCGGCCGAGCTGGCGATTGGCTGTGCCGAGGTTGACGTTGGCGAAGACGTGGTCCTCGTTCGCTTCGAGCGCCTGCTCGTAGTACGGGACGGCCTTGGCCGGCTCGCCGCTGTTGAGGCGCAGGTTGCCGAGCAGGTTGTAGACGTCGGGATCGCCCGGGTTGAGCCGATCGGCCTCCTTGAGGTGTTTCTCCGCCGTCTCCGCGTAGCGCTGGGCGACGCCCGTGTTGCCCTCGGCGCGGCTGGCGTTGGCCTTCTCGTCGTAGGCGTAGCCGAGGTAGTAGTGCCAGAACGGGTCTTCGGGATCGAGCTTGCGGCCGCGCATGAGCCACGTGATCATGTCGTCCCAGCGCTCGCGCCGCAGCTCGACGAGGGAGATCTCGACGAGTGACGCGGCGTAGTTGCGGTCGATGGCGAGCGCCTTCTCGAAGTAGCTGGCGGCCGTGTCCTGGTCACCGCGCACGTAGGCGTAGAGCCGACCGAGGTTATGATAAGCGAAGATGAAATCGGGGTTGGCCTCAAGTGTCCGGAGGTAGAGGCGCTCGGCGCGGTCGTAGTCCTCGTCGTCGAAGCAGAGGTTGGCGAGCTCGTTCAGGGCGTCCGGCAGGTTCGGCTGGAGATCGATGGCCGTCTCATACGCCTCCTCGGCGTCGTCGGTCCGGCCGAGTTCCGCGTAGGCCCGCGCCAGGCCTATGTAGCCGTCCGGGTCGCCTTCTTCGTACTGGATGTACTTGGCGAAGTCGACGGCCGCCTTGCTCGCGTCGTGCAGCGTGAAGTGGTAGAGCGACGCGCGACGGTAGTAGGCGAGCGCGTAGTCGGGATCGATCTCGAGCGTCTTGGCGTAGAACTCGAGCGCCTTGTCGGTCTCCCCGGTTTGGCCGTAGCAGTTGGCGATGTTGTAGTAGGCGTAGGCCGCCTCGGGGTTGAGCTCGATGACCTGCTGGTACTTTTCGATTGCCTCCTCGTATCGTTGCTGGGCGTAGAGCGCGTTGCCCCAGAGGTTGTAGCCGCGCGGCTCGCTCGGCTCGAGCTCGACGGCCTGGCGTGCTACCTCGATGGCGTGGCGGTAGTCTTCCTGGGCCAAGTAGGCCTCGACGAGCGCGAGGTAGGCGATCATGTAGTTCTCGTTCTCCTCGATGGCGCGCTTGTGCGACCGCGCGCTCTCGTCGAAGCGGCCGAGCTGGTAGTAGCAGACGCCGAGATTGAAGTGCGGCAGGAAATAGGACTTGTCGACGTCGAGCGCCTTGTTGAGCAGGTCGATGGCGGTCGCGTAGTCCCCCTGGTTCATGTAGACCACGGCGAGGTCGTTGTAGGCCTCCTTGTACTCGGGGTCGGCCTCGATCGCTTGGCGCAGCAGCGCGATCTGCTCGTCGTCGTCGTCGGTTTTGAGCGCCTTGCTGTAGAGCTCGAGCGCGCTGAGGCTGGTCGTCGGGTTCACGGCGACCGTCTTGCGCTCGCGGCGCGTGGTTTCGATGCCGAGCGACTCGATGAGCTTGAGGGCGAGCTCATCCTGGAGGCCGAAGATCTCGTCCATCTCGCCCGTGATGTCGACGGCCTTGAGGACTTCGCCGGTGTTCACGTCGACGAAGCGCGCGGTGATCCGGATCGCGTCGCCGTAGTGCTGGAAGCCGCCGACCAGCAGCACGTCGACCTTGAGGAACCGGGCGAGCTGCTCGGACTTCTCGCTGTCGAAGAAATCGCTCGCCGAGAAGTCGAGCTCCTCCATCGCCTTGATGATCTGCTTGCGCTCGACGAGCCGGAGGTCGCGGACCTGGCGCAGCTTGGTGATAAGCGTCTCGGCCATGCCGGCGCAGAGCCAGTCGTCTTGGCTCGTTTCCGTGTTGGTGTTCTCGAAGTCGAGGATCGCGACGGTCTTGGCTGTGATGGTCTCGGCGGCGGGCGCGCCGGGAACGACCATGGCGGCGAGGATGCAGACGGCAAACGGAATGAGGAGTCGACGCATCGGTATTCTCCCTTTCTTCCAGCGTCGGACGGGGTGCTCACATTTAGTCGCGGCGACGGCGCGCGGTCAAGCGATTTCGCGGGTTCGGGCTGCGTCACGCTCTGGGGTGTGGGCAGGAGGTCATTTTGCTTGCTGCGCCTGCGGCTGCGCCGTATGCTGGGCTCGAGCGGGGGTGATCGCATGTTGTCTGACGAGGACAGGCGGTTCTTGCTCCGGCTCGCCAGGGACTCGATGGCGGCGTTCGCCGTGGGCGAGGTTTTGCAGGATCCGCTCGACGTGCCCGAGAGCGCCCGGGCGACACTGGGTGCGTTCGTCTCGCTGCACAAGGCGGGGCAGCTTCGCGGGTGCATCGGGTACGTCGAGGGGATCAAGCCGCTGTGGCAGGCGGTGCGCGATCTGGCGGTGGAGGCGTCGGCCCACGACCCGCGGTTCCCGCCGGTCAGGCCGCGCGAGGTCGAGGAGATCGACATCGAGCTCTCGGTGCTCGGCGCGCTCGAGCGAGTCAAAGGGGCCGGCGACGTCGAGATCGGCGCGCACGGCTTGCTGATCCGCTCGGGTGGCCGCTCGGGGCTGCTGCTGCCGCAGGTGGCGACCGAGCACGCATGGGACGCTCCGAAGTTCCTGGAACAGACCTGCTGGAAGGCAGGGCTGCCGCTCGACGAGTGGCAGAGTTCGAGCTCGGAGCTGTACCGCTTCGGCGCCGAGGTCTTCGGCGAGAAGAGCATGAACCTCTGGCCGCCTGGCTAGGCGGCCAACGGACGCCGCAGTAGGCGGGCGCGGGCACGCGGGCGCGACGCAGTCGCAGCCGTCCCGTCGGCGGGGCGGTGTCATTTTGGACGATGGATTCACAGGACGCATGGACGAGTACAGACCGAACGAGATCGAGCCGAAGTGGCAGCAGCATTGGCGTGACAACCGGCTGTTCAACGTCGAGACGAGCGCGAGCGATGCCGACAAGTACTACCTGCTCATGATGTTCCCGTACCCGTCGGGC
>CAYUZG010000210.1:0-4437 GCA_964449605.1 uncultured Verrucomicrobiota bacterium | reverse complement strand
GCGAGCAGGTCGTAGGGGAGCTGGGCCCAGTCGGCGGTCATGAAGTCGGTGGTGGTGACGGCGCGGACGGCGGCGACGTTCTCGTAGGTGCGGCCGTCGCCCATGACGCCGACGGACTTGACCGGCAGGAGCACGACGAACGCCTGGGCGACCTCGCGGTAGTAGCCGGCCTTGGTAAGCTCGTCGAGAAACCGCCAGTCAGCCTCGCGCAGCAGATCGAGGCGCTCCTCGGTCACCTCCCCGACGATGCGCACGGCAAGGCCGGGCCCCGGGAACGGGTGGCGCCAGACGGTCTCGTCGGGCAGGCCGAGCTCGATGCCGAGGCGGCGCACCTCGTCCTTGAACAGGTCGCGCAGCGGCTCGATGAGCTCGAAGCCGAGATCGGCCGGCAGGCCGCCGACGTTGTGGTGTGTTTTGATCGTGGCCGACGGCCCGCCGCGCGGCGAGCGGCTCTCGATCCGGTCGGGGTAGAGGGTGCCCTGGGCCAGGTACTTCGCGTTGCCCACGTGCGTGCACGCGCGCTCGAAGGCGCGGATGAACTGCTCGCCGATGATGCGGCGCTTCTCTTCGGGATCGACGACGTCGGCCAGCGCGTCGAGGAACGCCTTGCTCGCGTCCTCGACGTGGAGGTGGATGCCGAAGTGCTTGGCGAACCGCTCCTGGACCTCCTCGCGTTCGCCTTTGCGCAGCAGGCCGGTGTCGACGAAGATGCACGTGAGCTGGGCGCCGATCGCCTCGTGCAGCAGCATGGCGGCGACTGAGGAATCGACGCCGCCGCTCAGGCCCAGGACGACCTGGTCGGGCCCGACCTGCGCGCGGATGTCGGCCTTGGCCGCGTCGCGAAACGAGCCCATCGTCCAGTCGCCCGAGCAGCCGCAGACCTTGTGGAGGAAGTTCTGGAGGATCGTGTTGCCGTTCGGCGTGTGGACAACCTCGGGGTGGAACTGGAGGCCGAAGCGTTTTCCGGTTACGTCGCACACGGCCGCGTACGGCGCGTTGGCCGTCTCGCCGATGGCTGTGAAGCCGCGCGGCAGCTTGGTGGCGCGGTCGCCGTGGCTCATCCAGACCACCTCGGTTGGCCGAAGGCCGGAGAAGATCGAGCTCTCTTGGACGACGCTCAGATCGGCGCGGCCGTACTCGCGGTGGTCGCTGCGCTCGACCGTGCCGCCAAGCTCGAGCACCATGAGCTGCATCCCGTAGCAGATGCCGAGCAGGGGCAGGTCGAGCTCGAAGATGGCCGGGTCGCACCGGGGTGCGCCGTCGTCGTAGACGCTCGACGGGCCGCCCGACAGGATGACGCCGCGCACGCCCTTCGCCTTGAGCTCGGCCGCTGCGATGTCGTGGGCGACGATCTCGGAGTGGACGTTGTTCTCGCGCACGCGGCGCGCGATGAGCTGGCTGTACTGGCTGCCGAAGTCCAGTACGGCGACGGTCTCGAACTGGTGGGTCACGCTTCAGGTTCTCCTTTTGGCCCGTAGGATACGGTGGAGCATGACGGCCCGTCAATGGCGCGCCGCGGTGGTGGCCGCCGAGGGATTGGGTTAGAATGCGCCGCACGGAGTGGGCTCGAACGATGCCGCAGCAGGACACACAGGAACAGCCGGTGGTCGAGGAGTCGGCCCGGCGCGTCGAGGAGCTGCTCGAGGGCGGGCAGCGCGACGAGCTGCGCCGCTTCCTGCGCCGGTTCCATCCCGCCGATGTGGCCGAGATCCTTGCCGAGCTGGACTCGGCGGCGCTCACGCGCGCGTTCGCCGTGATGCGGCCCGCGCGCGCGGCCGACGTGCTCGACGAGCTCGACGAGGAGACGTACATGGGGATCCTCGACGCGCTCGGCGACCGCCAGCTCGTGACGATCCTCAACGAGCTGCCGCCCGACGAGGGCGCCGACGTGCTCGTGGCCCTGCCGCGCAGACGGGGCGCCCGGGTCATGCACGCGATGGTGCCCGAGCAGCGCGAGCTGGTCAAACAGCTCGTCGGGTACGCGCCCGATACCGCCGGCGGCATCATGAGCTCGAAGGTCGTGCATCTGACCGACGTGATGAACGTGGCGGAGGCAACGCGCGTGTGCCGCGAGCAGTTCGACAAGGACACGCCGGGCTCGATCTTCGTCACCGACGAGGATGGGCGCCTCATGGGCGCGCTTCGCGTGCGCGACCTGCTCTTCTCGCCTGAGAGCGAGCGCCTTTCGGCCATCATGGAGGCCGACGTGCCGCGCGTCGAGACCGATACCGACCAGGAGGAGGTCGGCAACCTGTTTCGCAAGTACGACTTGCTCGCGCTGCCGGTTGTCGACGAGGCAGAGCGGCTTGTCGGCGTCATCACGGTCGACGACGTGCTCGAGGTGATCGAGGAAGAGGACAGCGAGGACATCCACCGGCTGGGCGGCACGGCCGAGCGCGAGCCGTTCACAGAACCGCTCTGGAAGAAAGCGTTCGCGCGGCTGCCGTGGCTGGCGGTCACCTTCACCGGCGAGCTCGTGCTCGTGCTGGTGCTTCGCTCGTTCGGCACGCCGCTGCAGCACTCGATCGTGATCGCCGCGTTCCTGCCGCTGCAGGTGGCGATGGCGGGCAACGTGGCGCTCCAGATATCGACGGTGCTCGTGCGCGGCCTCGCGGTGGGCGACATCGAGCCGCGCGACCTCGTCTACAACTTGCGGCGCGAGGTGCCGGTCGCCTTGCTGCTCGGGCTGGTGTTCAGCGTGCTTGCGGCGTTGACGGCCGGCCTGCTCGCCGCGAGCGTTCAGATCGGCCTCATCATCGGCCTCGCCATGGCGGGCGCCGTGCTGATCGCGTCGATCAACGCCGTGCTCATCCCGCTGATCTGCTCGCGTTTCGGCATCGACCCGGCCGTCGTGAGCGGGCCGTTCGTCACGGTCCTCAACGACATCCTCGGCGGTGCCGCCTACGTCGTCGTCGGTGTCCTCATCCTCGGCGGGTAGGAGGCCTCACGCAAAGCCGCGAAGGGGCGAAGCCGCAAAGGACTGAAGCACCCGAGCATTATTCCTCGAGGCGGTTGACGATGCGGGAGATGCCGTCCTTGATGAGCGCGGCGCCGAAGTTGATGAGCAACCCGAGACGCTTGTCGGCGAGCCGAAGATAGGTCAGAAGCTGCTTCTTGTGGACGGCGAGGACCTCCTCAACCGCCTTCAGCTCGACGATGACCTTGTCCTCGACGATCAGGTCAGCACGGAATCCTTCCTCGAACCTTACGTTCTCATAGGCGACCGGAATAGACACCTGCTTGGCAACCGCCAAGCCGCGTTGCTGTAGCTCATAAGCCAACGCAGCTTCGTAGACGCTCTCCAGCAGCCCAGGTCCGAGAGTCGTGTGGACTTTGTATGCCGCGTCCACGATGACACGGGCGATCTCGTTCTCCGTCATGGTTGCCAGCCTGCGGCTGCTGAGCGAAGCGCTCCGCGCTTCGCTCAGCAGCGCCTTTGCTCCTTGGCGTCTTTGCGTGAGGTTCTAGTTCGTCAGGACGCGCCAGGAGTTGGCGTCGCGGCCGGTCAGCTCCTCGATCGATTTCCCGGTCTTGAGCTCGTGCAGGGCCACGACGGCGGCCCAGCGCACCTCGATCCGCTCGTCGTTCAGCAGCTTCGTGAGCATGTCGATCTGCGGCTGCTTCGCCTCGAGCGCGATTGCATTCACCTGCTCGTCTGACAGCGTTTCGCCCTTCGCTTCCGCCTCGGCGCGGGCCGTGTTGACGGCGAGGTCACCGCGCTTGTTGCCGAGTTCGCCGAGCGCCTCGGCGAGCTGCTCGCGAGCGACCCAGTCGGGGTCGGTCAGCATCGACGTAAGCTCCGCGGAGAAGTCGGCTTCGGGCCATGTGGCCGCGGCCTTGGCTGCTTCGGCGCGCAGGTTCCAGCACGGGTCGCCGAACGCCTTGCGGATCACCGGCACGAACGCGTCGCGCGCCACCGTGTCGCTCTCGTCGGTGCCTGCGGGCCGGCCGACGAACCTGCGGGCCGCCTGGAGGGCGTGCAGGCGCGTTGAGGGCATCTCGTTGTCGGTCGCGGCGACGAGCCGGTCGAAGCCTTCGAGCGCAGCCTGGACGGCCACGTTGCGGCCTCTTTCATCTGCGGGGTCCGCCGGCACGTAAAGCCGATACTCGGCGAGCGCGTCGGCTGCGCGGTGGCGAATCCAGGGCGAGTCGTTTTCGAGTTGCTTCGTGAGCGGCTCGATGCCGCGCGGGTCGCCGATCTTGGCGAGCGCGAAGCCGGCGTATTCGCCGACGCGCCAGTTCTCGTCGCCGAGCGCCTTGATGAGCGGCTCGACGGTCGGCTCCAGGGCGGCCGTGAGCTCGTCGGACAGCCTCGGCGTCTCTGCCTCGTCGGCTTCATCGCGCCTGTCGCGCCTCCGGCCGGAGGGCCGGCTCGGCTCGCTGCCGGCGATCTCGGTGATGGCGCAGACGGCGTTGAGGCGGACGGTTGCGTCCGGG
>CAYUZG010000209.1:0-4451 GCA_964449605.1 uncultured Verrucomicrobiota bacterium | reverse complement strand
GCGCTCAAGCGGCTCAAGGCGACCGAGGACGAGGTGGCGGCCGAGCGGATGCTCGCCGAGGTGCGTCGCAAGCTCAGCATGGGCCTGCGGCCCGAGGCGCGCAAGCTGCTCAAGGAGCTGATGACGACCTACTCGTGGACGCGCGCCGGCCAGACGGCCAAGAAGCTCTACCGCGACACCGACAGCCTCGAGGTGAAGGTCCGGAGCGAGTCGCCCGCTGGCGAATACGCCGCGCGCGAGAAGTGGATCGACCTCGAGACGGCCAACTGCATCGTCTATTACAAGAACACCGAGAGCGCCAAGACGGTCGCCAAGCGCGTCGAGGAGACGTTGAAGCGAGTGACCGACCAGCTCCAGTACACGAAGCTCGACTGGCACAAGGAGAAGTGCAAGGTGTTCGTCTTCGACGACGCCGACGCCTGGCTCGAGTTCGTCAAGAACTCGGGCACCTCGAGCGAATGGGCCGCGGGCTTCGCCTACGGGGCGCTGCGCGAGGTGTATCTGCACGCCGGCGACCCGGACGATATGCTCAACCGGGTGCTGCCTCACGAGCTGACGCACGTGATCCACCGCGAGTACGCGGGCGACGAGGACGTGCACCTGCCGCTGTGGCTGCTCGAGGGGCTCGCCTGCCACAACCAGTTCGCGGGCAAAGAGAATCTCGTCGCGCTCGCGCGCAGCGCGGTCGACTCGCCGCATTTCATCCGGCTCGGCCGGCTCACGGCGATGCAGAACTACCCGCGGAACCAAACCGAGATCAACCTGTTCTATGCCGAATCGCTCGTGCTGGTCGAGTTCATCTTCGACCGCTTCGGCCACGAGGGACTTGTGCGGCTGCACAAGAAGCTGCGCTACGAGGACGAGTTCGACAAGCTCATCAAGCGCACGTTCAAGATGAAGGTCGACGAGTTCGAGAACGAGTGGCTCAAGTACGTCCGGACGGCCGGACAACGGCGCGAGAATTAGGGACAGGCACCAATTTCGTGGAAAACCAGTGCCTGTCCCTCATTCTCGGAATAGAAGCGGCCCCGCAGGGTGCCTGCGGGGCCTCGCTCTATGTGAAAGGGGGGGGTTGCGGCCCGTTGCTATTCGTCAGCGCCGGCCTCCCTGGGCCCGCGCGGGCCCTGGCGCGTGCGGTTCTGGCGCCAGCGGCGCAGCCGTTCGCGGCCGGCGGCAAGCTCTTGCTTCGTCACGAGCCCGTCGCCGTCGGCGTCGATGCGCTTGAACGCCTCGGCGCGGCCGGGGAACTCGTCGACCGAGAGCGCGCCGTCGCCGTTGGCATCGAGTTTGTCCCACGCGGCCTCGCGCGCCTGCTTCGCGGCTTCCTGAAGCTCCTCGCGGGTCACGATGCCGTCGTTGTCGGCGTCGAGCTTGCGGAAGGCGTCGGTCCACTCGCCCTCGCTGATCTGGCCGTCGCCGTTGGCGTCGAAGCGGTTGATAAGCCCTGCGCCGCGCTCGTCGCCGCGCTGGCCTCTCGGCTGGCCGCCCGGGGGCCCGGCCGCCAGCACGATGAGCGGGAGAGCGAGCAGTGCTGCTGCCAATCCAAACCATTTCCAGCGTTTCATCGCTAGTGCTCCTCTGTCGGGTGAGATGTCTTGACGTTCACCCCTTGAACGCGCGGCCATCCGGCGAGGTTTGGCGGCACGACACGAGGACGGCGCGACAAGGGGCATCAGACAGGTTCGCAGAGCTCGTGCTTCCTGCTATACTTGGCGCGTGCGCAGTGAGGAGGGCGCCATGAACCGGATTTGGGCGGTCGGCAAGAACACGTTTACCGAGGTGATTCGGATGCCGGCGTACTCGATCGTGCTGGCCATCGGCCTCGGTCTGATCGCGCTCTCGCCGTCGTTCACGATGTTCAGCCTGAGCGAGAGCACGAAGCTGGTCAAGGAGATGGGGCTGGCGACCGTGCAGCTCACCGGCCTGCTGATCGCCGCGCTCGCGGCCTCGGCCTCGGTCTCGCGCGAGATCGACAGCCGGACGGCCACCACCGTGCTGAGCAAGCCGGTGGGCCGGCTCGAGTTCATCCTGGGCAAGTACGTCGGTCTGGTGCTTGCGCTCGCCGTCGCGTTCCTGCTGCTGACGGTGACGGTGCTGCTCGCGGGCCGTCACGGCACGCTCGACACGGTGCGGGACAAGTACGACGCACCGGTGCTCGTGCTCGGTCTGACGGCGCTTGTTGTGGCGCTCGTGATCGGGTTCGTCGGCAATTACTTCCTTGGTTGGCACTTCGGCGCGACATGCGTGTGGGCTGCGGTGCCGCTCTTCCCGCTGGCGCTGTTCGCCATCTGCTTCGTCGCGCCCGACTGGTCACGCCACGCCTTCGGCAGCCGGATGGACCCCCAGCTCATCGTCGGCTCGATCCTCGTGCTGTTCGCCATCATGGTCGTGACCGCCGTGGCGCTGGCGGCCTCGACGCGGCTCAAGGTGGTCGGCACGCTGGTCGTATGCTCGGCCGTGCTCGTGGTGGGGCTGCTGTCGGACTACATGTTCGGCGCCGCCGCGCTGGAGGGCAACGTGTTCGCGCGCGTCGGGCACGCGCTCGTGGCCAACTTCCAGCACTTCTGGGTGGGCGACGCGGTGATCAGTGCCACGCCGGTGCCGATCAGCTACGTGCTCCGGGCGCTTGCCTACGCCGCGCTCTACTCGTTTGGCGCGCTGGCGTTCGCGCTGTTTCTCTTCGAGGACCGCGAGCTCGCCTAGGGTCGCATCGCATTCCTCACAGGCGTTGTGAGGAATGCGGGCTGGCGCCGCGCGGCCTCTGCTGTTGAGAATCCCCACACTTCGCCATGACCTGGCACGCCCGTGCCAACCCTTCCGTTGTGTCGCTTGTATTGAAGGACGGGACTGACTGGGGTTATCCTCTCCTTGGCGCTGACGAAATAAGGCATGAACGGAACCGGTCCTGCGGGTTCCGGCGTCATAGGCAATGGCCGTGGTGATTGATCCGTACCCACGTTAGAGCGGCTGGATGACCCGGATGGGGCGATGGGCTGACGAGGTTTCGAGCTGGATCGGTGCGTTGGTGCGGCCCGCGCGTGCCGGCGAGCTCGTGCTGACCGGCGACGGCGGGGCGCCGTTTGCGCGGCGTTTGGGCCTGACGGTCGCTGCGCTGTACGGCTTCTACGGCCTGAGCATGGGCCTGTATCGGGGTGCGCTGCCGGGCGTGATCTCGGCGCTCAAGCTGCCGCTTCTTTATCTGACGACGCTCGCCGTGTGCTTCCCCGTCTTCTACGTGCTCAACTGCCTGCACCGGCAGCGGCTCTCGAGCGGCCAGTGCGGGCGACTGCTGCTCGTGGCGACGAGCACGAACGCGCTCGCACTCGCCAGCTTCGCGCCCGTGAGCTTCTTCTTTACGTTCACCACCTCGCGTGCCGGCTACACGTTCATCGTGCTGCTGCAGGTGGCGGTGTTCGCGATCGCCGCGCTGCTGAGCGTCGTTGAGATCGCGCTGATCTTCCGGGCCACGGCGGCGAGGGTCGGCCGGCGCGTTCCCGCGTCGCTGATCGCGTCGTGGGCGGTGCTGTACGCATTCGTGTTGTCGCAGATGTCGTGGGTGTTGCGGCCGTGGATCGGCACGTGGGTTCTCGAGTACCGACCGTTTCGCCCGATCGGCGGCTCATTCATCGAAGCGATACTGAACATGCTGTTCTGACCGCGGTCGGAGCAGCCGGATTCATTGCTGACGGAGGAGAGATCATGGACCAAAACAGCCGACCTCCCGGACAGCCACCGGGCATGCCGCCGCCTCAGGCGCCGTTCGGCGCGCCGTTCGGAGCCGCGTCGGTGGGCGATCAGCAGCCGGAGATCGAACCGGAGCACTACGAGCCGGCCCAGTTCCCGCGCGGCTTCTGGCAGCGACTCGACTACATGCTCCACCACCCGGGGTCGATTCTGGAGTCGCTGCGGCAGGACCTGGACGTGTGGCGGATCGCGCGGATCTTTCTGGGCGTTGCCCTGGCGATGGCGGCCATCTACGGCGCCGTGATGGGCGCGACCAACCTGCTGCAGGCGTCCGCCATGGCCACGGGCGGCAAGTTCCTGATGATCCTGACCTCGGCCATCAAAGTGCCGGCGCTGTTCGTGTTCACGCTCGTGATCATCGTCCCGCCGACCTACGTTGCGAACATGTTCGTGGGGCCGCGGCTCGGGTTTCGCCAGCTCGTGACCGTGCTGCTTGCCTCGGTCGCCGTGACGGCCATCATCTTGGCGAGCACGGCGACGGTCGCGTTCTTCTTCGCGCTCACGACGCGCAGCTACCATTTCATCAAGCTGCTGCACGTGTTGTTCTTCGTGTACGCGGGGCTCTCGGGGCTGCGCTTCTTCTCCAAGTGCATGAACGCGGTCGCGCCCAGCGTCGGGCGTGTGTCGTTGACGCGCCTGTTCCTCGGCACGCTCGTGCTCTACGTCTTCGTTGGGACGCAGCTCGCGTGGGTGCTCCGGCCGTTCGT
>CAYUZG010000208.1:0-4458 GCA_964449605.1 uncultured Verrucomicrobiota bacterium | reverse complement strand
GCGCTGACATTCGGGAGGTGGCTCCATGGCGACGTTTGTTCTGATGCTCGGCACGTTCTGGATCGCGCAAGCGGCCATCGCCGTCGTGTTCAAATACGGCGGCACCGCGCCGGCGCGCTGGCTGCCGTGCTACCTGGTGGGCAACGTGATCGGCGTGAGCAGCGCCTACCTGTGGATGCTGCTCGTGAAGGCGCGCCATGCGAACGTCGCCACCGGCCTGATCATCGGGGGCGCTTTCCTCGCGCAGCAGATCGCGCTGGCGCTCGTCTACCGCGGCCACCTCTCGCTCATCCAGGTCATCGGGATCGCCGCCATCGTCGGCGGCATGCTCTGCCTCGGCATGGGGGGAACGCGCTGACCCGTCGTGAGCCGACGGCCGTAGGACTTGAGGAGGAGGCGCAGCTCGCCACCCCTTGCCCGGACGCGCGGCGTCATCGTGTTGCTGCCTCGATGAAGGCGGCGATGTTCTCCCACGGGATGCCGCCCTCGTCGAGATCATACGCGGGGCACAGGACCAGGCGCGTCGGGCCCAGCGTCTCGATGCGATGGCGGACCTCGGCCCGTATCTGCTCAGACGTCGCGCGGGCGAACGTGGTGTGCGTTCCAACGGTGCCCCAGAGCGTCAGGCGGTCGCCGTAGCGATGTTTGATGGCCGTGGGGTCCATCCGGTCGGGCTGCACGGGGTTGAGGGCGTCCACACCGATGTTGATCAAGTCGTCAATGATCGGCTCGATCATCCCATCGGAATGATAGAGCACACGCAGCTCGGGGCGGATCGAGCGCGCGGCCTCGATGACCGAGGCCAGGCGAGGCCGCAGGAACACGCGCCACATCTCGGGACTCAGGATCATCCTGCCCGGCATGCCGACGTCGTCTTCCAGCACCAGGATGTCCACGCCGGCACGAACAAGGAGCAAGGCGTTGTGAAGGCAGATTTTCACCAGCCGGTCGAGCAGGGCGTGGGCCAAGGCCGGGTTGTCCTGCAGATCGAGCAGGAAGCGGGCGAGGCCTCGGAGCCGCCAGGCCGACTCGAACAGCTCGCCACCCAAGTTTGGGGGACCGCCGCCCACGGCATACCCGGCCTCGTGCAAGACGACCACCTGCCTGCGCAGGGCGGCCGTTTGCTCGCGCAGCTCGTCGGTGCGAGGCGCGGCCGTCATGTCGGGCCAGGGGAATGCGTCGATGTCGTCGGGGCAGGTGGCGTTGGCCAGAGGGTTCGGATGGGGCTGACCGGGGTAGTAGCGCCATGCGGCGTAGGTTCGCAGCAGATGGGACCCTCCCAGGTTCGTGTCGAAGGGAATGCGCTGGACGAAACGGGCGAATTCCTCGTCGGAGACCGAGGGTTCGAACCGGACGAAGCGGACGTCCACGTCGCTGGGCACGACGGCTCCCGGCGGCGCAAGCGCTCTCAGGTCGACAGGGTAGAAGCTGAGAGCGACCGGCGCGCGATCCACCTCATCACCGGCCAGTGTGGCAAGCACCCGTTCTCTGGAGGTCATCGCTGACACATCTTCTCGACCAGCCTTCGCGTAGTGGCCGTTCGGCAAGGGAAAACCCGACAGCGCCCTACTTCTGTCCGGCGACGCCCGTCCTGTCAAGGACGGTGACAGGGCCGTAAGGCTCGAGGATGGGGCGGAGCTCGTCGGCGCGGCCGACGACGACGATGAGCGTCTCGTCGGGCCGGACGTACTGCTGGGCCATCTGCTGGACCTGCTCGGGCGTGGCGGCGTTGATGCGGTCGCGGTAGGTGTCCCAGTGGTCGCGGGGCAGGCCGTAGAGCTTCAAAGAAACGATATGGGCGGCGATCTGCTCGATGCGTTCGAGGGCGATCGGGAAGATGCCGGTCAGGAACGACTGAACGCTCTTGAGCTCCTCGTCGTCGACGCGCTCGTCGCGGATGCGGTCGAACTCGTGGAAGAACTCGGTGAGCGCGCCCTCGGTGACGTCCTTGCCGACGGCGGCCCAGGCGACGAGGCAGCCGGCCTCGACGCGCGCATCGGGCCGCGAGTAGGCGCCGTAGGTGTAGCCCTTTTCCTCGCGCAGGTTCATGAAGAGCCGGCTGGCGTAGCTGCCGCCGAGGACCTGGTTCATCACCTTGAACGGGATGAAGTCGGGGTGACCGAACGGCAGGGCGTGGTTGGCGAGGTAGATGTTCGACTGCACGGCGTTCGGGAAGTCGACGATCAGGGCGCGGCGCCCGGCGCTCGGCGGCACGTGCGCGATCAACGGCTCCGCCGGCTTCGCGGCCTGCCACCCGCCGAAGACGGACTCGGCCACGCGGACGGCCTCGTTGTGGCCGACGCTGCCGACGATGATGAGATGCGCGCGCGACGGATCGAACTGCGCGCCGCGGAACCCGGTGAGGTCGCCGCGCGAGACCGCCGTGAGCGATTCCTCGGTCGCGTCGATTGCCGCGTAGGGGTGCTGGCCGAAGAGCGCGCGGTAACATGCCTTGCGCCCGACGTAGCCGGGCTGCGAGTGCTTGGCGGCGAGCGCGGCGAGCTCGCGGCGGCGGAGGCGCTCGATCTCATCGTCGGGCAGCGCCGCGTCGAGAATCAGCTCACCGAGCAGCCCAAGGCCGTCGGCGAAGTACTCCTCGAGCATCGAGATGGAGGCCTGCACCATGTCCTGGCTGCCGGCGGTGTCGAGCTCGGCGCCCATGAAGTCGACGGCCTCGGCGATCTCGTCGGCCGTGCGGGTGCTGGTGCCTTCCTTGAGCATCTCGGCCAGGAACCTGGAAAGCCCCGGCAGGCGGTGCTCGTCGGGCGCCAGCCCAGTGGGGATCAGGACGCTGGCGCAGACGCGGGCGATGCGCCGGTCCTGGCAGACGATGACGCGCACGCCGTTGTCGAGCCGGTCCTCGGTGAAGGCCGGGAACCGGTACTCGCCGGCAGGTCCCGGCGTGGGCGGCGTGTGGGGAAACGACGCGGTGCTCATCCCGCCTTGCCCCCTTGTGGTGCCGGTGTCGCGGGGATCGCCTCGACCGTCGTGCGGTTCTGTGCGGTGAAGTACGTGCGGGCAACCCGCTGAACGTCGTCGGCGCTCACGGCCAAGTAGCGGTCGAGCTCGGTGTTGGCGAGCGCGGGGTCTCCGTCGTAGAGCGTGAACTCGGCCAGGACCATCGCGCGCCCGAGGTTGGTCTGAAGCTGGTCGAGGTACTGGGCCTTGATCAGGTTCTTGGCCTTCTGTACTTCGTATTCGCTCACGCCGCTCTCGGCAAGGCGCCGCAGCTCGTCCTCGACGAGCGTCCTGCACTGCTCGTTGTCGTCGCCTTTCGAGATGGTCCAAATCGAGAACAAGCCCGGGCCGCGCACGAACTCGACGAACCCGACGCACCTGATAGCCGCCTCGTGCTGCTTGATGAGCGACTTGTAGAGCCGCGAGCTCCGGCCGTGCAGCAGGATGCGCTGCGCGAGCAGCAGCGGGTAGGTGTCCGGCGTGCGCCGTTCGGGCGCGTGATAGGCGAGCCAGAAGCCGGGCATCGCCGCGTGCCGGTCGTCGAGGCGCTCGTGCTTCTCGGCCGTCTGGGGCGGCTCTGTTGTGTCGGGCGGCGGAGGCGGCTCGTTCCGGGGGATCGCCTCGAAATAGCGGCGCACCTGGGCGAGCGCGTCGTCGATGTCGATATCACCCGCGATGGCCAGCACCGCGTTGTTCGGCGCGTAGTGGAGGTCGTAGAACGCCTGGGCGTCCTCAACGGTGGCGGCATCGAGGTCGGCAATTGAGCCGAAGCCGTCATGGCCGAACGCCCAGTTCTCAAGGGCGAGTTCCCTGATGCGGAGGCGGGCGGGGCCGTAGGGCTGGTTGTCGACGGTTTGACGGCGCTCCTCTTTGACGGTGGCGCGCTGATTCTCGAAGTTCTCCTCGGTCACGTTCAGCGCCCGCATGCGGTCGGCCTCGAGCCAGAGCGCCAGGCCGAGCTGGTGCGACGGGACGGTCTCGAAGTAGTTCGTGCACTCCTCGCCCGTCGAGCCGTTGAGGTCGCCGCCGGCATTGGAGATGAGCTTCATGTGCTCGGTCTTGGCGGCATTCTCGGAACCCTGGAACATCATGTGCTCGAACAGGTGGGCGAAGCCCGAGCGGCCCGGGGTCTCGTTGCGCGAGCCGACGTCGTAGTAGACGGCGACGGCCACGCATGGCGACGTCGTGTTTCGCGACAGGACAACGCGCAAGCCGTTGTCGAGGACGTGGTGCTGGAAACCGATCGGTTCTTTCATCGCTGCCATCGGCCGACCGCGTGATTGGGTGCGCAACGAACGTGTATAGCGCAGCGCCGGGGGCTTGCCTAGCGCTTTCTCGCTCGCGGAATGGGCGTTGACAGCCGCGCGACGCGGTCCGTAGTATACGCGCGGCGTTCGGAGGAGGAGCATGCAGCACGCCGACTGGGTTCTCATCACGCTCATCGTCCTGCTCTTCTACTGGATCGTCAGCAACATCCGGAAGGCGCGCCTCGGCAAGCGC
>CAYUZG010000207.1:0-4489 GCA_964449605.1 uncultured Verrucomicrobiota bacterium | reverse complement strand
GGGTGGGCGCGGCACCTCAAGGGCGGCGTGATCGAGCCGTATTCGGCCGGCATCGCGCCGCGCGGCCTCGACCCGCGGGCCGTCGAGGTGATGGCCGAGGCGGGCGTGGACGTCTCCTCACACAAGTCGAAGCACGTCGATGAGCTCGGCGGCGTCGACTTCGACTACGTCGTCACCGTCTGCGGTCATGCGCACGAGCACTGCCCGACGCACCTGAAGCGGTCGCCCGTCGTGCACGTGGGCTTCGATGACCCGCCCCAGCTTGCCGCCAGCGCGAAGACGGGCGAAGAAGCGCTCGCTCATTACCGGCGGGTTCGGGACGAGATCCGGGCGTTCGTCGAGCGCCTGCCGGAGGCGCTGGACTCGGCGTAGATGGGCGCGTGCGCGTGATGGGCGGCCTTGTTGATGGGTCAGACCGCGCTTGCCGGGGTCACGTTGTCACGTCGGCGCTCGTGTCGTTCATGGCTTGCTCGGCGTTCTCGACGCGTGCGTGGAGCTGCTTCATGAACTCGCTGAAATCGGCCGGCAGGTCAGCGTCGATGACGATCGCGCCGTCGGGTGTCCTGTCGAGCTTGGTGATTCCGGGGTTGGCGCGCTCGATCTGCTCGAGCAGGCGCGACTGACACTCGACGGTTCGGAGCAAGCGCTGGGCTTGGTCCATGAGCGCTTTGTGCTGGAGCGCGTGCTGGATGGTGACGGCGAGCTCGGCCGGGCTGCACGGCTTGGTCAGGAAGCGGTACACCTCGCCCTCGTTGATGGCGGCGACGGCCGACTCGAGCTTCGCCTGGCCGGTAAGGATCACGCGCATGACGCTCGGATGCTCCGTGCGCACTCTGGACAGCAGCTCGGTGCCCGTCATGCCCGGCATCATGTCGTCGGCGACGATTACGTCGACGGGCGTGTCGGCCAGAACCGCCAGGGCCGCCTGGCCGGATGTGGCAGTGAGCACCTGGTACGGCGTGTGGCGCAAGGTGCGTGCGAGGCCGTCGAGCAGCGTCTGTTCGTCATCGACAAGCAATACTGTGGATCGCATGGTTTCCCTTCCCTATGACGTGAGCCCTACCGGGGCCGAGGCCCCGTGCGACGTCGCGAACGACGCAGGCACGATGACCCGGATCGGTTCCTGGATCCGGTCGCTCTGAGAAAAGTGGCGCAGCCGCTCGAGCAGCGGCTCGGTGACGTCTTGACCGCGCGCGAGCACGAGCACACCACTCTCGCTGCGAACATCATCGACGGTCGCCATGCCGGGCTTGAGCTCGTTGATGCTGACGGACCACACCTCTTCCTCGACCTCGGCGGCGAGCAGCTCTTCGAGGGCGGCGAGCGCACGTGAGTCATACCATCCGGGCCGGCTGCGCAGCGTGGCGAGGGCCTCCATGCGCTGCATTTTGCCCGACTCGAGCACGTCGAAATCGAGCACCACTTTGAGGATGCGCGCCCCGAGCGGGATCTCGTCGCCGCCGACGCCGTCGTTGGGCGGGCCGAGGCCGTTGTAGCGCTTCTGCTGGTAGACGACGATCTTGGCGACGGTTTCGAGACGGGGGATGTTGGCGAGCAGGTCGTGGCCCACTTGCGGGTAACGCTCGACCATCTGCGTTTCGGCCGGGCTGAGTTGCTTGCCCTGGTACATTTTGTCGACCGTCTCCGGCGGCATGGTGACGCAGCCGATGTGCGAGAGCATCGCGGCGAGCTCGACGATCCAGGGGTCCGGCACCTCGAGGTGCGAGGCGACGCGACGCGCCCGCTCGCGGGCGCGCATCGCCCGGCCGAATGCCGCCGGGCTGGCGAGCGCCAGGATGTCGGTGAGCAGCTTGATGCTGCCGCGCAGCGTGCGCTGGAGCAGGTCGCGCTCGGCCGTGATGAGCCGGTACTGGTCGATGGCCGCGTGCAGCGTTTTCGAGAGCACGTCAGGCGGGCACGGTTTGGTCAGAAACCGGAAGATGCGACCCTCGTTGACGGCGCTGATCGAGGTGCCGAAGTCGGCTTGGCCGGTGAGCATCACGCGGACGCTGTCGGGGCTCCGCTCGCACACCTTGGCCAGGAACTGGATCCCGTCCATGTTTGGCATGCGGAAGTCGGACACGACGACGGCGAACGGTCCTTCGGTCTCGATGAGGCCAAGGCCCTCCTCGCCGCCGCCAGCGGGCACGAGGTTGAACTCCTTGCGGAACTGCCGCATGATGCCGGCGACAACGCTGGTCTCGTCGTCGACGAGCAGGATTCGCTCGGGCTTCTTGCCTGCGGGCGCCTCAGGCGTCTTGTCCGGCATCGGCCGTCTCCCGTTCTGCAGACTCGTTGGCCAGCTCCCGCCACTCAGGTACCCGGTCGGCGAGTCCGAGCTCCTGGAGGTAGTCTGTGTCGAGCTGACGTGCCGTTGGGTCGTCGGGAGCGGTCTCGGTTCCGATCACGAGCTCGTTGGCCACGTGGACGGCGGTCAGGACCGAGAAGACCTGGCTGAGGCATGTACGCGGCCTGTGGTGGAAGACGACGGCCTCGACGATCGGGTTCGGCAGGCCCCAGAGGCCGAGCAGGTAGCCGCCGAGCTCGGCGTGAGTCACGCCGCTGACGGCTCGTTCGGCTTCGTGGATCGGTATGCTTTCGTCGCGGGCCATCTTGTTAGCTTCCCGCCACACGTTGGGCAGCTTGGCCACGAACACGAGTTTTCCGACGTCGTGGAGCATGCCGGCCATGACCGAGTCGTCGATGAGTTTCTTGTCCTCAGCGACCGACTTGGCGATCGCGCCCGCCAAGGCGCCGACCTTGACACTGTGGGGGTAGAGCGCCTCGGCCATCTGGAGGGCCTCGGGGTTGTCGCCGAGTTCGGAGAACGCGCCGGCGGTGAGCACGATGGCCTGGATCGTGTCGAGCCCGAGGTAGCTGATCGCCTGGGCGAGGCTTTCGATGTGGCGGCGGAGGCCGAAGAAGGCGGAGTTGACCAGTTGCAGGACCTTGGCCGTCATGCCGACGTCGCTGCTGATGATCTCGGCCACCTCCTGCACCGATGACTCGGGCGACTGGAGGGCCTGGATCAGCTTGCTGTAGAGCGCGGGCAGGCTCGGCAGCGCGTCGATGCCGGCGACGATCGCCTCGAGATCGTCGCTGCTGAGCAGATCGCGCAGTGCGTAGGCGCGAATGACGGTGTCTTTGAGCGTGTCGGCGTCGCACGGCTTGGCCAGGAACTGGTGCGTTGGACCCACCGAGCGCAGGATCATCTCCTTGTCCGAATGCCCCGACAGGATGAGGCGGACAGTGCCCGGGTAGCGCTCCTTCACCGTGCTGAGCAGCGCTGCCCCGTCCATCTCGGGCATCCGCATATCGGAGACGACGACATCGAAAGGCTGATGCGCCATCGCCTCGAGCGCCTCGCGCCCGCTCAGGGCGAACGCCATATCCCATTCGTCGCGCAGCTTGCGCAGCATGCGCCGCAGGCCGTCGAGGACCTTCGGCTCGTCGTCAACGAACAGGACTCGTTTTTTCGTTTCGTTCATCGCTGGCCTCCGCTGGGGTGGGTGCCGCCGCGGTCTCGTCGTGAGCGGTGGGCAGGTAGACCGAGAACGTGCTGCCCTCGCCGAGGCTGCTCTCGACCGTGATCCGTCCGCCGTGGTTCGTTACGATCTGATCGACGACGCTCAGGCCGAGCCCGCTGCCGCCGTCTGCCTGCTGGGTGCTGAACAGGGGCTCGAAGATCCTCTCGCGCGTCGCCTCGTCCATGCCGATGCCGGTGTCCGCCACGTCGAGTCTGAGGGACGGGCCGGGCGGCCCTTGGCTCTCTGCCGCCGTCGAGTCACCGGCGAGCTCGCCGCTCGAGAGCGCAAGCGTCAGCGTGCCGCCGTGTTTCATCGCCTGCGCCGCGTTCAGGCACAGGTTCATCACGACCTGGTACATCTGTGTCGGGTCGGCCATCACGACGTGATCGGTTTCCGGCTCGGTCCAGTCGACGTCGATTGTGTTGTCGAGGCTCGGGCGGAGCAGCTCGAGGCACTCGGTGACCACGGCGCCGAGCTCGCAGCGGTCGGGGCTGGTCTCGCCGCCGGTAGTGAACTTGACGATGTGCTGCACCAGCTTCCTGGCACGCTCACCGGCGGCGTGGATCTGCTGGATGTGCGTACGCGCGCCGGTGTTCTCGGGCAGGATGTGCTCGGTCAGCTCGCTGTGGCCGAGCATCGCGGTGAGCATGTTCCTCAGGTCATGCGCGACGCCGATCGCGAGCGCGCCGACGAGCTCCACCCGCTGCGCTTGCAGCAGCTGCTGTTCGAGCAGCGCGTTCTGTGCCTTCAGCTCGTCGCGGTACGACCGGACCCGCAGCGCGCTGTTGAGGCGGGCGACGAGCTCTTCGCGAAGCACCGGCTTGGTGAGCAGGTCGGCCGCTCCCAGGTCGAGGGCCTGGCGCTTCAGGTCGAAGTCCTTGAGCCCGGTGAGCATGATAACCTCGACGTCGCGCGTCTCCGGCGTGCCTTTGATCTCGGCCAGGAGGTCAAGCCCGCTCATG
>CAYUZG010000206.1:0-4516 GCA_964449605.1 uncultured Verrucomicrobiota bacterium | reverse complement strand
GGCAAGCGGGCTTGACGGATCGAGCACGTACGGCTCGTACGTCACCACCCCGCCGGGGCCGATGACCCGCAAGTCGAGATCGTTGACAAGGCGCGGGCTCGGGTTGTCGAGCCCGGTCACAGCCGAGGCCGGGGGGTCCGTCCAGCACAGGGTCACGCGAATCGGGCTCACGCCGTCCCACAGAAACGGGTACGTCTTCCCGGGATCAACGACGTCAAGCACGTCCTCGACCATGCGATTCGTTGCCGGCGCGTCGTGGTGACGTGCGATGTGGTCAGCCGCCGCCTTGGCGTTCATGAGCCCCCAGCCGAACGAGTAATCGGGACCCGCACGGCCGAGGTCGTCGGCGGTGTGGATGATGAGTGCCTTGATCGTGCTCGCGCGCATGTACTGGCCCGGGAACAGCTCGCCGTAGTATTCGACGAGCAGCGCGGCCGAGCCCGTGGCATTCGGCGTCGCCGTGCTGGTGCCCGAGTACGAGGCGTAGCTCGAATCGCTCGATGCGATGCACGAGTAAAGGGTCACGCCGTTTGCGACAATGTCGGGTTTGATGCGGCCGTCGTCGGTCGGGCCCCACCCGCTGAACGGCGTCATCACCGCTTTGGCCAGCGAGCGTTCTCCGCCCGAGACGGCGTCATACACGGCGCCCACCGTCACGATGTTCTTGGCGTTGCTGGCGAACGGAATGGTGTCGAAGCCGCCGTTGTCCCAGCCGTCGTCGTAGGGATCGCTGTCCGGATCGTAGGTTTTCGTGCGCCACCGCCGCATGTAGTAGTGAAACGTCGTCCCTTCCGGCGGCGCCGGATCGGCTCGATCGTTGCCGGCCGCCTTGAAAGGCAAGTAATACGGAGCATTGAAGCAAAGCTCGTCCCAGTCTCTCGTGTTGGAGTCGTACTGGCCGAAGTAGTCGGATTCCCTCGCGCCCCAAGTGCCGTACCACCAGATGTCGCTCCCGTCGTCGAACCAGCCGCAGACGTACGAGTACGAGTGGTTCGAGAGCTGGATCGTGCCGGGCTCGCCGGGGAACGACATGGCCCGCGACGCCATCTCGGCTGCGTCGTTGGTCCACTCGTATGAGTCGATCGTGACGCTCGGTGCCATGCCCAGCGCGCTCGGAACGACGCCCGACGCCCCGATCGTTCCGGCCACGTGCGTTCCATGGTTGTCAGGGCTCGCGCCGTCCATAATGCTGACCCGCCCGCCGAATTCCTGGTGCGAGGCCCGCACGCCGCCACCGTCCCAGACGCCAACCGTCCAGCCGCTGCCGTTAAGGTTATAGGGGGAGACGTTGCGGATAAGGTCTGCTGCCGTCGAGATAGCGGCGTTGACGTTCGCGGTGATGTACACATAAACGCGCCCGTCCCTGATCGCCATCAGCTCGTAGAGGCGGCCGTTTGCACTGCCTTTGCTTTGCCAACCCTCCTCGGCGGCCCGAGCCCAGGCATTGAACTTCGCGAGCTGACTCTGCAAAGCCAACCGATCGACGTGGTCTTGCCGGTTCGCGCGGTTCTCGAATGTGGCATGGGCGCGTTCCCCTGCAAGCGCAGGGAGTGGGGCCAAGAGAAGACTCAAGACTGCTCCGGCGATGGCTGTTCTCATGCGAGTCATTGCGTACTCCGCACGTGCGCTTCCGGTGGGGAGACCCTACGGCTCACGGCTACGTTCCCAGTGCTCAGGGGCGGACAGGTGAACGGCCACGGGCCTTTCAGCGAAGCGAGCTGACCGGCGATTTCCCCATATCCATAATACCACTGACAGAAGCATTTGGAAAGGGTTTTGTGACGACGAAACGCCGGTGCACGCTTTCCTGAATTCGCGTGAGATCGACCGGCCGGTTTGTGCTATCCTCCGAACCTGATCATGCCTTTGGACAAGAGGAGGAGGCGATGAAGAATCTGTGTCGCCACGCCGTTGAGGCGGCGAAACACAAGGGCGCGACGTACGCCGATGCCCGCATCGTCCGGCTGCGCAACCAGCTCGTCGCCGCCGAGGACAAGCGGATCGAGGAGATCCGCGACACGGAATCGTTCGGCGTCGGCGTGCGCGTGATCGCCGATGGCGCGTGGGGCTTCGCGGCCACGGCGCGCGTCGAGCCGGGCGAGATCGAGCGAATCGCTGCACGCGCGGTCGAGATCGCCCATGCAAGCGCGCTGGCCAAGGCGCCCGACGGCATCCACTGGGCCGCCGAGCCGGTGCACGACGGCGTGTTCCGCACGCCGGTCGAGAAGGACCCGTTCGAGGTGTCCCTGGAGGACAAGACGGGCTTGCTGCTGGCGATCGGCGAGGAGGTGCTCGCCGTCAAGGGCGTCAAGAAGTACCACGGCCACATCTACTTCCGGCGCGAGCACCGGTTCCTGGCCACGAGCGAGGGCACGCTGGTCGAGAGCGAAACGACGCATGGCCTCGCAACGTACGAGGCGACGGCCGTGGACGATTCGACGGCGAAAACCCGCTACTTCGAAGCGCCGGGGCGCAGCGCGGGCTGGGAGCACATCGAGCGCACGCCGCTACTGGCCGAGGCACGGCGCGTCGGCGAGGACGCGGTCGCCCACCTGAAGGCGAAGCCGACGCCGGTGGGCAAGAAGGACCTGATCCTGACGCCGTCGCATTTGGCGCTCACGATGCACGAATCGATCGGCCACGCGACCGAGCTCGACCGCGTGCTCGGCATGGAGGAGAGCCTGGCGGGCTCGAGCTTCGCGACGATCGACAAGCTCGGCGCGCTCAAGTACGGCTCGCCGCTGATGAACATCGTGTGCGACAACACGATGCCGTTCGGCCTCGCGAGCCGCGGCTGGGACGACGACGGGGTGGCCGGCCAGCGCTGGCACGTGGTCAAGGACGGCATCCTGGTCGACTACATGTCGGGCCGCGAGGTGTGCCACGCGATCGGCGCCGAGCGCTCGCACGGCAGTTGCCGGGCCGATTCGTGGGCGTCGATCCCCATCATCCGGCAGTCGAACATCGGGCTCGAGCCGGGGACGGAGCCGCTGACGCTCGACGAGCTGATTTCGGACACAAAGGACGGCATCCTCATCGATGGCTGGGGCTCGTTCTCGATCGACCAGCGGCGCGAGAACTTCCAGTTCGGCGGCGACTGCTTCTGGGAGATCAAGAACGGCAAGAAAGGCGCGATGCTCAAGGACGTGACGTATCAGGCGATCACGACGGACTTCTGGGGCTCGCTCGATGCGGTGTGCGACAAGCGGTTCTGGGACCCGGTCGGCATTTTCGGCTGCGGCAAGGGCGATCCGATGCAGATCGCCATCATGACGCACGGCTCGGCCCCGGCACGATTCCGACAGATCGACGTGGGAGGCGCTACGAAATGAACGAATCGCAAGCCCAGAGCATCCTGCAGAAGATCCTCGACGCCTCCAACGCCGAGGCAGTCGTCGCGACACTCAACGGCGGCATGAGCGCCACGACGCGGCTCGCCGACAACCTAATCACGCAGAACTTCGAGTCGTCGCGCGCGGTGCTGACGGTTTCGTGCGCGTACGGCCAGAGCCACGGCACGGCGTCGACCGAGGACCTCGGCGACGAGTCGATCAAAGCGGTTGTCGAGGCGGCACAAGCTATCGCCAAGAGCATGCCGCCCGACCCCGAGTACATGCCGCCCGTCGAGGCGGGCGAGACGGCCAAGTACGCGAAGGTGGATGGCTACTTCGACCAGACGGCCGGCTTCGGGCCTCAGGAGAAGGGCGCACAGCTCGCGGTCGCCGCGAAGAGCGTGGCGGGCAAAGGGTATCGGCTCTCAGGCGCTTACACGAGCGGCGACGAGTTCCTTGCGATCGCCAACTCGGCGGGCCTGAAGGCGTATCACCGCTCGACACAGGGCGAGGTTCATCTGACCGCCATCGGCAACAACGGCTCGGGCTGGGCCGAGAAGATCTCGGAGAACACCGACGAGATTGACGTCGCCGCCGTAGCGGACGAAGCGCTCCGCATCGCCGAGCTGGCGCAGGACCCGGCCGACCTCGATGCGGGCAAATACACGCTCATTATGCAGCCGGCCGCCGTCAGCGAGCTGTTGATGTTCTTCATCTGGATGGGCTTCGATGCCAAGGCCGCCGACGAGGGGCATAACTTCCTGCGCGGCAAGCTCGGGCAGAAGATCGCGCCGGAGACGATCACGATCCGCTCGGACCCGGCCGAACCAAACTGCCTCGGCGAGCCGTTCCAGCGTGACGGACTGGCATCGCGGACGATCTCGTGGGTCGATGAGGGCGCGCTCGCCAACATGATCTACTCGCGCTTCTGGGCCAAGAAGCAGGCCAAGGCGCCGACCGGCCACCCGGCGAATATCATCATGGACGGCGGCACGGCGACCCTAGACGAGATGGTCGCGTCGACCGAGCGCGGCCTCCTCGTGACGCACTTCTGGTACATCCGCACGGTCGATCCGATGAGGCCGCTGCTCACGGGCATGACGCGCGACGGGCTGTTTTTGATCGAAAGCGGCCGGATCGTCGGCGCCGTCAAGCACATGCGGTTCAACGAGAACCCGCTCGAC
>CAYUZG010000205.1:0-4529 GCA_964449605.1 uncultured Verrucomicrobiota bacterium | reverse complement strand
ATGACCTTCGACTCGGCCCGGATGCGCGCCTCCGGGATCATGGCCGCAAGGCTGCGCTCCGTCTCGTCGCGGGCCATCTCGCTGATGGCGATGCTCTTGATGGCGATGTGCGCGCCGCGCCATTCAGGATTCAGGGTCAGTAGGTAGGCCAGCAGCAGCATCAGGTCGCCGTTGTGCTGCTTGCCGCGCCACCAGATGTCGATCCGCTTCTGCCGTTTGTGCTCGTCGCGTTCGCCCAGGCGGCAGATGAGCATCGACTTGTGGAGCCGCGCGGCCCGGCGCATGATGCGGAAATAGGACGCGAGCCGGTCGAGGTCGGTCGACCAGCCGAGCATGATCGTGTTCGAGTCGAGGCCGGCGATCCCGTGCGACTGGGCGAGGTTGATGACCCCCTCCTCGAAGCTGCGGACCACGGTAACGTTCGCGAACACGCTCAGGCCATAGCCTTCAAGCGCGGCGCTGATCTCGGCCTCTTTCGCGTTGAGGTCGAAGTCCTCGCTGCGGTCGAGATCGCCCTCGATCAGCGTCGAGGCCGTGACGATCCCGCGGTCCTGATTGAGCTGGGAGGCGAGCCGAACGAGGTCGATCCGCTTCCAGATGTTGCCGGAGAAGACCAGGATGTTCGGGCGCCAGTTGCGTGGTTCCTCGGGCAGCGACCGGACGTTCACGAGCGCGCGCCGCGCCACGCCGAGCCAGAAGCCGCGCCGCACGTCGCCCCACGTGGCCGTGAGCGCGCGCCCTCGAAGCCAGACCCACAGGCCGACCTCGATGGCGATGGCGATCAGGCCTGCGATCCAGTTGATCAGGAACATCACCACGAAGCACGCGAGCGCGCCGGCCAAAGACAGCGCCCACGGCACCTTGAGCCGCGGCCGGTACGAGGCCTCGCCGACGAGCTTCTCGAGCCCCGCCACCAGGTTCAGCATCCCGTACGTCGTCAGGAAGAACACGGTGACGACGGGCGCGACCGCGTTCAGGTTGCCCAAGAGCACCGCAGCCAGCGCGACGCCGCCCGACGCGACGATCGCCGCGATCGGCGGACGCACATCGACCCGACTGCGTCCGAAAACGCGGGGAACGACGCGGTCGGCTGCGAGCGCCTGCAGCGTGCGCGGCGCGCCCAGGATGCTGCCCACGGCCGACGAGAGGATCGCGCCCCACAACGCCGGCAGGACGAGCCACCCGACGAGTGCGAGCTTCGTCCACAGCAGGCTGTCGCCGATGAGCGCCTCGCGGCTGGCCGACATCGCCAGCACGATGGGCACCACGAGGTAGACGGCGAACCCGGTGAGGACCGCCGCGATCGTGCCGCGCGGTATAGAGCGCTGAGGCTCACGAAGGTCGCCCGACAGGCCGAGGCCCGCCATCACGCCTGTCACCGCGGGGAAGAACACGGCGAACACGGCCCAGAACGTGTACCGCCCGGTCCCGCCCGACCACCCGACCGCCTCGCCGCCGCCGCGCACGGCCGCGCCGACGAACAGCAGTAGGAGCGACAACCCGATCAGGATCATGATCGGGATTTGCGTCGAGAGCGCGAACCGGGCGCTCCTGACCGACAGGAGCGTGACAGCCACGACGATAACGGCCGCCACGATCTGGACCGTCCCGTCCGGCATGTCGCCCCACGCGAAACGCACCGATTCGGCAAGACCGAACGAGTAGAGGGTCACCGACAGGACCTGCGACAGGAACAAGGGGAGCCCGATCGCACCCCCGATCTGCAGACCCAGGCTGCGCGAGATGATGTAGTAGGCGCCGCCGACGCCGACGCGCATGTTGGTCGACACGGCCGACAGGCTGAGAGTCGTCACGAGCGTAATCAGGTTCGCCACGACAACGATCCCGAGCGCGCCCGCGAGCCCGGCGTGGCCCACCACCCACCCGAACCGCAGGTACATCATCACGCCGAGGATCGTCAGGATGGATGGGGTGAACACGCCGAGGAAGGAACCGAGCCCGCCCTCGGCACGAGGACGTGGAACGGTTTGTGCCGCCTTGTCCATGTCAGTCATCCACTCCGGCCGTTGCCTCGTGCCGGGCTAGGGGAGGGCGTCCCTCCCAAGTCCTAAGGGAAGGCGTCCTTCCTATCGGAGGCTTTCGCCCGTCGAGCTCACAACGAGACCCGAATGCAGCACGCCGCGCGTGCCGCGAAGCCGATCGGCCGTCGCCACGATCGCGGCGCGCGAACCGCGCAGCGTGATGATCTCCAGACACCGATCATGACTCAGGTGGTGGTGGAGGGTCGAAAGGATGTCGGCCTCGGCGTCGTGCTGCACCTCGCGGAGCCGTTCGGAGATTTCGCGCGAGTGGTGGTCGAACAACAGCGCGACGGCCGCGACGGCCTCCGCGCCTGCATCCCACTCCTCCTCCACGAGCGCGCGGCGCACGAGGTCGCGGATCGCCTGCGACCGGCTCGGGTACTGGTGCGCCTGTACGTACTCGTCGAGCTTGGCGAGCAGCTCGCGCTCGATCGACACGCCGACTCTGGCGACTTTGTCCATGGTGCCCTCGCAGACAGATCGTTCCGGCCCCTTTGTACCAGAGGCCGGCTGGCGCGTCGACCACAACTCGCGCGGCACGCCGGGGTTGACTCGGCAGGCTCCGGTGCCGTAAGAGAGTCGGCAGACAACAAGGACGGGCGACCCCATCGTCTAGTCAGGCCTAGGACACCGGGTTTTCATCCCGGCAACACGGGTTCGAATCCCGTTGGGGTCGCTTTGTGTTTTCCTCCCGGAGAGCTGCCGCGTTCCGCGCGGCCTTCGGCCGCCTACAAAACGATTGAACCTCGTCAGCACGTCGGGTATCGTCATCGAGGCTGACTTCACTTCGGAGCATCCCTGGGGTCGCATGAACGTCATCGTCATCGGGGCAGGGGAGGTCGGGTTGCACCTGGCCTCGATCTTGTCCCGCGAGGCCCACAACGTCACGGTCATCGACCTGTCCCAGGGACAGATCGAGCGGATCGCGGAGACGCTCGATATCGGCGCGATCTGCGGCCACGGCGCGAGCCCGGAGACGCTCGTTGCTGCCGGGGCCGAGTCGGCCGATATCGCCCTGGCGGTGACGAATCGCGACGAGGTGAACCTGATCGCCGCACTGACGGCCAAAGCGCTCGGCACGGCCAAGGCGGTCGCGCGTGTGCGGTCGCAGCAATACCTGGACGAGACGCGACTCTCGTACCGGCGCCTGCTCGGCATCGACCTGATCATCAACCCCGTCGTGTTCACCGCCTACGAGATCGCCAAGTTCATCGAAAACCCCGACGTGCTCGCCATCGAGTCGTTCGCCCGCGGACAGGTCGAGATGCGCCAGGTCCGGGTCGAGGACGACTCGGCCCTCGTGGGCAAGCCGCTCCGGGAGATCCCGTTCGAGCCCGGCACCCAGATCGGCTCGATCATGCGCGACGACGCCTTCATCATCCCGCACGGCTCGAGCGTGATCCAGCCCGGCGACGTCGTGACCATCATCGGCCAAAAGGGGCGGATGGAACGCATGCAGAAGCTGGCCACCGGCGCCGAGAAGAAGATGCACAACGTCATGATCTTCGGCGGGAGCCAGATCGGCCTGCTCCTGGCGCAGCTTCTCGAGAACACCGGCTGCGCCGTGAAGCTGTTCGAGACCGATCGCGGCCGATGCCAGCAGCTCGCCGAGCAACTGCACAAGACGACCGTCGTGCACGGCAACGCCGCCGACCTCGACGTGCTGAAACGCGAGCGCATCAGCGCCGCCGACGCCTTCATCGCCGTGACCGATGACGACGAGCGCAACATCATGTCCGTCCTGCTCGCCAAGGAGCAGGGGGCGGGCAAAGGCGTCGTGCTGACGCACCGGCCCGACTTCGCCTCCCTGCTCGAGAAGGTCGGCATCGACCATGCGATCAGCCCGCGCCTGATCACGGCGAACCGGATCCTGGCCCTGGTGCGACGCGGTGAGCTTCACAGCACGGCCGTCTTGGCCGACGGCACGGCCGAAGCGGTCGAGCTCCGGGTCAATCCCGGAGCGAAGATCGTCGACCGCACCCTCAAGGAGGTCCGTTTCCCGAAGAGCACCTTGATCGCCGCGCTCATCCGCCGCGACCGGGTCATCGTGCCCCGAGGCAGCGACACGTTCAACGCGGGCGACACGGTGATCGCGTTTGCCCAACCCGACAGCATCGACGGGCTCCTCAGGCTTTTCCAGACTGCTTGACACAACGTGGGAGGCGCGGCCGGTTGAACTGGCGAGTCGTGTGCAAACTACTCGGCGTCCTGTTCGTCTTCATCGGCCTGTCGATGCTTTTCTCGCTGCTGTGGGCCCTGTACTTCGGCGAGACTTCTCCGCACACGCCCGAGGCGCCGATGTCGCCGGTCGCCGCGTTCCTGGTCTCGATCGGTGTCTCGTGCGCTCTCGGGGGCGCGCTCATCCTCGTCGGGCGCAAGAGCCGAGAGGACGTGTTTCGCAAGGAAGGCCTGTTCGTCGTCGGCGTCGGGTGGCTGCTGACGGCCGCACTCGGCGCGCTGCCGTACATCTTCTCGGGTGTCCTGCCG
>CAYUZG010000204.1:0-4531 GCA_964449605.1 uncultured Verrucomicrobiota bacterium | reverse complement strand
CGATGGCGAACAAGATCGCCGCCGGCGAGGTGATCGAGCGGCCGGCCTCCGTCGTCAAGGAGCTCGTCGAGAACGCGCTCGACGCCGAGGCGACCGAGATCGAGGTCGAGGTCGGCGGCGGCGGCCGAAGCTTCGTGCGCGTGAGCGACGACGGCACCGGCATGAGCCGCGACGACGCGATCTTGAGTCTCGAGCGCCACTCGACAAGCAAGATCCGCGAGGCGGCCGACCTGGCGCGGATCGCGACGATGGGTTTCCGCGGCGAGGCGCTGTCGTCGATCGCGGCGGTTTCGCGGCTCACGATCACCACGTGCGAACGCGGCGCCGAGACCGGCACGTTCGTCAAGGTCGACGGCGGGCGGCTCGTCAACGTCGTCGAGGTCGGCCGCGGCCCGGGCACGACGGTCGAGGTGCGACAGCTCTTCCGCAACGTGCCCGCACGCCGCAAGTACCTGCGAAGCACCGAGCGCGAGATGGGCGAGATCGCGCGCACAATCGACACGTACGCGCTCGCGCATCCGGGCGTCTACCTCTCGCTCATGCACAACGGCAAGGTCACGGCCCTCATGCCGAAGGCCGAGTCGCTGGCCGATCGCGCGGCCGGCGTCTTCGGCCGGCAAACGCTGAAGCAGATGGTGCCCGTCGAGCACGAGGCGGCCGGCTTCACGATCACCGGGCTGGTCGGCACGCCGTCGCTGACGCGCTCGAACCGCGCGCAGCAGTACTATTTCGTCAACCGACGGCCGTTCTGGTACACGGGCGTCTCGCGCGCCGTCGAGGTTGGGTTCAAGTCGCTCCTCATGCGTGGGCGGTATCCGGTCGCCGTGCTGTTCATCGACGTGGACCCCGCGCAGATCGACCCGAACGTGCACCCAACGAAGCGCGAGGTGCGTTTCCGCAACGAGTGGGACCTCCGCGAGACGATCGCGGCCGCCGTGGCCGAGGCGCTCAAGAGCGCCGATCTCACGCCAACCGTCGTGGTCCCGGAACAAGAAAAGGAAGCCACCGCAGAGCGCACAGAGCACGCAGAGGCAGGACCCGAGAGAACGGATTTCGAGCAGGAACTGGCGCAATCGTCGGCGGAGCAGTTCTGGACGAAGCGCGACGCGCCCGTCCCGACGGCGGCCGGCCTGTTCGAGCGCGAGCGCGGCACGGAAGCCGAGACAGACACCGACGCCGAGGAACCGAGCGAGCAGCCGGCACCGGCGCGGCGCGCGTGGCAGCTCAAGTACCTCGCGCAGTTCCGCGACTCGTACCTGCTCGCCGAGGACGAAGGAGGCCTGGTCGTCGTCGATCAGCACGCCGCGCACGAGCGCGTGCTCTACGAGCGGATCATGGCCGCGCTCGACGGCCGGGGCCGCGCGTCGCAGCGGCTGCTCGTTCCGCGCACGATCGAGCTCACCAAGCGCGAGGCGCTTGTGATCGACGAGCACCTCGGCCTATTCAACCGGATGGGCTTCGAGCTGCGCGTCTTCGGACCGAACACGTACCTCGTCGAGGCGACGCCGACCTACATGCCCGAGGCCGAGTGGGACGAGGTGTTCCGCGATATCCTCGACGAGGCGGACTCGAACCAGACCGAATACCGACAGCGCCCCGAGCAGACGCTCATCACGGCCGCGTGCAAGGCGGCCGTCAAGGCGCACGACACGCTCACGCGCGAGGAGAGCGTGCGGCTTCTCGCCGACCTTGCCGCGTGCGAGCGCCCGGCCACGTGCCCCCACGGCCGGCCGACGATGATCCGCCTGACCGAACGCGATCTCGAGAAGGAGTTCAAACGGCGCTGATGCACGGGCCCGAACCGGTCTACCTCGTCGGCCCGACGGCCGTCGGCAAAACGGCGGCGGCGCTCGCCCTCGCCGACCGCATCCCGCTGGAAATCGCCGAGCGCCCGGCGCTCGAAGTCGTCTCGGCCGACTCGATGCAGGTCTACCGCGGTCTCGACATCCTCTCGGCCAAGCCCTCGCCCGACGAGCGTGCCCGCGTGCCGCATCATCTCATCGACGTGCTCGACGTGACGGAGCCGTTCAGCGCCGCCGAGTTCACGCGGCTGGCCGACGCGGCGATCGCCGGCATCCGCAACCGTGGGAAGCTCCCGCTCGTCGTCGGCGGCACGGGCCTCTACATCAAGGCGCTCGCCGACGGGATCTTCGACGGGCCCGAAGCGTCGAGCGAGATCCGCAGCCGCCTCCTTGCCGAAGCTGAGACCAGCGGCGTCGAGACGCTCCACGCGCGGCTGGCCGACGTGGACCCAAAAGCCGCGGCCAGGATCGCGCACAACGACCTGCGGCGCATCGTGCGCGCGCTCGAGGTGCACGAGACGACCGGCCGGCCGATCAGCGAGCACCAGACCGAGTGGCAGCAGCCGACGCCGTGCCTCATGCTCGGCCTCCATATGCCGCGCGCGGCCCTCTACCGCCGAATCGACGAGCGCGTCGAGGCGATGGTCGACGCCGGTGTCGTCGAGGAGGTCGAGCGCCTCGTCCAGGCCGGCATCGAACGCAGCCCGACGGCGATGCAGGCGATCGGTGTCGCCGAGATTATCGGCGTCCTGCGCGGTGGCTGCACGCTCGATGAGGCGAAGCGCCTCATCAAGCGCAACACGCGCCGCTATGCCAAGCGTCAATCGACCTGGTTCCGCAAGGATTCTAGGGTACAATGGTACGAGGCGACGGGCGACGGCAGCGTTGTCGCGCCACTGGTGAAAGCAATCCAAGAGCATACTGAGTCCGCGAAGAGCCAATGACCGAGCTCATCGAAACACAAGAGGAACGCGAGGAGCGGGCCGTCCTCGTTGGTGTGCAATTCAGGAACACTGACGAATGGGCGGTTCAGGACCACCTCGCCGAGCTCGGCCAGCTCGTGCAGACGGCGGGCGGCACGGTGGTTGCCCAGGAGATCGTCAAGCGCGACCGCCCGACGGCGGCGTTCCTTATCGGCAAGGGCAAGGTCGAAGACCTCCGGCTGCTCTGTGAGGCCGAGCGGGCCGATACACTCGTCTTCGACGAGGAGCTGTCGCCGGCGCAGGAACGCAACCTCGAGCGTGAGGTTCGGCGCAAGATCGTCGATCGCACGGCGCTTATCCTCGACATTTTCGCCCAGCGCGCGCAGACCAAGGAGGCCAAGCTCCAGGTCGAGCTCGCGCAGCACCAATACATGCTGCCGCGCCTGCGCGGGCTGTGGACGCACCTCGAACGGCAGCCCGGCGGCATCGGTACGCGCGGGCCGGGCGAGACGCAAATCGAGGTCGATCGCCGGCGCGTGCGCGAGCGCATCCACCACCTCAGCCAGCAGATCAAGCAGGTCCGGCGCCAGCGGGCGACGCAGCGCAAGTCGCGCGCCCGGCACAACGTACGCACCGTGGCCATCATCGGCTACACGAACGCGGGCAAGACGACGCTGCTCAACCACCTCACGGGCGCCGACGCGTTCGTCGAGGACAAGGTCTTCGCCACGCTCGACCCGACGACGCGCAAGCTCGAAATCCCCAGCGGCCGCGCCGTGCTGTTTTCCGACACGGTCGGGTTCATCCGCAAGCTGCCGCACATGCTCGTCGACGCGTTCAAAGCGACGTTCGAGGAAACGCTCGAGGCCGACCTGCTGCTGCACGTGCTCGACATCAGCCACCCGGCGGCCGAAGAACAGGCGAACGCGGTCGAGGCCGTCCTCACCGAGCTCGGGGCGCAGGGCAAGCCGGCGGTCACGGCGCTGAACAAGATTGACCGGATCGAGCATCCCGAGATCGCGCGCCGATGGATGCAGCGCCTCCCGAAATCCGCGCCGATCTCGGCAACAGACGGCCGCGGGCTCGACGAGCTGCTCGAACTGATCGAGGAGCAGTTCGCCGCCGAGCTCGTCGTGGCTACGTACCGCGTGCCGCAGCGCGAATCGCGCGTCATCGCCCGCCTCCACGACGAAGGCCACGTGCTCGACACACGCTACGAGGACAACTGCGCGCTCCTCACCGTCGAGCTCCGCCGCGAACGCGCCCCGGCCTATGCGCCGTTCCTTCTCGAGAAGGAGTCGCCATGACCGAAGCGGGCACATATTCCAAGATCAAGGAGCTGCCCGAGGACGAGCGGCCGCGCGAGCGCTTGCTGCGGCACGGGGCGAAGGCGCTCTCGACGAGCGAGCTGCTCGCCATCATCCTGCGCACCGGCCGCCAGCAGCGCAACGCACGCGAGCTCGCGAGCGAGCTGCTGCATCGCTTCGGTGGCCTGGCCGGCGTGGCGAAGGCGCCGATCGAGGAACTGTGCGCCGTCGACGGCATCGGCAACGCGAAGGCCGTGCAGCTCAAGGCCGCGTTTGCACTCGGCGCGCGGCTCACGGCCTCGCGCGGCCCGGAGCGAGCCGAGATCCACACCTCGCGCGACGTCATGGCCCTCGTCGGCGACGAGATGCGCCTGCACGAGGAGGAGCGGTTCAAGATCCTCATGCTCGACCGCAAGAACCGGCTCATCCGCGACGAGACGGTGTCGATCGGCACGCTCGACGCGAGCCTCGTGCACCCGCGCGAGGTGTTCCGGAGCGC
>CAYUZG010000203.1:2630-4539 GCA_964449605.1 uncultured Verrucomicrobiota bacterium | reverse complement strand
GTTTTGGGCGTTCTCGCCCGTTTCGTTCGACATTCAGTTCGACCTCCAATCTTCTGGGAATAGACGGTCTCTATAACACACGACCCCCAGACCGACAAGCGGCATTTGCGCCCCTGCGGGGATCCTGGGGAAGCCCAGGCCGGGGGACGAATCCGCTTGTCGGCTCCCGTCCACCGTGATAGCGTGCCGCCAACATCGCCCCAACCTGTCGGCACATTATGGCAGAGCCGTTACGGCCCGCACAGAAGTTCATCCATCCGCTTCTCGTTTTGCTCGTCGTCTTCTCGGCGTTCCTGGTCGTGCGCGGCTACCGGTTCGGCGTCAACGACCAGAACGAGTACCTCCCGCAGCTCTACCGGATGCTCGATCCCGGCTTCCTGCAAGACGACTGGTTCACCAACGAGACTGCCCGCTTCGGCCCGCGCACCGTCTTCATCGCGGTCACCGGCGCAGCGACGTGGCTGATCGGCGATGCGCCCGCGCACCTGGTGCTGTACGCCGTCTGCTTCGGCGCGCTCGCCCTCGGGGTCATCCGGCTCGGCGCGCGGCTGTTCGGGTCCAGAGCAGCCGGTGTCCTCGGGCTGGCGTTTGTCCTGTTCGGCTCGCGAGCCACGCTGGGCGAGCAGGATCTCTTGGCGACCTACCTCCAGCAGTCGATGCTCGGCGCAACCGGTGCGGTGTGGGCGCTGACGATGGCGTTCGAGCGGCGCTGGTGGATCGCGTGGCTGCTCGTGGGGGTCACGATCGCCGTACACCTGACGACGGGCATCATCGGGGCCGTCCTGCTCGGCGTGTTGACCGCGAGGCGGCTCCGGGAGATCGGGCCGAAGCGGCTGCTCGTGTGCGCCGCCGCATTCCTAGTCCCGGCGCTCGTAGCGACCGTGCCGGCGCTCGCCAGCCTCCGGTCGCAGAGCGGCGGCGTGAGCGACGCTGAGTTCATCGACATCCTCGGCCGCGTCCGCGCGCCATGGCACTACATGCCGTCGAGCTTCCCGCTCACCGACTACGCCCGGGTCGGCCTGCTGCTTGTGACTGCGGCGGCGGCCCTTCAGCTTCAGTCACCATCGCCGCACCGGCGAGCCCTCTATGCGCTCGCGGTGACGATCGGCGTGCTGTGCGTCGCCGCCTACGTCTTCGTCGAGCTTGTTCCGGTCGCGAGCGTGCTGAGCCTCAACCTGATGCGGGCCACCGTCTTTGCGCGGCTGCTGGCGCTGCTTGCGCTCGGCGGCGCCGTGTGCGCCGGCCTGCGGCGGCGCGAGGCCGCGCCCGTGCTGGCCGCGGCGGCGATCGCCCTCGGCGTCGTCGTCCGCGCCGACCTCGTCGTGGCGCTCGTCGCCATCCTGTGGCTTGTGGCCCACGCGCGGCCGCGGCTGTCGGTGGTTACGGCCGCTGTCTCGGCCGTGGGCGTGGGCGCGGCGCTGGTTGTTGCGGTGGCGACGATTCTCAGGCCGAGCTGGGGCTGGGCCGTCGCCTCGGCATTTCGCAGCAGCACCATCCACGTCGGTGTCGGGTCGATCCTGGCTGCCGTGGCCCTCGGCGTGTACGTGTTGTGGCTCCACGGCGGCGCAGCGTGGCAGCGGCGCCTGCAGCGAGCGGGGCCGGCGCTGTGGCTCGTGCCGGTGGCCGTTGTTCTGCTCGCGGTGTTCGACGCGCCGCTCGCGGCGCGCTTCCCCGGCATCCACGACCTGTCCGTCGCGCGCCTTCGGCCGGGCATCGTCTGCGAGGCCGAGCTCGACCAGCTCGCCGCGTGGTGCCGCGACAACACGCCCGAGGACGCGGTCTTCATCATCCCGCCCGGAAGCACCAAGCACGCCGTGCAGGACTTCCGCGTCAAGGCGAGGCGGGCCATCGTGGTCGACTTCAAGGCGATCGCGTTCTCGCGCGCCGGCCTGCACGAGTGGCGCGAGCG
>CAYUZG010000203.1:0-2530 GCA_964449605.1 uncultured Verrucomicrobiota bacterium | reverse complement strand
CGCCTCTGCGAGAGCCTCAACCTCTTAGGGCTTCCAGGACCGACGTGAAATCCGGCGGCAGCGGCGCTGTGAGCTCGACGCGGCGGCCCGTGGCCGGGTGGGTGAAGGCGAGGCGGTGGGCGTGAAGCATCTGGCGCGGCACGTCGAGACCGAGCCGGCGCTCGGCCTTTCCCCGGCCGTAGACGGTGTCGCCGAGGACCGGGTGGCGCACGTGGGCGCAGTGGACGCGGATCTGGTGCGTGCGGCCCGTCTTGGGCAGCGCACGCAGGTACGTGGCGTGCTCGAAGCGCTCGATCACCTCGAGCAGCGTCTCGGCCTCGCGCCCGCCGACGTCGGTTGCCCGCATCCGCTTGCGCTCCTTCGGGTGGCGTTCGATGTTAGCCGTGACGACAACGCGGTCGTCCTGCACACGGCCGCCGACGAGGACGCGGTACTCCTTCTCAACCTCGCGCGCGGCGAACTGCTCGGCCAGCCGCCAGTGCATCTCGGTGTCCTTGGCCGCGACGATCACACCCGAGGTATCCTTGTCGAGCCGATGTACGATGCCTGGCCGCGTCACCTCGTCGCTCGCGCTGAGCCGGCGACAGTGATGGAGGAGCGCGTTGACGAGCGTGCCGGTCCAGTTGCCGGCGGCGGGATGCACGACCATGCCGGGCGGCTTGTTCACGGCGATGAGCCACTCGTCCTCCCAGAGCACGTCGAGCGGGATCGGTTCGGCCGCCAGCTCGGACGCCTCCGGGGGCGGGATCGTCACCTCGACCTCGTCGCCGGCGCGCACCTTGGCGGCCGGCTTCGACTCCTCGCCGTCGACGAGGACGAAGCCGTCCTCGATCAGCCGCTTCGCCTGCGACCGCGAGAGCGCGTCGACCGCGGACGCGACAAACACGTCGAGCCGCTCGCCGGCCTGCGCCTTTCCAGCGACGATGTGGTGTGTCTTAGCCATTGATGAACCACCGATTCCCGCAGATCCCACTGATCGGAGGCGAAAGCCTCGTTCCGTGTCAGTCTGTGCCGATCTGTGGTTGACTCCCAGCCTTCCGGCACGCGTTGACGAATGCGTCGAAGAGCGCGCGCTGCTCGGGCTGGTCGAGGATGCGCTCGGGGTGCCACTGCACGCCGACGACGAACCGCGCGGGCGGCAGCTCGATCCCCTCGACGACGCCGTCGGGCGCGCGGGCCGTCACGACAAGGCCGATGCCGAGCCGGTCGATGGCTTGGTGGTGTGATGAGTTCACGGTCAGCTCGGTCCCGACGATCCCGGACAGCCGGCTCCCCGTGACGACGCTGACCGTGTGGCGCGCGTTATCGCCGCGATGGACGAGCGCGTCCGGCACTTCGCTCGGGATGTCCTGCACGAGCGTGCCGCCGAGGGCCACATTGAGCACCTGCGCACCCAGGCAGATGCCGAGCACGGGCGTGTCGCGCTCGATGGCGAGCCGCGTGACGGCAACCAGGTGCTCGGCGCGTCCGCGCTCGAGCAGACGGACCGATGGGTGCGCGTCCTCACCGTACATATCCGGCGGGACGTCGGCGCCGCCCGGCAGTAGCACGCCGTCAAGCTGCTCGATGAACGCGGCCAGCTCGTCGGCGTCCTCGATCATCGGGATCAGGATCGTCCGGCCGCCGGCCTTCTCGACTGCTTGAGTGCATTTCTCATACTTCTCGCCGGCGGCAGGAACGGCCACGCCGATCAGAGGTCGCGCGGTGGATGCGTCGTCCGTTTTCTGAGGCGGCGCCTCTCGGCTGCCGCAACCGACGGCAATGGTCAACAGGAGGAGGCACGGGATAAACAGCTTACGGAACATCGCCTTACTCATTGACAAACCTGCTCGTTGGGGCGAAGACATGGTACGGTTTTTGATGTGGCCGTGGCGAGGACTATCGAGGAGCTGTCTCTGTGCGAGTGCCCACGAGCCGTTGCGTTGCCGTCGGCATCCTGTTGGCCGGGTGCGTGTTGCTAACGTCGTGCAGTGCCTTCTACCGGCTGACCGGGATCGGCCAAGGGCGGCCCGGCCCGCGTGGCGTCGAGTTCATCGGCGTCTACCAGGACCGGGCGGAGCTGGTACCCGGACTCCGCGGCGCCCGGACGCTCGAAGACTTCCAGCGGCTGCTCGACGAATCGGGCAAGCCGGGCGGCTCGCACATCCGCGCCCGCTTCCGCGTCGTGCGTGTCCTCTCGGACTCAGGCGGCCGCCTGAGCTCAGGCGACCCGGTTACCCTCGTGTTCCGCAGCCCGGCGAGCCCGAACGACCCGGGGCCCCTGCCCGAACGCCTTGTCGGCCGCACCCTCCACATCGTCCTGCACGATCCCTACAAGCACCGCTACTACGGCCGCTTCTCGTACTTCGAGTGGCGAGAAGGCGGAGCCACCCCCCGGATGCGCTAGCAGGCTGCCGAAAAACCCTGCCGGCGCCAGAGAATCTCCATCTGTCGCGGAATGCTTCTGTCGCCCCTTCGGGGCTCTGAGGTTTGTTTTGTCGTCGAGAACCCGGGGCTTACGCCCCGGGCTAGGCTCGGTCGGGCCTTCGGC
>CAYUZG010000202.1:2805-4541 GCA_964449605.1 uncultured Verrucomicrobiota bacterium | reverse complement strand
GCCTCGAAGATCACGCCGGTGCCCGGCGGCGTCGGGCCAATGACGGTCGCGCTGCTCATGCGCAACACGCTGCTCGCGTACCGTCGTCGCTGCGGCGTCTGACGCCGACTAGCTGTTGCAGTAGGTCGCGCTGCACGTCGGCGTCTCCCAGACCGTGACGCGTCTCAGCGTGCACCGGTCCTGAGGCAGCCGCGCGTCGAGCTTGCCGAAGATCGTGCGCGCGACGTTCTCGGCCGTCGGGTTCGAATCGGCGAAGTCGCGAAGCTCGTCGAGCAGCGCGCCGTCGAACTCGGCCAGGCATTCGGTCAGGAGCCGCTCGACGCGGCGGAAGTCGATCACGAGTCCGTGGCGGTCGAGCGTCTCGGCGCCGACCTCGACCTCGACCGTCCAGTCGTGCTCGTGCGGAGCCTCGCGCGCGTGCGGCGCCTCGCGCGGGCCGGCGCCGACCTTGATGCTATGTGACGCGCTGAACCGCGCGCGCACAGCGACTGCGAACATATCTCCCCTACCCGTGCGCCCCAGAAAACTCCGGCACGCATCGCACCGTGTCGATTGGGCGGCCGAGGAAGCGCGTGCCGAGTTGGCCGAACAGCTCCGCTGCATCAGACACGTAGAACTGCTCGTCGCCGCGCGCGCCGTCCGGCGCGCGCAGGCCGCGTTCGTCGACGAGCCGCGCAACCTGGAGCGCGCACGCTTCCGCTGAGTCAACCAGGGCAACGTCCGGGCCCATCAGCTCGGCGATCAACGGCGCCAGCAGCGGGTAGTGCGTACACCCGAGCACCAGGGCCTCCACGCGGCCGCGCAGCGGGCCGAGGTACTCCTCGGCTATCAGACGCGTCGCCGGTCTGTCCGTCCAACCTTCCTCGACGAGACTAACGAACAGCGGGCAGGCCTGCGCCACGACGGTCGCATTGGGCTCGAGCGCCGCGATCGCGCGTTCGTACGCGCCGCTCGCGATCGTCGCCCGCGTGCCGATCACACCGATCGTCGCTGTACGAGCAGCCCCGTGTTCGCCGCCGCTCACACGCGCCCGCGCACGCTTGACGGCGAGCTGAGCGCCCGGCTTGATGACGCCGATGAGCGGCAGTTCGTATTCCGCCGTCAGCGCGTTGAGCGCAAGCGCCGAGGCCGAGTTGCACGCGGCCACGATCGCCTTGACGTCGCGCTCGACGAGGAACTCGACGATCTCGCGCGCAAAGCGCGTCACCGTCTCGGCCGACTTCGTCCCGTACGGCACGCGTGCCGTGTCGCCGAAGTAGACGAGCGCCTCGGCCGGGAGCCGCTCACGGATCGCCCGAAACACCGTCAGCCCGCCGAGGCCCGAATCGAAGATGCCGATCGGTCGCGCATCGCCGCTCATTGGTCGTTCTCCTTGCCGGGCTCATCGACGTGCTCGGCGCCCCCAGTGGCTGCGAACTCGACGATGCCGGCGACGATCGCGTCGGCAAGCTGCTGGCGGTACGCCTCATCAAGCAGCCGCGCACATTCGGCCGGGTTCGACAGATAGCCGACCTCAACGAGCACCGCCGGGCACGTGGTCCGCGACAGCACGGTGAAGTCGGCGCGCCGCACACCGCGGTCACGCGCCTCGACGCGTTCTGCGAGCGCGCGCCGGATCTGCTCGGCGGCGCGTCCGGCCTCGGGCGCCGAGTCGTCGCCGAGGTAGTAGAGCTCGAAGCCGTGCGCGTCGGGCGAGTAGAAGCCGTTCGCATGAATGCTCACGAACAGGCCGGCGC
>CAYUZG010000202.1:0-2705 GCA_964449605.1 uncultured Verrucomicrobiota bacterium | reverse complement strand
ATTGCGGCACGCCGCGCCGGACGCAGCCATCGACACAGCGAGCGCGACACAGATCAGCCACCGCTGCATGCCTCGTTCCCTTCTCTCGTGGATGAACCGATCAGGCGGCCGGGTTGACGACCTCGACGATGCGCGGCACGAGCCAGCCGCCTCTGGCGCGGCGCCGCGACACGAACAACGCCCCGACCAGCCCGACGAGGAACGCCACCGCGCCGACGAGCATCATGCCGACGTCGCCGTTGATGCGAACGCCGAGCGCGCCGAGCAGCGGCCGGCTCACGAGCAGGCCGAGAATCAAGCACCCAAGCGGGCCGAGGAAGACGAGCGCACTCGACGCGAGCACCTGGCCCGAGCTCACCTCGAGCGTGACGAGCGCGCCGGGCAGCACGCCCGGCGGCGCGTTGAGCTCGACGCGCCTCAGGTGCGGCCGTCCCTCGACCGCGCTGCACGAGCAGTTCGTGCCGCAGCCGGCAGCCGGCGTCACCTCGATCAGTGCTCGACCGTCCTGGACATCTATGACCACGCCGCGTTCGCGCATTGCGATCACCTCCACATACTCATAACCCATTTTCGGCGCGCCGAGTTGCCGCAGCAAGGCTTTTGTCCCGACACACGAGCGCCACGCTCGCCCCGTTTCGCCTTGACGGCCTCCGAGCAGTGTGCAACGCTTGTGCGATGTTCTCGACGAGAAAGCGGTGGCTGCGCCCGATGGCTTTCTACCTGATCGCCTCGCTCACCATTATCGCCATCGGCGTGGCGGCCCTGCTGTGGCTGTACAATCCCTGGATCCGGCGGCCGTGGTTGCCGACCGGCGAGGCGCTCGGCCGCGCCGGACGAGTCGTGCGGGAGGCCGGCGGCCGCATCCCGCTCGAACGCGGCCGCGTCGTTGTCCGCAAGGCTGAGCGTGCGCTCGATCTGTTCGACGGCGACCGCCCGATCAAGACGTACCGCATCGCCCTTGGGACCAATCCCGGCGACGCGAAGCGCAAGGAGGGCGACGGCTGCACGCCCGAGGGTGCCTACACGATCTGCACCAAGAACGAGCGGAGCCGCTTCCACCTGTTCCTCGGCATCAGCTACCCGAACGTCGAGGACGCCGACCGCGGCCTGCGAGCCGGCCTCATCACACGGGCGCAGCATCGCACGATCGCCGAGGCGACCGAAGCGCGCCGGCGGCCACCATGGGACACGCGGCTCGGCGGCGAGATCGGCCTGCACGGCGGCGGCACGGGAAGTGACTGGACGCGGGGCTGCATCGCGCTGTCGGACCGCGATACCGAGGAGCTGTTCCTTCTGCTTGACCTCGGGGCCGAGGTCATCATTGAACCGTAGGTGAGCGCGTGCGCCGATTCCTCAGCGGAGAGAACCTGTTCGCCGGCCTCCGGCTCGCGCTGGTCGCCACGCTGGCGACCGCGCTGCACATGGCGTACGAGTACCTCGTCGTCCGGCGGGGCTACGTCGAGGCGCGCCTCGGGGCCGCGGCGATCACGCCTCGGTTCATGCTCGACGTGCTCGGCGTGTTCGTCGTGCTGTTCATCTCGGCGACCGCCGGCTTCGCCTGGGCCAGAGGCCGAGGGCTCGTCGGCTTCGGCTCGTGGCGGCGGGTCAGACGCGACCTGGCACTCATCGTGCCAATCGGCGCGGCGCTGGCCGTGCTGACGTTCCTGCTGCTCGATCCGCTGCTGTACAAGCCGCTGCTGGCCGCCAAGCGCAACCCGTTCCAGCCGCTGTTTGTCGGCGCGTTCGAGGAGGTCATCTGCCGCTGGGGCATCTTCGCCATCGCCTTCCGGCTCTCGGGCAGGATCTGGGCGGCCGTGCTCACCTCGGCGCTGTTCAACGTTCTGCTCGCCGTCAGCGGGCTGGTCAGGCTCATCGAGCACATCGAGCAGCCTGTCCCCGCCTGGCAGCTCGCCGCGATCGTCGCTGTCAAGTTCGCGCTGGCCGTCGGCTACGCGCTGTTCTACGTCCGGAAGGGGTTGCTCTCGACGATGGCGTTGCGGTTCGTCGCCGCGCTGCCGGCGCCTGTGCTTGCCGCGTTTGGGTAGTTGAGCGTCGTGCGGCGGTGGCGGCGTGTTCGGCCGCCCTGGAGCTGGTGTGGCGCCGGGGCAGAAAGAGGGTTGACAGCGCCGGTGGAGTTTGCCACCGTTGTGGCGTCAGCGACTGGACAACGTGCGTCAAGGAGAATACGGACCGCCGAAACGCATACACAGTCGAGGGCTCATCTTGTCGAGGTGCCGGCCGGACAACCCCCCATTTTCACGACTCACAGCCGCCAGAAGGCCGGTGAAAAAATGCCTTGCGACGACAGGAGGGCACTGCTAGGGTTTCCGGGAATGTCGAGGGGTCATCATCATCGCGGGCCGATTACCAGCTTGACTGCCCGGGGACCGAATCGGACAATGGACGGGGTCTAGCCCCGTGAGGCTTTTGGGCATGGGGAAACGATCCGAGTTAGAACCGGCAGGGAAGGAGGTGAGGACCTGATGTTGAAGAAACTCCTGATTCTGCTCTGTCTGGGCGCATTCTTCGTCGTGGCCACCGCCGCTGGCTGCGGGAAGAAGGAGGAGAAGACGAACGGCGAGAAGGACAAGCCCGCGCCGACGGAACCCGAGTAGGGCGTGTCAACTCCGCGCTTCTCGCTCTGCGACCAGGAACAGAGAGAACATCGACTCGCGAGTAGAGAATAGCAAGGCAGCCCCGGGCCT
>CAYUZG010000201.1:1952-4544 GCA_964449605.1 uncultured Verrucomicrobiota bacterium | reverse complement strand
TGGGTTTCTGTCCTAGTTAATCGCTTTCCTTGCCGTACTCGCGAACCCGTGGCAACCAGGGATAGGGATTGGGATCCACTAGTCCGTCTTTTCTCGGGCAGGACTTCTCCCTTTTAACCACGTTCCTTGCGTACTTGTGGACCACTCAGACAGCGTACTTCTTCCCTAGCACCCCCCATGAGGGATGTCAAGCGAGAAATTCTGCGGCACCCGAACCTCTTGCCGCTAGGTGGGTTGCAAGCAGGAAGCGGGCCAGGCAGTCCTGCCACATGGCAGGAGCTTGGCACTGAAGCTGCCCTTTCGGTTCAACCGCCCAGACGCTGACCGACGGTTTTGAGGGCGAAATCAACGATGGCCCAACGGCCGCCCCGGAGCGCGAGCGTCACCTCATACAGGTGGACGCCGTCGGAACGCTCTTGCGTGATCTCAAACACGGCCGTTTCGCGCTCGACTGTCTCCTTGACGATCTCGAACTCCTTTGTGGCGCCAGCGGCCTTCTGGAGGCGATAGGCCTCCTCCAGCGCAGCCCGATGCAGCGCCCCGAACTCCTTGGCGCGCTCGCCCTCGAGGCCCCTGCGCCTGGCCCACTCGTTGTAGTCGATGAGGCTCGAGGCGCGCGCGGCATCGCCGTCTTTGGAGGCTGTGAAGTAGGCAACGACGACGGCGCGGGGTGTGTTCCCCCTGGTGAACGGGGCGATGGGGTCGTGCTCGGCCCACTTGTGCGAGCAGACGGCCGGGCCGCGTGCAAGGGCCAGTACCGATGCGGGTATGAGAAGGGCGATGACACGTCCGCGGTTCATTGCTCGAGCACGGCGCGGATGCGGCGAATGCCGGCTGACGACGACTGCTCTTTGACGATGCGGAACCGGCCGAGCTCGCCGATGTTCTTCACATGCGGCCCGCCACAGATCTCTTTGGAGAAGTCGCCGACTATGTAGACCTTGACGGTGTCGCCATACTTCTCGCCGAAAACGGCCATCGCGCCGGCCGCCTTCGCCTGGTCGACGGGCATCTCCTCGATCGTCACGTCGAGCTTGCGCCCGATGGCGTCGTTGACAAAGTCCTCGACCTGCTTGATCTGCTCGGGCGTCATCTTCTCCGGGTGCGTGAAGTCGAACCGCAGGCGTTCGCCCGTGATATTCGAGCCGCGCTGCGCGACGTGGTCGCCGAGCACCCTGCGTAGCGCCGCTTGCAGCAGGTGGGTGGCGGTATGGAGCCGGGTGACCTGCTCAGAATGGTCGGCCAGGCCGCCGGCAAACTTCTGCTCGGCGCCTTTCCGGGAGAGATCCTGGTGCTTGGCGTACGCCTTGTCGAAGCCGTCCATGTCGACGGCGATGTTCGCTTCCTCGGCGAGGTCGCGCGTCATCTCGATCGGGAAGCCGTAGGTGTCGTAGAGGCGGAAGGCGAGCCGGCCGCTCAGCTCGCGCTTCGGGTTCTTGAGCACGTTGGGGAGCAGCTTCTGGAACTCCTTGAGGCCCTGCGCGAGCGTCTTGGTGAACTGCTCCTCTTCGCGCATGAGCGTCTCGCGGATCGTGTCCGCGCTCGCCTTGAGCTCCGGGTACACGCCGTCGAACGTGTCCATCTCGATGACGACTTCGCCCAGCTTGTGGGTGAACGCGCCCTCGATGCCAAGCTTCTTGCCGAACCGCACGGCGCGGCGGATGAGGCGCCGCAGCACGTAGCCCTGATCGACACGCGCAGGCAGGACGCCGTCGGCGATCATGAACACAGCCGACCGCATATGGTCGGCGATGATGCGCTTCGATCGTGCATCTTCTTCAGAGGCAAGCTCGCCGATCCGCTCCATGATGGGCGAGAACAGCTCGGTCTCGTAGTTGTCGTTCCGGCCCTGGAGCACGGCCGTGAGGCGTTCGAGTCCGAGGCCGGTATCGACGTTCTTCTCCCTGAGCGGCCAGTAGACGCCTTCGGGGTCCTTGTTGTACTGCATGAAGACGTCGTTCCAGACCTCGACGAAATGCTCGGAGTCGTTCTCCGGGCCTTTGCCGGGCGGGATGTCGCCCTCGTAAAGGCAAACGAACATCTCGGTATCGGGCCCGCACGGGCCCGTCTGGCCCGCCGGACCCCACCAGTTGTCTTTCTTGCCGAGATAGACGATCCGCCCGGCCGGAATGCCCATACGCTGCCAGATGGCGGCCGCCTCGGTGTCGCGCGGCGCATCGTCGTCGCCGGCGAAGCACGAGACCCAGAGCTTCTCGGGGTCAATGTCGAGCCACTCGCGGCCGGTGAGGAACTCGAACGACCACTCGATCGCTTCTCGCTTGAAGTAGTCGCCCAGCGACCAGTTGCCGAGCATCTCGAAGAACGTGTGGTGGACCGTGTTGCCCACTTCCTCGATGTCGCCCGTGCGGACGCACTTCTGGCAGTTGACCAGCCGGGTGCCGGCCGGGTGCTTCTCGCCGAGCAGGAACGGCACAAGCGGGTGCATGCCGGCCGTCGTAAAGAGGACCGTCGGGTCGTTTTCAGGCACCAGGGGCGCCGACCCGATCTCGACGTGCCCCTTGCCCTTGAAGAACTCGATGTACGCCCGCCGCAGCTCCGCGCCCGTCATGCTCCGCATAGATGTCCGTCCTT
>CAYUZG010000201.1:0-1852 GCA_964449605.1 uncultured Verrucomicrobiota bacterium | reverse complement strand
GCGTTGTTGAGACAGGACTCGCTGGATTCGTGTCAGGCTCGCCGAGCTGTTGTGCTATCTTGCCCGCCAGTGTCAGGCGTTCGGGAGTAGGCGCGGAATGCTGGACGAGCCCGGGAAGACACAGAGCGAGGAGGAGGCTGAACGCGCGCGGGCGCGTGTGCCGCGGTGGGTGGTGGTCGGCGTGGCCGTTGTCGTGCCGGTCGTGGCGTTCTTCTGGAACCTCGGCCTGCAGGACCTGGTCCGGCTCGACGAGGCGCAGCGGCTGACCCCGCCGGCCGAGATGGTCGAGACGGGCGACTGGATCATCCCCCGGACGAACGGCGAGCCGTACCTGAACAAGCCGCCGCTGACCTACTGGCTCGTCGCGATCTCGTACAAGCTGAGCGGGTCGACGTCGGTGCTCGCCGGACGCGTGGCGCTCGCGCTCGCCTGCCTGGTAACGGTCGCCGGCGTCATGGCGATCGGCGCGCGGCGCGGCACTCTCGCTATCGGCGTGTGGTCGGGCGTGATCCTGGCGACGGCCGTCGACTACCAGCAGCGGTCGCAGCAGGCGGGCATCGACCCGCTGCTGACGCTGATGGTGCTCGGGTGCGCCTACTGGACCTGGCGCGCTGTTCGACGCGGGAATCGTCGGTGGCTCGTGCCGTCACTGGTCGCGGGCGTCTGCGCCGGGCTCGGCATGTTGACGAAGGGCCACACGCTGCTGCCGTTCTTCGTCGCGGGCGTCGTCGCGGCCGGCGTCATCGAGCGGCCGCGTTGGGGGCGATTGCTTGCCGCGAGCGGCGTGGCGCTGGGCGTTGGTCTCGTCATCGCGCTGCCGTGGTTTCTGCTTGTCATCGACCGCCTCGGATGGGAGCGCGCGTGGGCCCTGTTCAAGTTCGAGGGTCTGGAACGCGCAGGCAACGCGCCTCCGCAGGGCCAAGCACCCGTGTACTACTACCTCACCACGGTCCCGACAGGGATGCTGCCGTGGGTGCCGTTCCTCGTGTTCTGGGCCGTGCGACCGTTCCGGCGATTCGCCAAGGAGATCGGCGGCTCGTTCTTCGGCTTCGCCGGTCTGTTCGTCGTCGTCGCCATCGTGCTCTACTCGTTGTCGAGCGCCAAGGAAGCGCGATACGTGCTGCCCGTCTTCCCGTTCGTCGCGCTCGCGTGCGGTCCCGTCGTCGAGTGGGCGATCCGATCGACGCGGCCGAGGCCGCGCGCCGCGTCGTGGGCCGCCGGCATCATCGCCGGGTGGGGTGTCTTGCTCGGAGTCGGGGCCATCGTTCTCCTCGTCGGTTTCTGCGAGTGGACGGGCGACGCAGCCGACACCATCGTCGTCGGCATCATCGGCACTGCATGGTGCCTGTCAGTCCTTCCGCTCGTCGTGACGCGGCACAGGCGGTGGGCCATGCTTGCGCTCGCGATGGGCGTCGTCCTCGTGATGGTCGCGATTCAAGACGGCCGGAAACGGCGCGACAACGTCCTCGACTCGGTCGTGCCGCTCCTGCCGAAAGTCGACGCCTACCGCCGCGCCGGCATCCCCGTGTACCGCTACCACACCGACCTGCAGGGCTACTACTACCTCAAGAACGTCACACAGCGACTGCGGGCCGGCGACGACACGGCCGCCAATCATCGCCAGCGCGACATCGCCATGCCGGGCGATCCGGTCCTCGCCGACCTGTTCGACGCGCCCTGGACACAGGTCGCCGTCGTCGTGCGGACCGAGGTTCTTGGGCAGTTCATGGCCGAGCTCGACGACACGGCCCGCATCGTCACCCAACACCAAGATCTCCCGTGCGAGTACGTGCTCTTCCTGCTGCAAGCCAAAGACGACACCATGTGATGCCCCGTTCTTCGGGAGGATGAA
>CAYUZG010000200.1:0-4568 GCA_964449605.1 uncultured Verrucomicrobiota bacterium | reverse complement strand
CACACCTCGCCCTTGTGCAGCACGATGATCTTGTCGGCCCGCTGAATCGTCGAGAGCCGGTGCGCCACCACGATCGACGTCCGCCCCCGCGTGAGCGTGGCAATCGCGTTCTGAATGAGCCGCTCGGTCTCGGTGTCCACGTTCGACGTCGCCTCGTCGAGCACAAGCACCGCCGGGTCGAACGCGAGCGCCCGCGCAAACGACAAGAGCTGGCGCTGGCCGGCCGAGAGCGTGCTGCCTCGCTCGCTCTGCGCCGTCTCGTAACCGTCGGGCAGCTCGTCAATGAACCGGTGCGCGTTGACCATCCGCGCGCTTTCCTCGACGCGCTCCATCGGGATCTCATCGCCGAGCCGGATGTTGCGCGTCACCGTGCCCGAGAAGACGAACACGTCCTGCAACACGAGGCTCATCTGGCGCCGCAGCGACACCTTGTCGTAGTCGCGCACGTCGATCCCGTCGACCAGCACCTGGCCCGCCGCCACGTCGTAGAAGCGGTAGAGCAGGCTGACAATGGTCGTCTTGCCCGCGCCCGTCGCGCCGACGACGGCGACTGTCTGCCCCGGCTCGATCGTGAACGAGACGTCCCGCAGCACCGGCTCGCCGGGAAGGTACTCAAACGTGACGTTCCGAAACTCGATCCGCCCTTTGAGCCTGTCCGCAACGAGCGCGTCTTCGCGCTGCAGGACAACGTCATCCTCATCGAGCAGTTTGAATATCCGCTCCGACGACGCCATCGCTGTCTGGATCAACTGGTACTTCTGCGTGATGTCGGAAATCGGCATCTGGAACATGCGAAACCAGAACAAAAAGGCAAACAGCGTGCCCGTGCTCAACCTGGGGTCCTGGACCATGAAACGGCCCGCGGCGAACGACAAGAGGAAGCCCGCTCCAAGCGCCAGCACGACGGTCACGACCGGGCGGATGAAGCCCTGCACCTTGATCGCACGGAGGTTCTCGTCGTAGAACTCGGCATGCACCCGGTCGAACTCGCCTGCCTTGCGCGTCTCCTGATGGAACATCTGGATCACGCTCATCCCCAGGAAGTGCTCCTGCAGGAATGCGTTGACGGCCGCCAGCTTCTTGCGCACCAGGCGATAGGCGTGGCGGATGCGCGGGCGCAACACGAACGACGCTGCCATCAACAACGGCACCGCGGCCGACGACGCGAGCGCCAGTTGCCAGTGCACGAGCATCATGACGCACACGAGCCCGGCGATCTGAAACACGTCCGAGAAGATGGTCACAATCCCCTCGCTGAACAGCTCGCTCAGCGACTCGACATCGTTCGTTACGCGCGTGATCAACCGGCCGGCCGGGTTCTTGTCGAAGTACCGCAACGACAGCCCGTGCATCTTCGCGAACACCTGCACGCGCAGGCTGTACACCACGTTCTGACCGAGCTTGACGGTGAAGTAGTCGAGCACGAGGCGCAGGCCCCATCGGACAACCTCCGTCGCCAGCAGCAGCTCGACCGTCCACACCACAATCTCGAACCGCTTCGGCTTGATTCCCGCGTCGATCGCGTACTTGAGGAACATCCCGCGCGAGATGTGGAGCGCGGTCGCAATGATCGACAACACCGTCAGAACCGTCACGAGAAGCCAAAACGGCCGCAGATAGCCCAGGAGCCGGCGCATGAGCTGCCGATCGAGGGGCCGCACCACCAACTCGTCGTCCATATGGTAACTGGCGTCTGCCATGGCCCGGTGCCCTAGTTCTCCTCAAGCTGCTCTTCGAGCAACTGCTTGCGGTAGATACTCGCATACAATCCGTCGAACGCGACCAACGCCGCGTGCGTGCCGCGCTCGGCGATCCGCCCGCGCTCGAGCACGATGATCTCGTCGGCCATCTTGAGCGTCGAGACCCGGTGCGCCACGATCAGGCACGTTCGCTCGCGCATAAAGCCGCTCAACCGCGCGAGGATTTCGTCCTCGGTATGCGTGTCGACCGCCGAGAGCGCGTCGTCGAGAATCAACACGCGCGGGTCGGCCAGCAGCGCCCGTGCAATCGCGACGCGCTGCTTCTGCCCGCCGCTCAGGTTCACGCCGCGCTCGCCCAGAAGCGTCTTGTACCCGTCCGGGAACACCTCGACGTCGCGGCTCAGTTGCGAGATCTCGGCCGCCCGCGTCACCTCCTTGTCGGCGGCGTCGGGACGTGCGAACGTGATGTTGTCGCGAATCGAAGCCGAGAACAGAAACGTCTCCTGCGGCACGTACGCGACGTGCCGCCGAAGCGTCGCGAGCGGAATGCGCTTCACGTCGATCCCATCGATCAACACCGTCCCGTCCGGCGGCTCCACGAGTCGCCCGAGCATCTTGATGAGCGTCGATTTGCCGCTCCCGACCTCGCCGACGATCGCGAGCGTCGACCCGCGCGGCACGCGAAGCGTGACCTCCTCCAGCACGCGGGCCCCGTTGTAGGCGAAGGTCAAACCCCGGAACTCGATCTCCCCCTCGATCGACGTCTTCGACACCACGGTCTCGGCAGTATCGCGCACCACGGGCTCGACGACCAGCATCTCCTGGATCCGCTTGAGCGATGCCGAGCCCTGCTGCACGAGCGTGACGCACCAGCCCAGCGCCATCATCGGGAACATGATCATCATCATGTACTGCTGGAACGAGATCATGAAGCCGATCTCGAGCTCGCCGTGGATGACTTGCCAACCCCCCACGAGAATCACCAGCAGTAGGCCCATGCCGAACACGAACCCGATCGTCGGGTGAAACAGCGCGTGCCACCAGGCAAACGACATGTAGCGCTGCCGATACTCATCGGCCGAGCGCCGGAACTCCTCGACGGTATTGGCCTCTTGCGCGTACGCCTTGACGACGCGCACGCCCGCGATGCTCTCCTGCGCGTGCGCCGAGATGTCGCCCATCTGCGCCTGCACCTTCTCGTACCGCGTGTGGAGCCTGTCGCCGACCTTCTTGACGAACACTGGCAGCAACGTGACGTTCAGCAGCAAACAGGCCGTGAGCTTCCAGCTCAGATAAAACATCAACGGCAAGGCCACGACGGCGATGGTGATCATGTCCAGCACGAGCAACGTGCCAATCGCCAGCGCCATCCGCACCGCGCGCAGGTCGTTTGTCATCCGCGCCATCAGGTCGCCGATCCGGGTTTCGGAATAGAACTTCGGATCGAGCTTCTGCAGATGCGTATAGAAGTCTCGCCGCATGTCGACCGTCACACGCAGCCCCAGCCTCTGAAAGAGCACGTGCATCAGGTAGCGCAGCACGCTCATGATGAGCGTCGAAACCACAATCGCGCCCACGCACAGCGCCACGAAGTGCCACGTGAGCCGGTCGGTCCCGAGCGAGTTGATGAAGATGCCGGTCGCCAGGGGCGGCGCGAGATCAAGCAGGTCGATGCCGGCGATCACGAGCGCGCCGAACAGAAACCGGCGCCGATGTGGCCGCACGAGCGCCCACAGATCCCGCGCGCGTCCCCACAGGCCTTTCTCTTCCATAACGCCACTGCCGTCCATGATGAGAAGGCCCTAGGGCCCCTGAGGCTCTAGGGCCGTGCCGTCCCCGTCCGCGACGAGTCGCCCGCGCCCTCGGAAGCCCAACAACGCACCCGCCCGTCGCGGTTCCGTGCTCCGTCGTCTTGGGTATCCGAAATGGGCTTGGTAGTCCGGGCCGACCGTCGCGCAGTATTGGATAATACCATCCCGACCATCCCCGGTCAACCGCAGCAACGCGTCGGATTTGACCGCACGGCCGTTCGCCTGCTACCCTCCCGACAGACCCAGGACGCACAATCGCTCGGGGAATGCTCGCATGAGATCCGCTCCGGCCAGCCGCGGCAGCTCGAAAACGTGGGCCATGGTCCTGGTCTTTATCCTCATCGCCATCGCCTACTACTTCGTCCGTCCCGGGGTCACCTCGCCCAAGCCGTTCCCCGACGTGCGCGACGAGGCCGAGTCGCTTGCCGACAAGTGCCGGGCTCGCGGCGCCGCAAGCGAGCAGACCGAATTCCCCACGAAGATCCTCATCTGGGACGTGGCCGCCGGCAAGCCGAGCAACGCCCACGCACACCTGCCCGACGCGCTGCGGGCCACCAAGCAAGACGAGCTCGGCACGGTCATCCTCGTCCTCGACGTCACGAAACACGAAACGTCCAAACACATGCCTCTCGAAGGCACCACCATGGGCGGCCCGTCCGAATACACCTTCACCTACACCCTCGGCGCCGTCACATGGCCCAAGCGCCGGATCGCCGGCACCTTCGAGGTGCGTCTGGACCCGCCCAGCGTCAGCGGCCCCGCCAAAGACGACCGCACAGGTAACTGGAACGAGCTCGCACTTGCCGACTGGGTCGGCGCCCGAGCGAAAAACTAGGGACAGGCACCTGTTTTTCGGACGTGGGGTGCATCGCGCATAGCCGTAGATCAGAAAAACAGGTGCCTGTCCCTAGTTTTTGGCCATCTCGGAACGCCTCGAGGCCGGCGTTTTCTGTTGATTTCGGCCCGGAAGCCGTGATTGAATCGCCGCGCGCTCGCCCGGGCGCACGGCGCCTACAACGCGCACGCCGCGCGCACGGCGCACAGAGTGCGCGTACGA
>CAYUZG010000199.1:0-4602 GCA_964449605.1 uncultured Verrucomicrobiota bacterium | reverse complement strand
GGCATCATCGGCGAGTACGTCGCCAAGATCTACCTCGAGGCGAAGGCGCGGCCGCTCTACATCGTCGACGAGGCCGTCGGCCTCGACGAGGAGTAGTCTCACGCCAAGGCGCAAAGAACAGCGCGCCGAAGGCGCGCACAGCACTGGCCCGCGGTTCTTGCTTCGTGCCTCGGCCGTCCGCAGTCTCTCTTCCTGGGCGAACATCCCCACGAACGCCGTGTCAAAAAGGAGTGTGTCGAGCGGCAGCGCAGGTGAACTCCTCAGGGGTGGTGCGTTCGCGCGCGACAGGTTTCACGAAGCTGTTACGGGACTTCCGCGCGTGACGGGGGTTATAACGCGGTGTGGAAACGAGTCATCTGTCATTGCAGGGAGGACATCATGTGTAGGGTGTGTGTGGTGATGATAGCGGTGGCGGGCGTGGTGCTCGTGTGCGCCGGGGCCGCGGCGCAGCCGACGACGGCGCGGCTCGCCGACCTGCCGGTGCGCGAGGTGACGATCTTCAAGAACGGGCTCGCGTTCGTCGCGCACGAGGGCGAGCTGCAGGTGCGCGACGGCGCGGTCGAGTTCGAGTACCTGCCCGAGCCGGTGCTCGGCACGTTCTGGGCGCACGTGCGGGGGCGTCGCGCGTCGCTCGAGAGTGTTGTGGCACGCACGCAGGACGTGACCGAGCGCCGGACGGCGATCAGCCTGGCCGAGCTGCTCCGGGCCAACGCGGGCGCGCCGGTGAGCCTGTCGGTGCGGTCGGGCGGGGAGATCGTGCAGGTGACCGGCACGCTCGTCGGTATTCCCGAGCGCGAGGTCGAGCGGGAGGTCACAACGCCGGCTCGCTACGAGTACGACTACCGTCTGCAACGCCAGGTCCAGATCCCGGCGAGCACGCGGACCGAGACGGTCGATGAGCGCGGCGACATCGTCCTCGTGCGGCGCGGCGAGGAGCTACACGCCTTCCCGCTCGCGTCGATCGAGAGCGTCTCGTTCGGCGAGAAGGCGTCAAGCGAGTTCACTGAGACGGTCGAGAAGCGGCGGCTGCGCCTGAACATCTCGGGCGGCCGCGGCGAGACGACCGTCGGCCTGACGTACCTGCAGCGCGGGCTGCGTTGGATCCCCGAGTACACGGTGACGATCGACGACGAGGGCCAGGCGGTGCTCAGGCTGCAGGGGACGATCATCAACGACATGGTCGACCTCGACGATGTGACCACCTACCTCGTGGTCGGCGTGCCGAGCTTCGCGTTCGAGGACCAGATCTCGCCGCTCGCGCTGCGCGAGGCGGCCGCGCAGCTCTCGGAGTACTTCGGGCGGGCGTCGGGCCCGACGCAGCTCGCCTTCTTCTCGAACGCGATCATGTCGCAGGCGGAGGTTGCTCGAGACGCGCTGGGAGACAGCGCGGGGCAGCCGTTCGAGCCGACGGCCGAGGCGCTCGGGCCGCAGGAAGACCTGTTCCTCTACAAGGTCGAGCACATCTCGCTCAAGAAGGGCGAGCGGATGATCGTGCCCGTGATCGAGGTGAAGGCGACGTATACGGACGCCTACACGTGGCAGGTGCCGTTCAGCCCGCCGCCCGAGCTGCTGAACAACCTGAACAACCAGGACCGCGAGCAATTGCTGCGAATGTCGTCCGGCCGGCGGGTGGGGCACAAGCTGCGGCTCAAGAACGAGTCGGAAGTGCCGTGGACGACGGGCCCGGCGATGATCGTTAAGGATGGGCAGGTACTGGCGCAGGCGCTGCTTCGCTACACGTCGGTCGGCAACGAGGTCGACGTCGACGTGACGGTCGCTACGGACGTGCACGCCAAGAAGTGGGAGAAGCAGACGGCCCGCGAGGACAACGCGAAGACGATCGGGAGCCACAGCTACACGCGGCTCGACATGCGCGGCTTCCTCGAGTTGACGAACTACAAGGACGAGGCGGTCACCGTCGAGGTCACGCGCGCCGTGCTCGGCAGCGTCACCACGGCCGACAATGACGGCACGATCTCGCAGCTCAACAGCTTCGAGGACTGGTCGTTCCTGCCCGAGGGCAGCACGGGTTCGCGGGGTGGCTGGTACTCGTATTGGTGGCGCCGCTGGCCGTGGTGGTGGCACCAGGTCAACGACATCGGCCAGATCACGTGGACGGTCACGCTCGAGCCGGGCGAGAAAAAGCAGCTCCAGTACGAGTGGTACTACTACGCGTGGTAGGGCGGTTGAGCGTTCGGCGGCGTTGGCGGGCGGGTCAGAACGCAATCTTGATGGTCGGCTCGTCGGCATCCGACGCCGTCTCGTCGGCGCCGCCGGAGTCCACCAAGTCCTTGCCTATCGAGTAAAGCACGCCCTTCTCCTTGGAGTAGCGCACGGGCTGGCCGTCGAAGTCGTCGAGGGGGACGGCGTCGAAGTACTCGGGCACAAGCTCGTTGAGGGTGTTGGGCAGCTCGCCGTGTTCGAGCGTGTAGCACTTGAGGGCGATCAGGATCTGCGTGGCGCCAACGGACGAGTCGCTGCGGTACATGGCGACCTGCACTCGGAGGGAACTCCCCATGATCGAGCGGAAGAGCCCTTTGCCGTCGACGTTGCCCGAAAGGTAGCCTTTGATTGTCCGCAGCGATCCGTACTCGGGGATGTTCAAGTCCAGGGAGCTAGCCTCGGTGTATGGCTTGTCAGTTTTGTCGATCAGCATGGTTAGCGCGTCGGCGAACAGCCTCCTGGTCCTGTTGGGCTTGAATACGAACCGGCCGAACAAGATGTATTCGGTGCGAGCAGCTTTTGCGATAAGCCACGAGGCACATGCGTATTCGCCTCGGAACGCATCGGCAAGACCCCGAGCGCTTCCGCGGTATTCGCTAAGCTGGTCGATGTAGGGCGTGAGGGCGTCGCGCTCGAGCGTTGTCCGTCCAAGCAAGTGCCTGAGTTGTCCCAGTCCGGTCCGTTTGATGGCCATGCCGGCTAGGTAGTGGATGATCGAGCCGCGTCCGTGCTGAGTGCAGTGACCGAAGCGGACCAAGTCCATCGTTTGCTTGAAGGCTTCTCTCTCTTTCCCCTGACGGAGCAGGAGCTCGGCCCGGATCGCGCCAAGCTTGCTGATGGCGCGCCACGGCGCGAGCTCGGGCAGGAAGTCCTCCCAGTCTCGCATTTCCGGTACTTGGCAATGCGGGCAGGCGAGGCCGCGGTCGATGAGCTCGAGGACGCCTTCGTTGCGGGCGAGGAGGTCGGCGGCGAGGGCTTCGTCCCATCCGTCGTCGTCGAGCAGGGCCTCGGCGCGCTGTTCGTCTTCGCCCTCCTCGGGCCAGTCGAGGGCTTCGGCGGCCTGATTGAAGTAGGTGAATGCGTTCTCTTCGTCGGGGATGTTCTCGTAGGTGATCCGCAGGTGGGCGTCGTCGGGCGGCGGATCGTCCCTCGTGAACAGGTACACACCGATGGCCAGAATCACCAGGAGAACGGTGACAATGATGAGGGCGCGCGATCCTCTTCTTCGCCTGCCACTCATATGATTGACCAGCCTCCCTCGGCCGCCGCAGCCTTCAGGGCCAGGCTCGGCTGCGGTGCCGGCGCGCAGAGAGTCATCGTAGCAGATGCGAGGGAAAATAGAAAATAGGGACAGGCACCTATTCTTCTGAGGACGTGCGACGCAATGAGCAAGAAAAAGAGGTGCCAGAAGAATAGGTGCCTGTCCCTATTCTTCTCAGGCGGTCTCGTGGGTGGAATCGGTGTGGAGTTGGAGGCGTGGGACGGTTGCGAAGAGCGCGGCGCGTGCTACTGCTCGTCCTCGGTGTCGGCCTCGTCGGTTGCGTCTTCGGCGACGATTGTGGCGAGGCGGAGGAGCTTTGAGCTGATCTTGAGACCGGCGCGCGCGATGGCGGCCGGGTTGATCTCGAATCGGACCTTGCCGCGCTCGATGACGAAGTTGACGGCGACGCCTTCGCGGGCGAAGCCTGCTGTGTCGCCCATCAGGAGGACGGGCGAGTCCGCGAGCGTTTCGACAATGGTCGGCAAGTGGTCTTGTTCCGAGGCGGCGATGAACAGGATGTGGCACGGCGTGTAGTCGTCGATGGTATCGAAGCGGCGGATCACGATCGGCTTGTCGCCGATGGTTTCGGTGCGGGCGATCTCATCGAGGAGTTCGCCGAACGGGTCGTCGCCCAGGACGCCGATGATGAACACCTCGCCGGAGTCGGGGCCGTTGCCCTCGGGCCATTCGACGTACCTGGCGAAGTTGTAGATGAATGCGGCTTTGATCTCGTACTCGCCCGCCTCCGGTTCGGCGGCCGGCGCGAGTGTGCTCACAGCGAGCGCTGCGAGCACGCCCGTGGCGAGTGCGCACATCCATCGGGTCTTTCTATGCATTCGGCATTCGACTCCGTGTTGTCGCGAGCGCACGATGCCCACCTCAAGTTGATCTATTCACCGCTGACTCAGAAATGCCACGTGATCCCCACATGTATGCTCCGCTCAACCTGCGACGGCAGCGTCTGGACCGTGACGGGACGGAACTCGGCGTGGTATGCGTCGAGCAGGTTCTGTCCAATCACAAAGAGCTCCAGCTCGGGCGTTGGCCGCCAGGCCAACCTCATGTCGAGTTCGAGGTAGCTGTCTATGTCGATGGCCGGCAGGGCGTCGACATAGCGC
>CAYUZG010000198.1:0-4631 GCA_964449605.1 uncultured Verrucomicrobiota bacterium | reverse complement strand
ACCGCGACGTGCCGAACCGCAATCTCTACACATCGGCCATGCGCACGCTCAAACGTCTGCTGGCCCGTGCGGCCCTCCGCTCCGGCGAAGCCCGCTCGCTCCACGGCATTTTCCGCCGCGTCGAGCTGCTGGCGGAGAAGAAGAGACGTTAGGCGACATATCTGGACAGAGAAAGCATGATTGGCCCACGTCATCTTGAGGTGCTCCGCAAGATACACACGCGGCTCGAGCAGGCCGGCGTAGACTGGGTCGTTACCGGCAGTGTGGGTTTCGCGCTTCAGGGGGTACCCGTCTCTCCGGACGATCTGGATATCCAGACTGACGAAGCGGGCGCCTACGAGATCGAACGCCTCTTCTCGGAATTCGTGGTCCGCAAGGTAGCGTTCTCTTCTGCGGAGAGAATCCGCTCGCATTTCGGCGTGCTCTCTGTCGATGGCGTCACCGTGGAGGTCATGGGCGATATCCAGAAGAAGTGCGACGACGGGTCCTGGGACGACCCGGTGGATCTGGACCGTCACAAGCGGGTCGTGCATGTCGAGGGAATCAACGTGCCGGTGCTTTCCTTGGAGTACGAGTGTCAGGCCTACAAGAGACTGGGCAGGACGGACAAGGCCGCCATGCTGGAGAAATGGCTGCGGCGAAACGAATAGCAGGCCCTCAGGATTCGTTGAGCCCGTGCAAGGAAATCGGCTGACGAATCGGGCGGGCTACCGGGCCGGCTGTTCGATGGCGGTCACGTTGGCGGTCGCCTCCGAGTTCTCCGAGATCACCACAGACGGGGAGCGCGGTACGGTCTGTAAGTGGACACGGATATAGTCGCCTGCCGGTTTTCGGTACGCGTGCACTTCGAGCCGGTAGGGTCCTGGCAGCAACTGGCCGACCTCGTACGATCCGTCCTCTTCTACTCTAACGCTGACCATCGGGCCGAAGGCTCGGCCCGTGTCGGGGTCACGCCGTTGCAGGTGCACGAACAGCATCGCGTCCCCCGCCAGCGGCACGAAGCTGATCCGGCCCGAGAGCGACCCGGCCGACGCGAGGTTGAGGTTCACCTTGCGGTCCTGGCCGTCGTAGACCTGGAACTGGTCCGACCAGGCGTGCGTTCCTCGGACGGTCACGTAGTAGGCGCCTGGGGCCACGTGGGGGAACTCGAACCTGCCGTTTACATCCACGTCGGCATCGAGCCGGCCCGAGCTTTCCGGGCTCCGAAGATCGACGGAGGAAGGGGTCGTATCGCCGGCTCGGCATGTGATGCGACCGAACACGCGCACACCTTCGTCGAGCACGAGGACAAGCTCGTCCATGGGCGGGTCGCTCGTGATCTGGACGGCATCCACCCTGAGCTCGGCGTAGTCGGGGTGGCTCACCCGGAGCCGCCCTTCGCCGACGGAAAGGCCGGTGATCGTGAAGGCGCCATGCTCGTCGGTGTTCGCACTTCTTCGCCTCTGCTGTCCGCTCTCCACACGCACGGACAGGTCAAGTGTCGCTTCGGCCACCGCGTGCCCGGACTCGTCCACGACATGCCCTGCCAGCGTAAGGCCATCGGGGATCTCGATGCGGTGCACGGACTCGGCCCCCGCCGCAACGGTGAATGGCGCTGTCTGGACCGCGGGCAGCTCGTCGGGCTCGATCACGATGCGGTAGGTCCCGGGACCCACGTCCTGCGTGCACTCGAAGCTTCCGTCCGCATTCCTGAACCGGCATCTGTTGTACAAGGGCACCAACTTGCCCTCTTCATTCTCCAACGACAAGAGGAACCGCGGCACGGGGCTCCCGTCGGACTTGCGCACGACGACGCCCTTGACGATCGCGCTGTCGTCAAGGTAGATCGTGAGCCGCGTCGTCTTTCCGGCCCGTATCTCCACGGGATTTGCGGATTCGACCAGTCCGGCCGCGCTGACGCGCATCGGGTATGTGCCGGCGTGGACGCTGTCGAATGTGAGGCGCCCGTCGGCCGACCTCTCATGCTTTCTGCGGCGCGTCCCGCCCTCGCCCTGCGGCTCGAGGTCGACGCGGAACTCGGCCAGCGGCACGCCCTCCGTTCGGCGATAGACGGTCAGATCAAGCGCGCCGCACTTGACGGGTTCGAGTACGAAGTCAACATGCTCGGCCGGGCAGGTCACCCGGGTGTCCCATTTTTCGACGGTGGACAGGTACGGCTGGTCCGACTTCACCTCCAGGAACACGTAGCATACGTCGCCCGTGCGAAAGCCCTCGAGCCGGAAGCGACCCTCCGCGTCGGTCACGGCATACTCGTAGCGCGTCGTACCCCGACTTCCGCCGGTGTTCTGGTCCACGACTTGCGCGTGCATCGTGATCCCCTCGATCGGCGCACCGTCCGGCGTCGTGACGCACCCGGCGATACCGGCGGGCCGCTCCACGATGAACACGATGTCTGTCACGGACTGCCCCGCCTGGATCCCGATGTCGCTCGATCTCTGTTCGAGCCCGGCGAACGCCGTCGAGACCCAGTAGGTGCCTGGCGCGAGGCCCTGCAGGCGGAACCGCCCCTGCTCGTCGGTGACGGCGTCTTTGAGGTCGTACGTGTCCGGCCGTTCTGTCGCTTCCGGCGGCACGATGCCTTGCTCGCCGTGCAGGACAACGAGCATGTCCTGTCTGGGCGTGCCCTCGCCGTCACGCACGATGCCCGCGATACTCGCGCCGCCTTGTTTGAGGACAATCACGATTGGCTCCTCGCCGTTCTCGTCGGCGTCGGACTGGTCGAGGGGCACGTAGGCGTGCACGAAATCGGGGTGGACGGCAAGCAGCCCGCCGATCTGTTTTCCTTGCGGCGGGATCGTGAACCGCCCTTCGGCGTCGGAGAGAACCGCCAAGTGGTCGTATGGGTAGAGGTGGTCGCCCACGAGCGGCTGGATGAGCGCGGCGGCGATCGGCTCGCCCGCAGTATCGACCACGCGGCCCGAGACCGCATCGGCCAGTTCGCGCGTGTCTTGCTCAATGAGGAGCTCGACTCCCGTCGTCTCCGCCCCCGCAGTGATGTCGACTTCGACGTGCCCTGGAAGCCGGTAGCCGTCCGAACCAATCGTCACCCGGTACTGGCCGGTGCGCAGGCCGACGAGCGAGAACCGGCCGGCCTCGTCGGTTGTCGAGTTGGCCCATCGCTGGGAGACTCCCACGGACAATGCCCGACTCTTCCTGGTGGCGATCGTTATATGGCGGACCCCTCGCCGGGGGACTCCCGCGAACGTCCGCACCCGCACACCCGGGACAAGCTCGCCCGTGTCCTTGTTGAGGACCGTGCCCGAGATCGACCCGCCCCGGACAAGCTCGAGGACAACATGCTCCGGGAGCTCGTTGGCGGGAGGCTGGTCGACGACAACGTCCGCGGGGGAGACATAGTCCTCCCAGTGTGCGTAGAGGGTCGTCTTCGCGTTCGGAGCGGCATCGAGCGAGAAACGGCCGTCGCCGTCGGTCCGCGTCCTGATCACACTTGTCTGGGATGCTCTCGAGGGCTCTTGCACGCCAAAAACCTCCGCCCCGGAAACCGGCTTGCCGGTCTCGACCCTGCGCACGGCTCCCTGGATTACGAGGGCCCGCTCGAGCTGGAACACCACGTCGCGCTCTCCGGCGCTGAACTGCTGCTCACGATACCTGGCGGGGACCAGGAAACCGTCCGTCTCCGGGCGGAGATAGCAGATGCCAGGCATGAGGCCGGCCACGACGAAGCACCCCTGCTCGTCGGTCTCAACCTCGACGTGCGTCCTGCCGGTCCAGAGCTGCACCGCAGCGCCGGGGATGGGCTGGCCCGCCTCGTCGATGACGCGGCCGGCAATCTCCAAGCCGCGCCGGAGCACGAGCGTGATGCCGGTGACCTCGCTGCGCTCCGGGGAGTACTCAACCGGGTGAAGATCAGCGATGTGATTCCAGTAGTGGTAGCCTCGGCTGTAGGCACAATACCCCTCTTTGCCGGCTCTCAAAGCCAGACGCCGCCTGGGGATGTCCTTGCCGGAAAACGCGCCGGTCTCATCGGTCTTCAGCGTCCGGAGAGTCGTCAAGTCCCACCATCGGCCGGGGGGCCCCTCAAGCACCTCGACCTCTGCACCTGCAATCCCGGCGCCGCTCTCGTCAACGACGCGCCCGGCGATCGAGTAGCCGGTGGGTTCGATCTCCTCGGCTGCCTCACGGGTCGCGTCGAGGTCCGGCCCTTCTGCTCGCTCCGCTTCGCCGACGTGCTCGTGCACGGTCAGTGGGCTGCCGACTCGGTGGGCCGTTGAGGGAGTCTGCTGCGCCTGCTGGCTCGACGGGCCGGCGCGCATGGTGACGACGACAACTACCGCGAGTACGAGAACGGCCACCCCACCGACCGTGAGCAAAAGAGCTGGACCTCGATTCACCTTCATCGCCACATCTCCCAGCCGGGCGCCACGAAGCGGCGGCCATTCAGAGCGGCGTGCGCCGGCTAGCGGGGCTCGGATTCCTTGAGGTAGATCACGGTGATGTCTTGTTCGACATCCTCTCTCGGGCCGATCTTCACGACGATGTTCTTGGGGCGAGTCGTCACCGTGTAGGCCGTGTCCCGATCGATGGCCGACGATGCTGACAGGCTCAGCTCGTACCTGCCCTCGAAGACGCCTTTGAACTCGAACGAGCCGTCGTCGGCCGCGTCGGTTATC
>CAYUZG010000197.1:2654-4662 GCA_964449605.1 uncultured Verrucomicrobiota bacterium | reverse complement strand
CCCAGCTCCAGGATCGGCCCCTCGACCTGGCCGGCCCTCTCGCAGTAGAACTCGATATCCTTCCCTTCCGTCGTCAGCAGCCGGTCGTACCACTCCGCCACCAGGCCTCTATAGACGGGGTCAGGTTCCTGCATAACACGAGCCTCCGTGAGACAGGCAGTGATGACGGCTATTGCTCACGCACATACTCCTCGATCAGCCGCCGCATCCGGCGCGCGTAGATCATCTCGAAAAGGTCCAGCCGGTCGGGGCAGAGTTTTTTGGCCCATTCACGCGCCGCCTCGATGAACTCCTCGCACTCGGCGCGCGTGTACGTGCCGCTGCGGATCGCCGCGCACGCCAGATCGACGGCCACCTGCAGCCGCCGCATCTGGAAGCGCGCCTTCGCGATCTGCCTCTCAAGCCCGTTCGCCATTGCCTCTCAGCTCCGTGCTCAAGCTCCGTGTCCTCCGTGCCCTCCGTGGTAAGAATCCGGAGTATCAACCACGGAGGGCACGGAGGACACGGAGGAAGACCTCATGACCGGAATCGCTCGAGCTTCGCCAGGATCCGGTCCGTATGCGTGCCCCGCCAGAAGACCTTGTTGCAGTTGCGGCAGCGGACATATTTGTCCTGGACCGAGTACGTGAACTCCGGCACCTCGCCCGCCACCGCCTCCTTCGAGACCGGATCGAGGAGCGAGTTGCACACAAGACATCGCGTGAACAGCTTCTGCTCATCTATCTTGGCCCCAGTCTCTTGCAGAACCTGCTCGATCTGCTCCAGGTACTGCGGGCTCTTCAGGACGATCCACTTGAGCTCGCCGCGCCTGGGCTTCAGATCCTTCGCCGTGATCTGCTCCAGCAGCCGACCGTGGCGTGTGAGCAGGATGCGGTCTTCCTCTAACGCCCTGCGTACCAGGTCGTTATCGTCAACATGACCCGCCGGCGCCACGTCCAGACCGATGATGCGCAGCCACCGGGCCAGCTTGCCCACCATGTCGTCGGCTAGGAATCTCGGCTCCTCACCCATGGCCCTCGGCACACCTGGAGCCTCATTATCCGCCCACACATATTCTACCAGGGCGGCCGGAGGCGGTCAATCTCTGCGCGGAAGCACCGAAGGGAACCGGTGCGACGACCGATGAGTTGTATAGGCGACCGGGCTCGACGCAATCCCGTTTCGGAAAAGGCCTTGGGAAGAGGACAACGACGTTCGCCGGCGCCGGAGACTGGCCGGAAACATGCTGTGGATTCGTCGCAAATACCTGAACTTCGGCGAAAAAACGAGTTGACTTTTCCGCTCAGTCGTGGTACATTTCCTACGCGAAAAGAGGATGACGGTTAGGGGCTTGTCCTGAGGAGCAACCTTCAGGAAGGGTAGGCTGCTCCCCTTATTCAAGGACACTTCTCCTCTCTACCACGTGCCGTACAGCTTGTCTGGCGCGCGGTTCCCTTAACCGATTCCCCTCATCGCTCTCACCGCAGGGGTGCGGTGTATCGCGTGAGTGCGGACTGATACCTCCGCCCGCTTCGCGGCGTGGGTATGACGAAAAGGATGAGGTAAGGGAATGAATCACAAGCTCAGAGTCGTCCTGACGGCCCTGGTTCTCGTTGGGCTCGCCGTGACGGCATCGGCCCAGGACATCTCAAAGGGTGTAGTTCAGCTCCCGGACATGACCACCGGCTGGAACCTCCAGTCGCAGTGGGACATGATCGATGGTGAGCCGAACATCATCCGTGCCGACAACTGGCGCTGTCCCGACGGGCGCCCCGTCACGGACATCCACTGGTGGGGTTCCTACTACTTTAATACGGATGGCGGTAACCCCGTCAAAGAGTTCGAGATCAGTATCTACGCCAACGACGCCAGCGATCTGCCCGGCGTGCTCCTCTACAGGGAGAGCTTCAGTCTTGCTGCCGTCAATGAAACGCCCCACGGCCCCGACGACAACGGGGAAGATGTCTTCCAGTACACGGCGTACTTGAATGACCCGTTCCAGCAGACTGAGGGCGAGACGTACTGGCTT
>CAYUZG010000197.1:0-2554 GCA_964449605.1 uncultured Verrucomicrobiota bacterium | reverse complement strand
GGTGGCCAACAGGCCAATCCGTGGCAGGACGCTCAGTATGACATGGCGTTCGAGCTCACCACTATTCCTGAGCCGTCGCTCGTCGCCCTGTTTGGACTGGGCATGTTCGCTGTTTGGACGCGCTTCCGTCGCCGCTAGGGCGCCGGGCGCGAGGGACGGCCGCACATCGGCGGCCGCCAGGTTGTGGATAATCGCTCGTTCCGCGCTGGGGTTGGCGCGGACGGCCTAAAGAGAAGGTTGAGGGGGTCATTGATGAAGCGCTCAACAATAATCGCTGTTATGGCAATCGTTATCGTCGGCTTGTCGTTCCAGGCTTCGGCCGGGGTCGACGACCAAGTCGAGATCGTCAAATGGATCCAGCCGCCTGATATGGATAACGGCTTCGATCTCGAGAGCCAGTGGGACCCGACCGATTGCGAACCTGATATCATCAAGGCCGATGATTGGATGTGCCCCGACGGCCGGCCGATCACCGACATCCACTGGTGGGGCTCGTACCGGTGCAATGAGCCGTACGAGCCCGAAGGGTTCGCCATCCTGATCTACGACGACGCCGTGCATGCTGCCGGGTACCCCTGCCCGGGCAACTTGCTCGAGGACTACTACGTGGCGTTCGGCGATGCGGGCGAGACGGCGCTGCCCGGCGTCGACTCGGAGGGCGAGACCGTCTACGAGTACAGCTTGTACCTGCCCGAGGATGACTGGTTCCACCAGGACCAGGGCACGTATTACTGGATCTCGATCGTCGCCGTCGCGCCCAACACGGGCGATCCGCCGATCTGGGGCTGGCACACCGGCATCGTCGACCCCGAAGAGGCTGAAGAGCTCGATCTCGCTTGGGCGGTCACCGGCCTGGTCGACCGGACCGGCGTCATGCCGCCGACCATCCCCGAGGGCAACCCTGAGGAATGGGCCTACATGGAAGGCTTCGACATGGCCTTCGCGCTCACCACGGTCCCCGAGCCGGGCACGCTCGCCCTGTTCGGAACGGCGGCAGTCGGCCTCTTCGCCATCCGCCGCAAGAAGAAGTAGCTCATAAGCCGGACACGGCTGAACATAGACTGAACGCTCGCGCCTCGCCGGCAACGGCGGGGCGCTTCTCTGTGCGCCGGAGCAGGCGCGACCTGCCAACAGGCGCTGCCTTTCGAGCCCGGCTCGTGGTCCGAGTGAGCCTCGCGCAGGCGGCGTGAGAATCGAGCCCAAATCGGACGGTTTGGGCTCGAGTGCGCGGCCGATGCGTATCCGGAATGCCTTCCAGCGCAAGCTGTTACGGTACTACCACTCTCGCACTGCCTGCAATGGCACCGGTGTTGCTCCCCAGCAACCCGGCAACCAGGGATGTTCATGGATTAGTAGGCCCCGTCCGATCGCCGGCTGATTCAGCCTAAGGCCGACCGACGGGGTGCGCCGACCGCGCTGCTTGTCCGAAATATGCGGCGCGACTCAACGGCCCCCGCTGGCGGCGAGCCGCCCTACATAGCATGCGGGGGCCCTCTTTTTGCCCACGCCGCTCGGCCCGACCTTCCCAACCCAGCCCGCCGGCGTTTTCTTGTCCGTTTCGACTCCAGCCGCCCGCCCAGACGCCGATGAATCAGTTGAGCACGCAGCCTTGCCCGGGGGCCTCAGTTTCTGGTTGTTTGCCGGCAGGCCCTGGGCGTAGACTCGTTTGAGGACGGGAGGCCGTCGGAGCCAGCGAACGTCATGCTCCGAACGGCCGGTCTCTCTCGATAGCGCCGGAGGCGACCTCCCTATGAAAGACGGCGAGAACAACGTCTTCAAGCAGATGGACGTGATCGCCAGCGAGATGGAAAACCTCTTCTACCATCTCTTCTCGCCCAAACACCCGGTCAAGTCCGTTTCCCAGCACCACTGGAGCCCCCTGACCGACGTGTACGAGACGGCCGACAGGCTCATCGTCAAGATGGAACTGGCCGGCGTGAAACAAGAGGACATCGCCATCTCGCTCGAGAACAACTGCCTCGTCATCCGCGGCGTGCGTCAGGAAAAAGCCCCCCAAGGGGTCATCTCGTATCACCAGATGGAGATCAACTACGGCCCCTTCGAGCGCACCCTGCACCTTCGGCCCGGTGTTCGGCAGGAGGACATCGGCGCCCACTTCGAGGACGGCTTCCTGACCATCAGCATCACCAAGCAACCACCCCCGAAGAATGAGTCGGTCGACATCCAGGTCGAATAGCCTCCGAGCGTCGAGCACACTATGTCCGGTAAGAAAGACAGCAAGGCGAGCACCAGTCAGGTCCAGCTCACGCCCGAACTCCAACTGGCCCGGAGCCAGGAGATCCCCGGCGAGCTCCCCGTCCTGCCCATCAGCAACAACGTCATCTTCCCGGCGACCGTCACGCCCGTGGCGATCGGCAAGCCCGTCTCGCTCGCCGCGGTCGAAGCGGCGATGACGAGCGACAAGATGATCGCCGCCGTGGCCATGCGCCCCGCCAAGGAGGGCGAGGCCGAGGAGACGCCCGAGAACCTGTTCGGCACCGGCACCGTCTGCTCGATCCTCAAGCTGCTCCGCATGCCCGACGGCACGATGCGC
>CAYUZG010000196.1:2082-4663 GCA_964449605.1 uncultured Verrucomicrobiota bacterium | reverse complement strand
GCGGCAGATCGCCCTCGCCCTTGGTGGGGAGGAAGGTGCCGCCCGTGAGGAGGGTGTCGACTGCGCCGTGCGGCGCATTACTCGATCTGCTCGTCGACCAGAAGGAACTCGTAATCCTCGATCGCGATGTAGTGAAAGCTCGTCGAGGAGTCGAAGACGACCGTCCCGCCGCCCCGCGTGACCACGGCGTCATACCTTTTGCCATCGACACCGTCGAGCACGACGAAGTCCTTGCCGCGGTCGTGCGCCGGATAGGCCACGTGCTTCGCATCGGGACCGAAAACCGGTGTCGGCGAGCCGATCCTGGAGTGCCTGGAAACCTCCTCCCCGTCGACAACGACCAGGTACTGGTCCCCATCCCTGGCGATGTAGCCCACGCGCGCGCTGTCGGGGCTGAACACCGGACGGCCGAGGGCATCGTATTGCTTGCCCGCTGTGCCATCGATCACGAAGAACGCCTTGTTGCCCTCTCTTGGAGCGTACGCCAGGCGCGCACTGTCGGAGCTCCACGTCGGCCCAAGCAGCAGCGCGTCATGGCGCGCGAGCTCTTCATCGTTAGCGACCACGACAAGCTCGCCGCTGTCAACGGCCACGTACGCAATGTGCTTGCTGTCCGGACTGAACACCAAGGGCCACTCTCCGAAGCCGTCGTACTGCCGCCCCTGTTTCCCGTCGAGGATCACACACCACGTACCCTGCCGCACAGCGGCCGCGTAGGCCAGGTGCGTGCTGTCCGGGCTATACGAGAGACTTCCTTCCACCACCTGGAGGTATCTGCCTTGTTCCTCTCCATTCACCACGACGACGTCTTTGTTGTCGAGGCGTGCGATATAGGCGAGATGCCGGCCGTCGGGGCTGAAGATGAGCGTGTCGTTACGAATGCTCTCGTAGTGCGTTCCCTCCTGTCCGTCGACAACCACGCACAGCTTGTCACCCACACCTGCCGTGCACGCCACGCGCTTGCCGTCCGGACTGAAGATGAGCGTCCAGATCCCGTCGTACTGCTGCGTGGCCTCTTCGTTGTCGATCAAGACGACGTACTTCTCCCCGACGGCCGTGACCTTCTCCTGGCCGAAGAGCACGTTGTCCTTCATGCTGACTTCCTTCCGCCCGGAGAACGCCACGCATGCAAGACGCGAGCTATCAGGACTGAACACCAGGCTGCCGTCGGCGAAACCGTCATGCGGTTCCCATTCCGTGCCGTCCACGACGACAAATCCCTTGCCCGTCTCCCGTGAGGCTGCGATGTACGCGAGCCGCTGGCTGTCAGGGCTGAACGTGATTGAGCCGGGAACGAACCCGTCGTAATCCGCGCCTTTCTCTCCATTGACGATTAGATGGGACTTCCAGCCCACGTGGTTGATGTAGGCAACGCGGCGGTTGTCCGGGCTGACGACGACGGAGCCCGGAATCCACGTGGTGCGGTTGATCGACCCGATCGTCGTCTCAGTGGTCGCCCGGCCGTGAGGTTCCTCCCCGGCCAGGGCCGGCGACACGACATGGAGTAGACCAAGCGTTAGACAAAGGGCGAGACGTTTCCTCGGCATATCGTCACACCTCCCCGCTCCGGCGTTCAGCTGTAGGCTCATGGTGGGGAAGCAGCAATGCCCGGAGACTAACCACATCTTGGGGCAGGATGCAGGCTCGCGTCAAGCGCCGGAAGTGCGCCGGCTCATTGCCTGGGGTCACACCTGCGGCAGATCGCCCTCGCCTTTGGTGGGGAGGAACGTGCGGCCCATGAGGGCGGTGTCGACGGCGCGCGCGCACTCGCGGCCCTCAGAGATCGCCCAGACGACGAGCGACTGGCCCATGTGCGCGTCGCCGGCCGCGAAGATTCTTGGGACGTTCGTCGCGTAGTTCTCGTCGGTCCTGACGTTGCCGCGCTCGTCGAGCTCGAGGCCGAGCTTCGCGATCACGTTCCCCGGATCGGGCCCGACGTAGCCGAGCGCGAGCAGCACGAGATCGCCCGGCCACTCGCGTTCCGTGCCGGGCATCTCGTTCATCTCGACGTACGCGCCGTCCTTCGACGTGAACTCGACGCCGACGGTCCGCAGCATCCTGACGTGACCATTCTCGCCGACGAACTCCTTGGTCAGAACGCTCCACTCGCGCCGGACGCCCTCCTCGTGCGACGAGCTGGTCCGCAGCCGCATCGGCCAGTACGGCCACGGCTGGTGCACGGGCCGCTCGAGCGGCGGCTTCGGCAGCAGCTCGAACATCGTCACCGACTTCGCGCCGTGACGGTTGGCCGTGCCGACGCAGTCGGCGCCCGTATCGCCGCCGCCGATGACGATCACGTCCTTGCCCTTTGCGTCGACGGGCTTCATCCACGTCGCGGGCGCCCTGCCGGCGACGAGTTCGTTCTGACGCGTCAGCATCTCTATCGCGAAGTGGATGCCGTCAAGCTCGCGGCCCGGGATCGGCAGATCGCGCGGCACCGTCGCGCCGATGCAGATCACGGCCGCATCGAACTGCTTCAAGTCCTCGACGGGCAACGTCGTGCCAACCTCGACGCCTGTCCTGAACTCGATCCCCTCTTCACGCAGAATGTCGAGCCGCCGGTCGATGATGTGCTTCTCGA
>CAYUZG010000196.1:0-1982 GCA_964449605.1 uncultured Verrucomicrobiota bacterium | reverse complement strand
CCCGTGCCGCCAAGCACGACGACGCGCCCGCCCGTCATGTACTCGCAGCCGTGATCGCCGACGCCCTCGACGACGGCGCGCGCGCCGCTGTTGCGCACGCAGAACCGCTCGCCGGCGATGCCGCGCACGTACACCTCGCCGGTCGTCGCGCCGTAGAGCGCCACGTTGCCGCAGATGATGTTCTCGTCGGCGACGAACGTCGAGCCGTCAGGCGGCCGGAGGCTCACCTTCGCGCCCGACAGCCCCTTGCAGAAGTAGTCGTTCGCGTCACCGGCAATATGGATGGTCAAGCCCCTTGCGCCAAACGCGGAGAAACTCTGGCCCGCCGAGCCGGTGCAGTTGAGCGTGATCGTGTCGTCGGCGAGGCCGTGCTCGCCGGTGCGGCGTGAGATCTCGCTCGAGAGCATCGTGCCGACCGTGCGGTTGATGTTGCGAATCGGCACGTCGAGCTCGACCGTCTCGCGCCGTTCGAGGGCCGCTTCGCACTGCTCGATGAGCCGGTGGTCGAGCGCGTTCTCGAGGCCGTGGTCCTGTGCCTTCATGCAGCGTGTGCCGATGTGCGGCGGCACGTCGGGCTTGTAAAGGATCTTCGAGAAGTCGAGGCCGCGCGCCTTCGAGTGGTCGATCGCTTTGCGTGCTTCAAGCTTGTCGACGCAACCGACCATCTCGTCTACGGTGCGGAAGCCCAGCCGCGCCATGATCTGCCGCAGCTCGTCGGCGACGAACCGGAAGTAGTTGATGAGATGCTCCGGCTTGCCGGAGAACTTCTTGCGCAGTTCGGGATCCTGCGTCGCCACGCCGCACGGGCACGTGTTCAGGTAGCACTTGCGCATCATGACGCAGCCCATGACGATCAGCGGCACTGTCGCGAACCCGAACTCCTCGGCGCCGAGCAAGCACGCGATCGCCACGTCTCGCCCGGTCTTCATCTGGCCGTCGACCTCGACGACGATCCGGCTCCGCAGGTCGTTCAGCACGAGCGTCTGGTGCGTCTCGGCCAGCCCAAGCTCCCACGGCAGGCCCGCGTGCTTGATTGACGAGCGCGGCGACGCGCCCGTGCCGCCGTCATGCCCGCTGATAAGCACGACGTCCGCCTTGCCTTTCGACACGCCGGCGGCGACGATTCCGACGCCCACCTCGGAGACGAGCTTCACGTTGATGCGCGCGCGCGTGTTCGCGTTCTTCAGGTCGTGGATGAGCTGGGCGAGGTCCTCGATCGAGTAGATGTCGTGGTGCGGCGGCGGCGAGATGAGCGGCACGTACGGCGTCGAGTGCCGCACCTTCGCGATCCACGGGTACACCTTCTGGCCGGGCAGGTGGCCGCCCTCGCCGGGCTTGGCGCCCTGCGCCATCTTGATCTGGATCTCGTCGCAGTTGACGAGGTAGTTGCTCGTGACGCCGAAGCGGCCAGACGCCACCTGCTTGATCCGGCTCAGCCTGAGCTCGCCGTTCTCGTCGGGCGCATAGCGCGCGGGGTCCTCGCCGCCCTCGCCGCAGTTGCTCTTGGCGCCGAGGCGGTTCATGGCCAGCGCGATCGTCTCGTGCGTCTCCTGGCTGATCGAGCCGTACGACATCGCACCCGTCTTGAAGCGCTTGACGATCTCGGTCCACGGCTCGACTTCCTCGAGCGGCACCGGCACATCGAGGGTTTTGAGCTCGAGCAAGCCGCGCAGCGTGCCGAGTTTCTTGGACTGGTCGTTGACGAGCTGCGCGTACTCGTCGTAGATGCGGCGGTCGCCCGTGCGCGTCGCCTGTTGCAGCCTCGCGATCGTCAGTGGGTTGAACACGTGGTGCTCGCCGCGCCGCCGCCACTGGTACTGGCCGCCCACGTCGAGGTCGAGCTCGCCCGGCACCTCGACCACGGGGTAGGCGTGCGCATGCCGCCTGAGGGTTTCTTCGGCGATCACGTCGAGCCCGATCCCGCCGATGCGCGACGCCGTCCACGTGAAGTACTTGTCCACGAGCTCGCGGCCCAGGCCGAC
>CAYUZG010000195.1:2227-4674 GCA_964449605.1 uncultured Verrucomicrobiota bacterium | reverse complement strand
CGGTTCGCCGGCCTCGTCAGCGACGTGCCGCGGCTGCTCAGGGCGTTCGACGTGTTCGCCTTCCCCTCGCGGTGGGAGGGGTTCGGCATTGCGCTGATCGAGGCGATGGCGGCCGGGTTGCCCGTCGTGGCCTCTCGCACCGGGGGGATCACGGAGATCGTCGAGGACGGCGTCTCGGGCCTGCTCGTGGCGCCGGGCGACGCGGGCGGGCTGGCGGCTACGCTGGCACGTGTTCTGCGTGGACCGGACACCGCGGGCGAGCTCGCGCGCAACGGCCTGGCGCGCGTGCGCGAACGGTTTTCACTGGCCCGCACCGTCGAGAGAATGGCCGCCATCTACCGTGGCGAGCAGTTTGGTGACGAACAAAGCGTCCGATGACTCGTAGAACGTGGCGAGGGCATGCCCAAACCGGAACCGAACGTTGAACGAAGTGGGAGAGAGCAATGAGTCATCGGACGTTGAGCACGACCCTGCGGGTCGTGGCAGTGCTTGTCATCGTCGCCGTCGGCGCCGGCCTTGTCTCGCAGGCCGGATCACAGATGCCTGCGCCGCGCGGCAGAACAGAACCTCCGTCGCTCCCCGGCACGGTGGTGCTGCACTTCCGCGTCGACCACGCGGGCCAGACGCTCCTGGATATGCAGGTGCGCACCGCTCGCCCCAGCCTCATGGCGTCCGGCGAAGCCTTTGGGCTTGACGGTGCGGGCTTCTCGTGGCGCCTGCACTGCGCGGTGGAGACCATGTCGAACCAGGACTGGATATGCTTGCACCTCGACCAGGCGGTCCTCGAACACAAGATGGAGGACTCCCGCGTGCAACTCAGTTTCCAGGCCGGTGCGATCCTGACCAGCGGCGAGGAGAAGGTTCTGTTCAAGAACGGCGACCTGACGCTGCGCGTGACGGCGGTGTTCGAGCCGGTGGGCAGCTGATCGGCTCAAGGAGATCGGGAGGCCGGCGCCGGGCGCCGTGGCGCGGCGCTGGCCCGATCTTTGTAGCGAGGGGCCCAGGCCCCCAGTGAACAAAGCACCCGGTGCGTCGTAGAACGTATCGGGCGCATACGTGGAGAGTGCTCCCGGATGCACCCATCGGATGAGGAGCTGATTCTCGGTTGCCGACGCGGCGACGAGGCAAGCTTCGACCAGCTCTTTGAAAGGTACCGGAGCAGGCTGTTCACTTTCATCTGGCGCTACGTGCGGAACCGCGAGGCGGCCGAGGACATTTTCCAGGAAACCTTCGTCCGGGTCTTCACCCGGGCGCATTCGTTCCGCCGGCGCGCCAAGGTGTCGACGTGGATCTACACGATCGCCGCGAACTTGTGCCGCGACGAGCTGAAACGGCGCAAGCGCCGGCCGACCGTCTCGCTCGACGAGCCGATGGCGGGCCAGGACCCGGGCCAGGCGTGGACGCACGTCGTGCGGCTCGCCGACGAGAGCGCCGAGCACCCGCGGGAATCGGCCGAGGAGGCCGAGCACCGAGCGGCGCTGTGGCAGGCGGTCGACGAGCTGCCCGACGAGCTGCGGGTCACCCTCGAGCTCCAGGCCCAGCACGGTCTCAAGTACCGCGAGGTGGCCGAGGTGCTCGGGATCCCGCTCGGCACCGTGCAGTCGCGAATTCACAACGCGGTCAAGCTGCTCCGCCGCAAACTCCGGGACGGGCTCAAGCCCAACACGGCGCGCACCTAGCGGAGCGCAGCACGGCGCTTGCGTGTTCATCTTCGTTCCGCGAGCCGTCCCGGCTCATGGAGGCACATGCCATGGAACCCGACAAGAACAACATAGACGAGCTGCTGATCGACTACGCGCTCGGCGAACTCGACGCCGACGAGACGACGCGTGTCGAGCTGCTGCTCGCCGAGCAACCCGAGCTGATGCGCGAGGCGCGTGCGCTCAAGCGCATGGTCTCGCGCATGGGTGTGTCGATGATCATGCCCCCGCCGCGGCTTGTGAGCCAGACGCGGCACGCCGCCTACAACGCCCGGAGCAGGCCGCGCCGCATCCTGCGCGCAGCGCTGCGCCGGCCGGCCGCCGTGGCGGCCGTAGGCCTGGTTGCCGCCGCGCTGGTGGTGGCGTTGGTCGGGCCCGGCCTGTGGTCTGGCAGCGACGACGAGCCGACCGGAATCAGGCAGGCGGCGACGATCTCCGAAGAGCTCCAGTCGTTTCTGGAGCACAACCTGGAGGAGATGCGCGCCCTGTCGCGCGGCGACGCGCCCGCCGAGGAGGATTTCTCCCGGCCCGCCGCCCAGGCGATGCTGCTGCTGAAACAGCCGCTGGCGCCGCCGCACCGGGCCGTGCTCGAGGATATTGAGTCCGTCTGGCGCTACGGCTACGATCGCTTCAGCTCGGAGGGCCGGCTGACCGACGAGACCGTCGCCGAGCTCAAGGAGTTGGTTACGAGGAAGCGGCTCGTCGAGCGGACCGAGGCGATGCTGGCCGACCAGCCCGACGGGAGAT
>CAYUZG010000195.1:0-2127 GCA_964449605.1 uncultured Verrucomicrobiota bacterium | reverse complement strand
GACGACGAGCGTATCGTCCAGGCTACCGGGCCGGACACGCTCCAGGCGCAGATCGACCATCACACTCAGATGAAGGATGCTTACCCGCTGGTGATCCGAGGCAACAACATCTTCGCCGCCAAGGTCGAGAAGGCGGCCGGGCCGGTCGTGGTGGCGAAACTCCCGCCGCTCAAGGAGCCGCGGTGGGAGTTGGTGCTGATCTGGGAACCGGAGCCGGGGGCATTCGAGGCGAGGGTCCTCGACCAGGAGAAGCGGCCCCCGGACAACGAACTCGTCCTGGTTGCCGGCAAGCGTTTCCCCGAGTACAACGTCGAGGTTACTGAGGTGACGGCCGACTACGTCCGCTACGAGATCCGCGACGAGACGCACGGCCGGGTCGTCGAGCGGTTCCTCCCGCCGTCCGCGGCCGAGACCGCGGGCAAGAACTGGAGCGCGGTGATCAAGAAGACCGCGACGCGGGCGAACGTCTACGCCGTGGACATGAAGAGGATCGAGGACGAGTTCCGGAAGCTGGCGGGGCCGGAGGGCGATTGGGTCGAGGCGCTCATCGCCACGGTGCACGTCGAGCCGTTCAGGCCCGGCGGGGAGTCGGCGCCGCTGCGCGGGTACAAAGTGATCGGGTTCGAGCCGGAGAGCCCCCTCGACGATCTGGGGGTCGGGCTGCAGGACGTCATCGTCGGCGTTGGGAAGCGGAATGCGCCGATGCAGCCGGTCACCGGCGAGGCGCAAGGGCTTGCCCTGCTGCGCGAGGCGTTGGAGTGGGACGAGGTTCGCCTCCAGCTCGACCGCCTCGGCGTCGGGGTGTACATCACGATTGAACTGAGTCGGTTCTAGCACGCCGCCCGAGGCCGCAGCGGCGGCAGGCGAGGCCGGGACAAAGACGCGTTCTGGGAGAGACTGATGGGACGACACAGAACCTGCCGGGTTGGCACGATGGTCGCTTTTGTACTGGCGCTGGCCGTGTGGGCCGCGATCGGCGCGTCGGCGTACGCCGGCGAGGCGGCCGGGCAAGACATGATCAAACTCGGGCCCGTAAAGGGGGTCTCGATCCCGGGGTTGATCGACATGGTCGCTCGCGACCTCAACGTCAACTTCCTGATGCCCGACACGCTGGCCGGCACCAAGGTGACGATGAAATGGGATCGCCCCTTGCCGAAGGCCGAGGCGCTCGACATCCTGCGGACGGTCCTCGACGACGAGGGGTTCGTGCTTGTCGAGACGCCGTACTTCTTGATCGTCAAGCCGAAGGGCCGGGAGGCGTATGCGATGCCCGACGACGTGGTGATCTTGCCCGGTGAGCAAGAGCTCGGCAAGACCGACAAGACGGTCACGGCGATCATCGTGCTCGAGTACATCGACTCACAGGAGATCTTCAACAACATCCTGACGCAGCTGAAAGAGCCGACGACCTACACGGCCCATCTGCAGCGGATGAACACGATCATCATCAAGGACACCGAGTCGCGCGTCCGCTACTACATGGAGATCATCGACAAGCTCGACGTGCCGGGCACCACGGGGATGGTGACCGTACACCCGATCGAGTACGCCGACGCCCAGGAGCTCGCCGTGACGCTGCGGGAGGTCATCGAGCACCAGGGAACAGGGGGCGCCGACGCCCGCCGCGGCGGCGCGGCCGGCCCGGGCGGCGTGCCGGTGATGACCGGACCGGGCGTCGAGCGGATGGGCGTCAATATCATCCACGACAAGCGGCTCAATTCGATCATCATCGTCGCCTCGGAGCGCGACACCGAGCGAGTGCTCGAGCTCGTCGAGAAACTGGACGTGCCGCCCAACGAGAAGCACTTCCCGGTCCATATCTTCCAGTGCAAGAATCAACAGGCGGTCACGCTCGCCGATGTGCTGCGGAACTTCTCCGAGCAGCGGCCGCCGCTCCAGAGCGGCCAGCCCGGGGGCGAGGCGGGACGCGGCGCGGCGAGTCAGACGGAGGTCTTTTTCATCGCCGACGAGGCGACGAACAAGATCCTCGTGTCGGCCTCACCGCTGGACTGGGAAGTCTATCGCGACGTGCTTGAAGAGCTCGACCAGCCCCAGCAGCAGGTGCTCGTCGAGGTCTGGATCGTCGAGGTGAGCTCCGACGACCAGTTCGGCCTCGGCGTCGAGTGG
>CAYUZG010000194.1:0-4691 GCA_964449605.1 uncultured Verrucomicrobiota bacterium | reverse complement strand
CGGGCCACAAGCTCTACAACATCATCTTCCACGGCCTCATGGAGAGCTTCGGCGCGTCGAGCATGGGGCTGCTCACGTTCTACCTCGCCTCGGCCTCGTACCGCTCGTTCAAGCTCAAGAACGCCGAGGCCGGCCTCATGATGGTCGCGGCCATCCTCGTGATGCTCGGCCAGGTGCCACTCGGGCAAATCCTGACGGCGTGGCTGCCGCCGCCCGTGCAGATCCAGAACGTCGCCTATTGGATCAGCTACACGATCATGGTGCCCACGATGCGGGCGATCCAGATCGGCGCCGCCGTCGGCGGCCTCGTGCTGGCGATGCGGCTGTGGCTCTCGATGGACAAACGACGCCTCTAGGTGCACCACGATGGACTCGATGTCAGAACAGAACACCGGGCCGACCCGATGGCAGCGGTTCGCCGAGCGACTGCAGAACCTGGACCGGCGCATCATCTACGGCGTGCTGTTTGTGGTGACCGTCGCGGCGTTCTTGCTGCCTCCGCTGCCGGTCACTCACGTCGGGCCCGAGGCACGCGCGGCGTTCAATGCCATCGACGCGTGCCCGCCCGACAAGGTCATCATCTTCGACAGCTCGTGGGCGATGTGGACGCAGGCCGAGAACCAGGCGCAGTTCCTCGCCCTGGCCGAGCACATGTTCCGCCGCAACATCAAGTTCGTCGTCACCTCCGTGGGCCTCGAGCCGTTCGGCCCCAAGATGGCGCAGGACGAGCTCGACAAGCTCGCCGAGAAGCATCATAAGAAGTACGGCGTCGACTACGTCAACCTCGGCTACAAGAGCGCCGGCGGCAGCGCGATGGTCGGCGCGCCGCTCGGGTTCCTCATGGAAGGGTTCGCGCGCGACATCCACGCGACCTTCCCCACCGATATGAAGGGGACGCCGGTCAACGAGCTGCCGTTGATGCAGCGCGTGAAGAACATCAAGGACGATGTGTATCTGGTGATCTGCATCGCCTACGAGCCGCCGGTGGAATGGATCTCGTTCGTCCACGCGCAGTTCGGCACGCCGCTCGTGTTTGCCTGCATGAGCATCGTGGTGCCGAATTACGCGATCTACTTCGACGCGGGACAACTTGCCGGCATCCTGGGCGGGACGCGCGGCGCGGCCGAGTACGAGCGACTGCTCGAGCTGGAGGAGCCTGGGCAAGGCACCCAGCTCATGACGCCGCAATCGTTTGTGCACCTCCTGATAATCGTCTTCATCATCATGGGCAACATCGGCTACCTGTCGACGCTGGGGAGGAGACGCTGATGTTGCTGGCCGCCGTCGACTACACCGATGTCTTCATGATCGTCCAGATCGCCGTCGGCACGCTCACGTTCCTCGTCGTGATGTCGTACATCTTCAAGGACAACGCCGCCTACAAGATGCTCACGCACATCCTGCTCGGGTGCGCGACGGCGGTGACGATCATGGTCGTCTTTAAGAACGTGCTCCGCCCGAACTGGTGGAGGCCGATGAGCACCGGGGTGCGCACGGTCCTCAACGAGGGCAAATGGGACTGGAAGGTGCTCTGGCTGCTCTGCCTCGTGCCCGGCGCGATGTGGTACACGCTCTATTCGAAGAAGCATGCGTGGATGAGCCGGCTCGTGTTCGCGATGTTCATCGGGATGGGCGCGGGGCTCGCGTTCAAGAAGTATCTGCTGCTCATCGTGCCGCAGGTGACGAAATCGTTCCGGCCCCTGATCGTGCTGACGGCGACCGGCGGGTTCGACTGGGCCACGACGATCCGCAACATCCTGTTCACGGCCGCGCTCGTGAGCGTGCTCGTCTACTTCTTCTTCACGTTCCGGGCCGAATCGCCGCTCGTCAAGCGCACGCGGGCCTGGGGCCGGTGGATGATGATGATCTGCTTCGGCACGCTGTTCGGCTTCACGGTCATGACGCGGATGAGCTACCTGCTCGAGCGCCTCTGGTACATCAAGACCAAGCTGATCGAGGGCGTCTTCGGTCTCTAGTCCTGCAGAAGACCTGCCGCGGAATGAAGGAATGAGTGCCTGTCCCTATTCCCCCCTATTCCCCCTCGACGAGCGTCACGCCGGCGGACCAGTCGAGCTCGAACAGGTGGAGCTGTGTCCGCTGGTCGACGGGTCGGAAGTAGCAGCCGAAGTCGAACATCATGCCGGGCCGCGGGTCGAGCGAGACGCGCAGGTTGCGCGGCAGGGCCACCTCGAGCACCTTCAGATCGCCCTGAGCGCCGGTTGCCGTGCGGATGTGTTTGGGGTCGTAGAGACGCTTATTCATCCCACTGTCGCGCAGGTCGACGCCCCGATAGCTCACGTCCCAGACGCGCATCTCGACGCGGCACGTCGGGGGGTCGGCCATCGGGTCGCGCGTGTCGGGCGTCACCTTGAGGAACATGTTGTCGCGGCCCCAGATGTAGCCGTCCTGGTTCCAATCGAACTTGGGGACGATCTCAGCCCAACGATCGGCCGCGAGCGCGAAGTAGACCGCGTCGTCGTCCCACGCCATGTAGAACGTGCCGACGAGCTCGCCGTCGGTGAACGCGCGGTAGACGTTCCACTCGCCCGGCTCGATGCGCCCGTCGAGCACGGGCGTGCGCTTGGCGATCGTGGCCGGGACGGGGTAGAGGGGCATCGGGTCGCGGCTGTCGATAATCCCGTCGCCGTCGCTGTCCGGCAGGTCGGGGCGGGGCGGGATGAGGCGCTCGACCATCCGCTGGCGGTCGAGCTTGATCTCCTGGACGCCGTACGTGACGAGCATCTCGTCGTAGTCGGCCAAAGAATCGTGGTCGGTGTCGCGCCGGCGCGGGCTCGAGCCGAAGCGCTTCTCGTCGCACAACAGGTTCGGGTCGTCATCGGCCAGGCCGTCGCCGTCGGCGTCCGCCGCGAGCTTCACCTCGCCGAGGGTCGAGGCGAAGTAGTACTCGGTCGGGTAGACGCGCAGCAGGTAGCCGTTGCCCGACAGCCCGTTGTCGTAGCGGCCCCTGAGGAACGTGTTGGCGAAATGGTTGAACGGATAGTCGTGGTAGCCGCTGAACAGGAACTGGCCGTCCATCTTGTGGCCCATCTCATGGAAGAACAGCCCGACGGTGCCGCCGCCGGTGTTGAACGCGCAGCGGCCAATCGGCTTGCCGAGCTTGCCGCCCCACCAGTACGGCGTGAGGCCGCCTGAGCCGGCCTGGCGCCAGTAGCCGGGCTTCTCCGGCGGGGTGTCGGGGTCGGTGTAGACGGCGGGCTGGATGCGGCCGGGCGCGAGGTCGTTGGGCGCCTCGCCCTCGTGCCAGTTCCACAGGCACCCGAGACTGATGCAGCCGGCGTAGTCCATGAGCCCCTTGCCGTGCTGCGCCCGGGCGAGCGCGTCGAACACCTCGTCGGTCTCCCACACCCAGTTCGTGCCCCGCGTCGAGCGGGTGGGCGCCGTGAGCCATTCGAGCTCCTGCTCGCTCAGCGCATCGCCGAGCTTCTCCTTGAGGAATGCGATGATCTCGGCGCGGTTCTCGTCGGTGCGGTCGCTCTTCATGAGTTCATTGAACGTCTCGCGATCCTCGTCGCCGAGCTCCTCGAGCGCCTCGGGATCGGGGAAGACGATCTGCGGCTCGTCAATGACCACCCAGTCGTAATGGATGTTCAGCAGCCAGCGCGAGGCGAAGTAGTAGCCGGTGGCACCCTGCTCGAGGTGGATCTTGACCGTCTCGATCGCGTCGTCAGTCATCGCCGTGGGCGGCTCGACGCCGTCGGGCAGCTTGGCCGGCTCGTACATGTTGCTGTAGAGCACGACGAGCATCGGCATGTCGAGGTAGCGCACCATGCCCCGGGGCGCGGCCGTGGCGAAGCGCCACTCCGGGCCCCAGAACGGGGTCTTGGGGATGAACGAGCAGCCGTACTGGACGCGGAACCGGTACTGCGTGCCGGGCTCGAGGCCCGTGAGCTTCACTCTGTGTCGCGTTTTCGGGCGGGCGGAGCCTTCGACCGTCGTCCACGTCTCACCGTCGAGCGAGTACTGAACGGCCGACGCGACCGGTTCGAGCGAGTCGCACTTGACGACGGCGCTCGTGCGGCGGAGGCGCCTGATCTCGGGCCGCCACGGGTCGATCATCGCTTCCGTGTACTTGATCACCCGGTTCTCTTCGGGCCAGGTGACAAGCACGCGCTGATCGGACCCGATCGCGATCCCGTACGGCTTGACGCCGAGCTTGCCGATGCCGCGGCCCTCGAGCCCGTAGAGCGACTTATGGGCCGTGCTGTGGACCGTGTCCCACCGGTAGTTCATGTACACGTCATAGCGGCGGACGGTGTTCCAGCCGGGGCAGGCCGCGCAGATGTCGCTTTCGACGGTCGAGGCGACGTCTTTCACGTCGGGCTTGGCCCAGTGCTCTTTGACCCAGACCCACCGCTTCACCTTCTTCGTCTCGCCCTCAACCTCCACGTCGACGTCGCCCCACTTGTACTCGTCCATGCGGCCGGCGCCGGCGTTCGCCACAAAGAGCTGCTGCCTGCGCCCGCGGGAAAAGCTCTGGAGCATCAGGTTGCTCGGCTCGTCGAGCATCTCGGCCGCGTCGCCCTCGATGCTGTGCTCGGGCAAGTACGTGCCGTCGGGCGCGAAGGCGGCGATCCGGTTGTTCATCGTGTCGGCGACGAGGATGTTGCCGTCCTCATCGAGCTCGCAGCCGTGCGGCTTGCTCAGCTTGCCGGGGCCGTCGGCATCGCCGA
>CAYUZG010000193.1:0-4732 GCA_964449605.1 uncultured Verrucomicrobiota bacterium | reverse complement strand
GAGTCTGGTCAAGGTCCTCAAGGCGTTGTCGTCCGAGCCGCGGCTCAAGATCCTCCGGCTGCTGAAGCAGCGGTCGCTGTGTGTCAACGCGATCACCGCCAAGCTGGACATGACCCAGTCGGCCGTCTCGCAGCACCTGCGCATCCTGAAGGAGGCCGGCCTCGTCGTGGCCGAGAAGCGCGGCTACTGGATGCACTACTCGGTGAACCGCGACGCGCTGGCGCGGCACGCGAGCTCCATCGGTAAGCTCTTCGACGCGACTGAATAAGGACAACCCCAAGCGGAGGTACTGAACGTGTGCAACAGAAAGGACGGATGCCTGCAGCCGGAAAAAGGCAAGGGCGACCCGCGCAAGTGCTCGCCCGAGCAGATCAAGGAATGCCACGGCGACGTCGACGGCCACCCCTGCGAGCCGGATGAGCGCAAGGCCGATCAGAAAGGGTGCTGTGGGTCGTCCGGGGCGGGATGCGGCGCAGGAGACGCCGGATGAGGCAGGACTCCGTGCGGGACCTCTACGTGGCCTACGTGGGCGTCGCGGTCGCCGCGCCGCTGGTGATGTTTGCGTACTTCCGTCTCGGCCTGGTGTGCGCCCCGCGCGCCATCGTGTCCGAGACCATCTGCGGGGCGTTGGCGCTGGCGTTTCTCACCCCGGCGGTGTTCCGGGGATCGAGGCCCCTGTACATCGCCGCCCTCATCGTCCCCGCGATCATGATCCCGCTCACCCCGGTGATCATGCTCAGCGTCCTCGGCTGGGACAAGCTCATCAACGAGCGCCTGCTCGCATTCTTCACCTTTGAGGTCATTGCGGCGGCCGAGCTCGTGATGATAATCCTCATGATGCAGAGGGAAGGATCATCATGGTGGGGCGGGCGCGAAGACACAGCAGGCACATGACGTGCATGGACACGAAAGGCCGGTAAGGACCCATGCTGGACGCGAGCATACAGGTGCGCGGCTTGTCGAAGCGCTTCGGAACCGTGCAGGCCGTCTCGTCCATCGATTTCGACGTGCGCGAGGACGAGTTGTTCGGCTTTCTAGGTCCAAACGGTGCTGGTAAGACCACGACGATCAACATGCTTACCGGCTTGGCCCGGCCGGACACGGGCACGATCAGCATTGCAGGGATCGATTGCTCCAGGAACCCTAAGGCCGCCCAGCACCTGATGGGCGTGGTGCCTGACGAGAGCAATCTGTATCCGGAGTTGACCGGCTTCGCGAACCTCTGCTTCTGCGGATCGCTCTACGGCATGGGCAAGGCAGAGCGCGAGGTTCGCGCCCGAGACCTTCTGGATCGCTTCGGCCTCACGGAAGCGGCCGACCGGAAGTTCGGCGGTTACTCCAAGGGCATGAAGCGCAAACTCACCATCGCCGCGGGGATCATCCACGCCCCGTCCATCCTCTTTCTCGACGAGCCAACCACTGGGATTGACGTGGCCAGCGCCCGGCAGATTCGCCAGCTCGTCGCCGAGCTGAGCGCCGGCGGGACGACGATCTTCTTGACTACGCACTACATCGAGGAGGCGGAGCGGCTGTGCCAGCGCATTGCGTTCATCGTTCGAGGTCGCATCGTCCGGATCGACTCAGTCGAGGACCTGATGCGCCAGACCCAAGGCCGGCACATTATGCAGTTCGCCGTCTCTAAGGACGCGTCGGAACTGTGCGAGCACATCATGGCCGAGTATCCGAACCTCCACTGCCAAGCGTTCAGGGGCGTCGGCATCCGTGTCGAGTCTTCCGAGCCCGTTCGAGTCGGTCCGCTGGTACGGCTGCTTGAGGAGCGGGGCGCAGAGGTCGCCGAGGCGCGCAAGATTCAGCCCTCGCTGGAAGATGTCTTCGTCCGCGTCACAGGCATCGATGTGGGCGCGATGAAACAGGAACGGGAAATGAAGGGACCTGCCCGATGACTGTCCTGCACCCGCGGCTTCCCGTTGACCGGCAGTCATGTGGAACGGACAATCCCGACGACGCAGGCGCGCCGAGGCGTATGTCCAACTGCTTTCAAGCGGTGCGTTCGGCAGTGTGCAGTGTGCCACTGCTTTCAAGCAGTGCTTTTCCACGACCGTTCGAGGCCACACCGCTCAAGAGCAGTGGCACACGTCAGTGCCACCCGCCCACCCGGCCCAATAAAGGAGATCGGCATGGACTTCATCGCGCTTGATGTCGAGACGGCCAACGCGGATCTATCGAGCATCTGCCAGGTCGGGATTGCAGGGTTCTGCAACGGTCGCTTCCACGAGAAATGGGAGTCGTTGGTCAACCCCGAGGACGAGTTCGATGCCATCAATGCTGCAATCCACGGCATCGACGCCTCCATGGTTACTGGTGCTCCGACATTTCCACTCGTTCAGCAGGTTATCTGGAAGGCCCTCACCGGCACGGTGGTCGTGACTCACACCTCGTTCGATCAGGCTGCCATGCGCTCGGTGTCCGCAAAGCACGGTCTCGAGCTGCCGCCGGTCACGTGGCTCGACACAGCGCGTGTAGTGCGCAGGACGTGGCCCGATCTCTCCAAGAGCGGTTACGGCCTCGCAGCAGTCGCCGAGCGGCTGGGCATCGAGTTTCAGCACCACAATGCGGCCGAAGATGCGCGTGCTGCTGGCGAAATTCTACTCCGCGCCATGCACGAGAGCGGTCTATCCGTCGAGGAGTGGCTCGTTCGCGTCAGAAAGCCCATCACGCCGCCGTCGCGACGAAGCACTCCGTCAGAGAAGATCGCGCGGGAAGGCAATGCCGAAGGCCCACTCTACGGGGAAATCGCTGTCTTCACCGGCGCTCTGTCCATGCCTCGGGGCGAGGCAGCTGACCTTGCTGCGGCCGCAGGCTGCGAGGTCGCAGCATCTGTCACCAAAGCCACTACTCTTCTAATCGTTGGCGATCAAGACATACGGAAGCTGGCGGGTCATGAGAAGAGCTCGAAACATCGGAAAGCTGAGAAACTCATCCAAGAGGGCCAGGCGATTCGCATTCTACAAGAATCCGACTTACGTACGCTCGTAGCGTTGCCCATCGGTGAGACCTAGCATCAGGCTTCAGCGGAACGCTTGCAGCCCGCCGCTTCGCGGCGAGCTTCCGGTGTCCACTCAGCCTGGGCGTTGATCTGTCGAGCGGGGTTCCAGCCGTGTACGTCGTTGAAGCCTTGTGCGCGATGAAGCAGGAGAAGGAAAAGGCGAAGATGGGGGCAGGCGCATGAAGGCGTGGATCGCGTTCTGGAACATCCTGATCAAGGATATGCGGTCCTACTATCTCAAGCCGCCGAATATCAGTTGGGGTTTGCTGTTTCCCCTGGTGTGGATCGCCATGTTCTCCATTCGCTCCGGGCTAGGGATCGAGAGCTTGCCCAGCCTTCTCCCGGGCCTGGTGGGGCTGAGTATCCTCTTCGGCACCACCAGCGTTCTCTCTGTGACCGTGACGTTCGAGAAGAAAGGCCGCTCCTTCGAACGGCTGTTGCTCGCGCCCATCTCGCTGGAAGTCCTGATGCTGGCCAAGACCACCGGTGCGATCCTCTTCGGCGTAGTCAACGCGTTCGTGCCGCTCCTTGTCGGATCGTTCCTAACCGACCTTTCCGGCGTCAACTGGGCGGCGCTCATCCCAGCCGTGGTGCTCATCGCCGTCAACTCGACGTTTCTCGGGTTGTTCATCGCCGTTTCCGTGAAGGAGGTCTTCGAGGCCCAGACGTTTTCGAACTTCTTCCGCTTCCCGATGATCTTCCTTTGTGGCCTGTTCTTCCCGATTGCGCAACTCCCACTCTGGCTACGGCCATTGTCCTACGCCCTTCCGCTTACCTACGGGGCCGATGTGCTCCATGCCTCGATCCGGCAGGCGGCACGGATGTCGTTGGCACTGGACTTCGGCGTTCTAGGGGCCTTCGGGGCAGTTCTGTTCGGGATAAGCCTGCGGAATATCCGCCGGAAGTGGATTGTGTAGCGGTCGCTACAGGGGCTGGCACCCCGGACAGACGTACGACGCGCCACCCTCGAGGCTGAGCTTCTCGATCAAGGCACCGCATTCGGGGCAGGGTGTGCCCAACGTGTCCTTGCAGACGTGAGGCATGAACCCACCCGGCTGCCCGAGCAGGTCTTTCTCGCTCCGGCGTCCGCCTTGCTTGATGGCCTCCCTGACCACCTCGTCGATGCAGCGGTAGTACGCCTTCTGCTCGTCGAGGCTCAGCGACGCCAGCTTCCGTTTAGGGTGGATCTTGGCGCGGTAGAGAATCTCGCCGACGTACCCGCCGCCGAGGCCGCTCACGTAGTACGTCGGGAAGCACGACGTCAGGAACTTCTTTGCGCTGATCTTCTTCCCGCCCGCCGCCGCGACGGCTTTGCGAAACCCCTGCCACGTGTACTGCTTCGACATGGGCTCGACGGACTGGCCGAGCCACTCCTTGAGGTAGGCTGTCAGCTCCTTGTCGTTGAACACCCGGATCTGCGCGAACAGGGCCACGACGACCGTCAGGGAAGTGCCGTCGGAAAACCCGAGGTGAAGGCAAGCTTTCTTGGGCACGCCCTTGTCCGAGTCGTGGAAGCGGATCGAGCCAACCAGGTCGCCGATCAGGAGCGTGCTCTTCTTGTTTGTCGAAAGGAGCAGGAACGAGGAGCGGTTGTCCACGCGCGCGACGGTTGCTCCGTTGAGGCGACGGCTGAACTCTTCTGGGACCTGCGTCACCATCGTCTCGCGCACCGTGCCGGCGAACGTATCCTTGTGCTCGACGACCGCGTCCGCGATCCGCTTGCCC
>CAYUZG010000192.1:3106-4764 GCA_964449605.1 uncultured Verrucomicrobiota bacterium | reverse complement strand
CGTGTAGTCGTAGCGGTAGAGCTGCCGCTCGATGCCGTGGAAGCGCACGTACAGGAAATCGGTCGTCGTGAACCACGTGTCCGGCAGCGTCGGGTGGCTGATGGCGACGAACGCCGCCTTGTGCCGCGTCAACACGTCCGCGACCTCGTCGTCCCACCAGCTCTCGTGCCGGAACTCGACGGCGTGACGGACGCTGACCGGCAGCACGTGCAGGAACGCATCGAGCCGCTCGACGTCCTTGTGCAGCGACGGCGGCAGTTGCCACAGGATGACGCGCAGCCGCTTGAGCTGGAGCACGCGGTCGAGGCACCGCCTGAGCGCCTCATCGAAGTCGGCCAGCTTCTTCAGGTGTGTCACCGCGCGCGAGCCTTTAACCACCAGGTGGAAGTCCGGCCCGAGCCGCGTGTTCCACGCTTTGATCGCCGACGGCGCCGGATTGCGGTAGAACGTCGCGTTCACCTCGACCGTATCGAACTTCGTCGCGTAGAACGCCAGCCGCTCGGCGCCCTTCACGTCGTCGGGATAGAACGCGCCCTGCCAATCGTCGTACGTCCACCCCGACGTCCCGACGTATATGCGCTGTCGTTTCTCAGTCATCTCACGTGCAGTCTCGCGGTCCGGCGCCCGGCCTCTCTCACGTCGACAACGAGCAGAAACGGTCACAGTCGATGACCGATGAACGCCGCCGGCTTGAGGCCGCCCGTCTCGATTCTGAGTTGCCGGGTCAGCGCGAGGAGTCTGCTGCCGCCAAGCAGACGCTGGAGCAGCGACACCTCGTGCGTGAACAGGACGAATTGCCCGCCCACGTCCAGAAACCCGGGAAGCACGTCCACGAAATCAGCGTAAAGCGTCTGGTTCTCCTTGTGGCTTCCGGCCCTCAGGCCGAACGGCATGTTCGTGATGACCTCATCGAACACGCCTTCCCGCTTTGCCGTGCGCATGTCGCCACAGATCAGCCTGATCCCGTCGCTCTGCGCCGCTCTGGTGTTCTCTCGCGCCGCCTCGACTGCCTGCCCTGAGATGTCGATCCCGACGAGTTCCTCGCATGGGCCGCGACGCTCTCGCTCAACAAGCAGCGTCCCACTGCCACAGAACGGATCCAGGACCCTGACTGCCCGGTCAGGCTTCGGCTCCAGCAGCCCAGCAAGCCCGGCAGCGACGACCGGGCTGATGGAAGCCGGTACATCGGAGACTCGATACTCGAAGCGCGAATCGTGGTAGCTGTAGGGCACCCAGGACACGCGGACCTGCCCGTCGTCTTCGGCAACCACGCGCAGCTCGACGTCGTAATCGCTCGTCGAGTTGAGGAGCGAATCGCATTCCCTATCGATCCGCTCCGCGAGCTCCTGAGCCATTCTCTGCCTTTGGTGGTGCTTGATGTGCGGTCCCCTGATCTCCACTCGGTACTGCAGTGTGCCGTGTGGGATCTCGTGCAGCGATACCACCACATCAAACGCGCTCGTCGCCTTGAGAAGCTCAAGCACCGCTTCGGGGACGTCGTCGAGAGTGGCGGGGGCCGCGCATCCCACCGGCAGAAGCATCTCCCAAAAGCTCCGAACTTGAAGAAGATCCGTGGTGCTGCTCACGCGCGTCCGCACCGTTCCAGGGCTCTCTACGTCGGCGTGCTCCGCCATCTTGTCTGCGACATCCCGTCGCAG
>CAYUZG010000192.1:0-3006 GCA_964449605.1 uncultured Verrucomicrobiota bacterium | reverse complement strand
AACCGGCCCAGACTGATCGCGCTGTTCTTCCGCACCTTGGCGTCCTCGTCGCGCAAAGCAGCGACGAGACGGTCCAGCAACAAGCTCTGAGTCGCTTGGCCGGCGCGGGCTCCAACCCGGCCAAGCAGGAACGCCGCACTCCGGCGCACCTCGAGGCTCGGGTGATCCAAGGCCTGCACTAGCGGCTCGATTGCGCGCTTGCCTTGGGCGCTGATCGCCGTGCCCGCGCGCCGGCGCGACTTGAGGTCCGAAGCGGCAAGCTCCTCCACAAGCTGAGAGATCTCGGCGTCAGACAGCTTCTTCTTCCGGCGCTTGCGGCTGCTACCACCCATTGGGTCCTTGGGATCCCCCGTCGTCGTCGAACGCCGCCACACGGCATGAGAGCCGCCCGGCGCCCTTCACGTCATCGGGGCAGAACGCGCCCTGCCAATCGTCGTACGGCCACCCCGGCGTGCCGACATATATCCGCCTCTTCGCCACGGCGCTATTATACCCGCACGTCAAGGCGCCCGCAGAGATAAGCGAGGAAACGGGGGCAGTCACCCGCTTCTGAAGAACAGGTGACCGTCCCCGTTGTTGTCGATGCTCTGGGCTATCGGCGCTTCCCGCGCGCCAGCACGTGCCCGCGTAGCAGAAGGCCAAGCACGCTGAAGATTGTGACGACGAGCACGCCGGGCTCCGGCACCGGCGTGAGCAGAAAGGCGTGCTCGACGCCGTCCGGATCGGTCATCTTGCCGACGATCCAACCGTGATCGTTGATCGCCCTCGCGTTCGTCAGGACCCAACCGGGATCGAGCGACACCAGGCTGTTCAGGTCATACATCGTCCCTTCGCCCCATATGTCTTCTTCCCACAGGAAGGCGCGCCACTGGCCGTTCGATAGCCGCGAGCGTCCGACGACCTGGCCCCGCTCGTTGATCTGTGACGCGTCGGCCCAGGTGCCGCCGAGTGAGCCGAGGTTGTGCATCGTGCCGTCTTCCCACAGGAACGCGCTGATGTTGGCGCCGCCGAAGTGAGACGAGCCGACCACCTGGCCCTGGTTGTTGATATCGTGCACCGAGGCGTTCATGCCAAGGTCGCCCAGCTCGGTCCATACACCGTCTTCCCAGAGATAGCCGGTGAATCCGAGGCAACCGACGATCTGGCTGTGGTCGTTGATGGCCGTAGCGGAGCCGTCACCGCGGCCGAGGTCGGTCATGACCCCGTCTTCCCACAGGAACCAGAAGTTCACACGGCCCGGGAGCGGGGGAAATGGGTCGTCCCAGACAGTGGGCGACCCGCCGACCACCTGGCCTAGGTTGTTGACATCGTGCGCTTGGGAAACCGGGCCGCCAAGGGTGCCGAGGTCGATGATGACACCATCCTTCCAGAGCATGCCGTGCCCATCCGCCCCCATTGAGGTCCAGACTACGTGCCCCAGGTCGTTGATGGCATCCCCCCACCACGCGTAACTGACGCCGCCTGTGGTAGGCCCGACGACCTGGCCGAGGTTGTTGATGTCGGAGGCGGTCTCGTACGCGCCGTAGTCTGTCAGCGTGTACAAGGCTGCTGCTTGCGCGCTCGCCGCGACGAGACAAAGCAGCATCAGAACCGTCAGAAGACTTGGTCGCATCACCCTATTTCCTCCTCCTATTGAGTCTGTCTGCGTCTCAAGTGCTTTCAAAGTCAACGCCGCCCAGCGGGCCCGGCGCGAGCCACTGAATCGGCGCTCCAGTGGCGGCCCAGCCGCCGCATTGCAGCGGGAAGTGCCGTTCACTACACATGTAGTCCGTGGGGGGACACTTCGCGCCTCCTCTGGGACTCGACTTGGGTTCGCTTGCGCACCTCCACATTACCTACAATTGTCGGTGAAGTCAAGGGGAGAAATGCAAAAAGAGCTGATGGGAATGTAATGGTAGACCGGTAAGTATCTGCAAGAAGGCGTATTACGACTTGCCGGGATGACCATTGGGCGCTAGGTGCCACGTGCATGCGCTGCTGTCTCCCGGTCGCGCCACGTCCGGGCGGCGAGCCGGTCCCCGAACGCTCACACGTCCACAACGAGCATGCCCATCCGGCCGAGTGGGAAGGTCTCCACGATCGTGCCGTCGCCCGATACGACCATCGCACCGCCGAACGAAAGGCCGTTCTCGTGCAGTCCCTCGCCCGAAAAATAGCTGGTCATGAAAGCCGTGCACCCGACACGCCGAACGCGCTGCGCGTACTGCGGTGCCTCCTCGCGATCCCATCGCTCCTGATTATGTGATCCATCGGAGAAACACCGGGCGAACGGGAACAGCAACCAATCGGGCCGGAGATCACATGCACGCTGCACGATCGCATCATCGAAGAGATCGCCGCAGATGAGGAACACGAACGACCCGAGCGGCGTGTCGGCCTTGGGGAGCTCCGTGCCTTGGCAGTACACGAACGGGTCGGCATTCCGGCCATGCCACTGAGGCTGGATGCGGCGGTACTTGAGCGCGATCGCGCCATCGGGCGAAAGCAGCACGGCCGAATCGTAGAGCCGTTCGCCGTCGCGTTCGAGCATGCCGATCGCCAGCCACACACCGCGCGCTCGCGTGAAGGCCGACAGCTTCTCGGTCGCCGGGCCAGGGATCGGCTCGCCCAGCGGCAGGTCGCGCGCAGGATGTTCGTTGTTGATCAGGCCTGTCAACGCCGCCTCGGGGAAGACGACCAGGTCAACACCCTTGTCTGCCGCCTCGCTTGCCATCGCGAGGATCGAAGCCAGATTCGCCTCACGATCGGGCAGCACGCTGTTGACGACGAGAGCGGCTTTCATCGCGTCCGTCTCCTGGCGACGGCCTACTCCGACGATGTGTCTTTCGGCTTGAACTCGCCGATCCTGATGAACGTGTCCTCGCCGCGCGCCCACGCTTTCAGGTTCGCGAGCCGTTCGCCGTTGTCGCCGTGGTTGGGTTCGTCGAACGCCGCTTGCAGCGCCTCGCACGGCAGGTCGGGGCACAGGCCGCAATGGGTCAACCCTTTCTCGACGCAGCACGTGGC
>CAYUZG010000191.1:0-4832 GCA_964449605.1 uncultured Verrucomicrobiota bacterium | reverse complement strand
CGGCGCGGACATGGCCCGTGCACGGGTGGGACAGGCCCGAGGCGGGTCGCATTTGAAGGCGCTTATAGCGGACGGTGCCGTCGGTGTCAAGCCTTTAGGAGGAGTCTCACGCAAAGGCGCAAAGGCGCACGGGAAGGCTGCTTCGCAGCCGCTTTGGTATCGTGTATCATGGGCGAGCGATGAAGTGGTGCGACTACAGCTGTCCGGACGCAGCGTTCCCCGAGGAGGCGCTCGAGGGCGCGTGCCGGACGGTGGCCGCGGTGTGGTGCAAGCGGCTGAAGAGGCTCGTCCCGAAGAACTCGCCCTGCCAGGCCATGCCGGAAAGGAACGCGAAGAGGCGAGGCAAAACGTCATCCGGCAGGAGGAGCGCGAGGTGATCCGCGCTGAGAGACCGTTGCCTGTCCGTTTGGCCGTGCTTGAACGAACGGACTGGAAGTAGACTGGCAATGTCGGTTTGCACCGAGAGCCAGGACGAACTCGAGGATCGAATCGCTGGGGTTCTCCTCGGGACGGCCGTCGGCGACGCCCTTGGTCTGCCGCGCGAAGGCCTCTCACGGCGGAGATCGCGACGTCTGTACGGCGGGAGGCCGTTTCGGCACCGCTTCCTGTTTCGTCGTGGCATGGTCAGCGACGACACAGAGCAAGCGTGCATGGTTGGTCAGGCCCTCCTTGCGGGCGGCAAGCACGACGCCGAGGCCTTCGCGCGATCGTTGGCCTGGCGGCTGAAGCTATGGCTCCTCGGTTTGCCTGCCGGTATCGGCTGGGCCACGCTTCGTGCGATCCTTCGGTTGTGGCTTGGCTTTGCGCCGACCCGGAGCGGGGTACGCTCGGCGGGCAACGGCGCGGCGATGAGGGCACCGCTGCTCGGCGCGGTCGTGTTCGGCGATCCTGCTGCGGTAACGCGGCTGGTCGACGCAAGCACACGAATAACTCACTCTGACGTGCGAGCCTACGAGGGCGCGCTCGCGGCCGCGATGGCGTGCGGGTACGCCGTGTTGCGCGAACCCAGCGAGATCATCCCAGATGAGCTCTTCCGGATGCTTGCTGAGCTCCTCTCCAACGAGGAGTTGTTGCAGGCGCTCGATCGCGCCAGATCGTTGCTCGCCGCAGGAGCCACGCCGGGCGCGTTCGCTGCAGAGCTGGGTTTGTCTAGGGGCGTCAGCGGTTACGTGATCCACACCGTGGCAGTGGCGCTCTTTTGCTGGCTGAGGTACCGCACCGACTTCCGGCGCACCCTCGAGGAAGCCATTGCCCTGGGCGGCGACACCGATACGGTTGGTGCTATTGCGGGGGCGCTTGCCGGGGCAACGCTCGGGGCATCTGCCATCCCAGAGGAATGGCTGAACGGCCTGCTGGAATGGCCTCGTTCTGTTCGCTGGATGAGGCTTCTCGCGGGACGCTTGGCAAACCTTGCTTCGGAGCGGGAGACGAACGTTCACCCGGTAAGGCTGTTCTGGCCGGCGTTGATGGTGCGGAATCTGTTGTTTTTGATGACCGTGCTGCTTCATGGATTTCGGCGCATGCTCCCACCATACTGACGGCGCAGCTATGAAGCCGAGCCGAAAGGCTCTCGCGCTTGCGCGAATCCTGCCGCACCTACGGCGCTCATGTTGTCTGCTGGTTGATCCACTCACCTGGCCCTTACGGACCAGGCTACCGCCTGCCGCGCCTCTGGCGCTCGCGCCGGCGTCGCACGTTGCGCTCGCAGCGAGCTGGCCCGCAACGGAAGCCGATCGCTGCCGCAAGGCGTGCTGCTGGACCCACGGATGGAACTTCCTGCGGCTGGTCCTTGTTCAGTATGACTGAAGAAGGGATGCGTATCGGTCGGCTGACATAAAGATAGATTGGGGGACCGGCTGGGCGTGTTGTGTATGCCTGGCTGGTCCCCCTGTTTTTGCTGGGATGATGTGGAAGGCGTTGTTGTTGATCGGTGCGGTCGGGATAGGAGTGTATCTCGCCGTGACGCAGGTCGAAAGGAATGGGGCGGTGAGCGGAAACGTGCAGGAATCGGACCGGGCGGCTGGAGCTGGAGAGGTGGTGAAGACGGACGCGGAGTGGAAACGGATCCTGACGCCGGAGCAGTACTGGGTCTGCCGGCAGAAGGGGACGGAGCGGCCGTTCACGGGCAAGTATTGGGACTCCAAGACGCCGGGGACGTACGTGTGCGTGGCGTGCGGGAACGAGCTGTTCGGGTCGGAGGCCAAGTACGACTCGGGCACGGGGTGGCCGAGCTTCTGGGCCCCAAGGAGCGATGAAAGCGTGCGGCTGACGCCGGACAAGAGCCATGGGATGGTGCGGGTCGAGGTGGTGTGCGCGCGGTGCGGGTCGCACCTGGGGCATGTGTTCGACGATGGTCCCGATCCGACGGGGAAGCGGTACTGCATCAATTCGGTCGCGCTTAGCCTGGTGCCGAGAACGGGCAGCAAGTAAGCCGCCCGGAGTGGGCGGTATTGGTTTGCCGCAAGAGGCGCACAATCTTGTGCAACCTAGTAAGCTACTTCGTGTTTTCGGCCTTAAGCGGCTGTTAGGTGGCGGGTTATGTGGGCGCGTTTGTGGACGACGCGTTCGTGCATTTGTTATTGACAGGCAAGGGCTTACTGAGGTATAATGACACGTTTTCCAAGAGGCCCGCTCTGCGGGCCGTGATTCTACGGGCCGGCAAAGACGACGGCGATGGTTCATGCGACGAGGGCCGTGCAGGGCGCGTTGCATGAGGCGTCGCCGTGGTCGTTTATGGGGCCTCACGTCACGCGCCGGTAGAGGGGCACGAGCACCGCCCGCGATCAGAGGCCGTTGCTCGTCCCTATTTGACGCGCTCGCGCCTCAGTACTTCACGGAGCAGCCGTAGGACTTGGTCTCTGTGGTCTCGACTTCCCGGCCGGCCATGGCCGCGTCGAGGGCGAGGCGCACGTAGTTGTCGGCGGCGAGGATCGCCTCTTTCTCCCTGTTCGGGCCGTCGTCGATCGCGCCGGCGTAGATGAGGACGCCGTCGGGGTCGATGACGTACATGTGGGGAGTGGTGCGCGCCTGATACATGGTGCCGACGGCGCCGTCGGGGTCCACGAGGTAGGCGGTCGCCTTGGAGCCGTTCTCGTCGATGCGGTCGCGAAGGGCCTGGCCCTCGTGGTGGCCCTGCTTGCCGGGCGCCGAAGAGCAGATCGAGAGCCACACGACGCCCTTGACCGTGTAGGTCTCCTGGAGCTGCTGCATGTTGCCGGAGTTGTAGTGGGCCCGCACGAAGGGGCATCCGAAGTTGACCCACTCGAGGACGACGAACTCGCCTGCGTAGTCGCTCAGGGAGTGCTCGGTGCCGTTCGCGTCGGTCAGGGTGAAGTCGGGGGCCGGCTTGCCCACGGTTGCGGTGGCCGGGGCGGGTTCGTTGGGTGTGTCTGCCTTGTCGGCGGGTCCCGTGTCGCTGCCGGATCCGCAGCCGGCGATGAGGCCGGCGATCAGAAGCATGCCGAAGAGCGCCGAGAGCGGTCTCGCCTTCCCGTACATCACTACCTCTCCTTGCCCTGGTTTCTGCGTCTGATGTGGGGCCCGGCGCAGCCGAACCCGCTACAGTGACAACGCAGACGAGTTCCCCGGCGGTTTCAGGGCAAGGCGCTGCGGCAGCCTAGGCTCGCTTCCGAAGCCACAGAAGCAGCGCACCCAGTGCCGCGAGGCTCAGCGTGGCCGGCTCGGGGATGGCCAGAGCGTTGACAGCGCCGGGCGTGTTGATGGCTTCACCGGGAATGGGGGTCCCCACAAAGCCCGGCAGGCCGAAGCCGTCGAAGTCGTTGCGGACCCAGTCGCCGACGGTGTCGGTGTCGGAGCCGTTCGGGATGCGCGAGGCGCCGCCGACGGTCAAGCCCAGGCCGTCGTACCATTTGTCGAGCACGACGTCAGTGTACGTGATGTCCGAAGTCCCGCCGTCCCAGACGGCCACGCCATCGAGGACCATCGAGAAGGCCGTGTAGTCGATGACGCCGTCATCGTCCATGTCGAGGTCCTCGCCCTGGGTGGCGACGAGGTCCATGACGAGCAGATAGGTCAGCGTGCCGTTCTCGAGCACGTCGCCCAGGAAGCTCGTCGTCCAGAAGCCCGCGGCATCGGTCGAGGTGAGCTGGAACACGTTGTCGAGCACGCCCGCGCCGGTGTTGTCGCCCTCGATGCCGATGACCCAGTAACGCGAGAGGTCGGTGCCGGACGGGCCGAAGACCTCGATGAACTCGTGCGTGTCGGCCCCTGTGTGGTTGTTGACGAACTCGTTGATGACGAGCGGCGCCGGCTGGGCGAACGCGACGCCTGTGATGAAGCAGAATGCCAGAAGTGCGATGAAGCCTCTCATAGTCCCTTCCTCCGAAGCCGGATGATCCAGCAGATGTCAGCGATTCGAAACCCGCGCCTGCAGGAATACGCCGAGACAGGCGCACGCGGTCGCGCAGCCCACACCTGCAGACAAAAGGATGACTGTCCCCGTATACCCTGAGAAAGCGGCGCCATTATAGCAGACCGGCTCGACGAACGCAAGCGAAAAGACGGGCCCGGCGCGATGTCGCGATCCAACCGTCCGGCACTCTCCTTGGCAAGACGAAGTGGTTGATCTCGACGGCGAAATGTAGTATAATAGGTGCTGCGATTTCACAACGGCAGCAGTTTGCGGAGAAGCGGCGGGGCCGAGTCCGGCTCGCCGCTTCGTCGTGTTCTTTGGAAAGTGAGGCGGTCATGGCGATGGACGAACAAGCCGAGGTGCAGCGGTGTGCGGAGGATTTCGCGTATTTCGCGGCGAAGTACTTGTGGATCGTGGATAAGCGGCGCGAGCTGGCGGTGCTCGAGTTCAACCCGGTCCA
>CAYUZG010000190.1:0-4856 GCA_964449605.1 uncultured Verrucomicrobiota bacterium | reverse complement strand
CGAGGTCGTAGGCGATCGTCTCGGCGACGAACAATACGCCCGATTGCACCGCGATGTCGGCGTAGTAGCGCAAGCGCCGCCCCATGTCGGCCACGCATTCGGGCGCGCTCGCCAGCAGTTCCTCGGCAAACAGGCGGTACTGGTAGAGCACGTGGTAGGCGCTCCGCACGTCGCGCCGGTTCATCGACGAGCGGAGGAACGAGTGCAGAAAGTGGCGCGTCAGCTCGAGCAGGGGTTCGTCGCCGTCACGCACCGCCCGCATGCCGACCTGCCGCACGACCTGACACGCGGCGCCGACCAGATCGGTCGCCTCGGCCATCGTCGCCAGGAACAGCAGCTCGACCTGCTGCAGGCACTCCATCTCGACCCACGTCCGGCTCTGCTCGAGCGAGCGGACCGCTTCGCGCGACATCCGCATCGTGTCGGCGAACCGCGCGATGTACCAGCGTGCCGGCAGCGACTGCTTGACGGCCGCATACGCTTCGGCCGCGGCCGCGATCGAGTTGAGCGCGCCCTGTGCCACCTCGCGGTCGGCCCGGTCGAGCGACCGCATGCCGAGGCTGGCGATGTGCTCGATCCGTTCACGCAAGTCGGTCTGCAGCTCGGTAATCCGGCCGCGTTTCGTGAGCTTCGGCAGCTCGCGGATTCGTCCCGCCGCCGCCTGCCGCAGCCGTTCGAGGATGTGGGACGGATGCAGGAATCGGAACACGTAGAAGAAATAGGGGAGGAGCACTGCAAAGCACGCCAGCAGCAGCACGAACGTCAGCGCAAGGCCGAACCGCGGGACGTGGCCGCCGCCGATGCGCGCGGCGACCCACAGCGTGTTCACCGTCGAGAACAGGAACAGGCCGAGGACGATCCGGTTGAACCGGTCGCCCAGGAAGATCTCGAGCAGCTTCGGCGTGTACATGTTCGCCGTGAGCGGCACGGCGATCGCGAGCGCCATGATCACGACGGCGATGAGCTGATTGAACGTGCGCGAGATGCTGCCGATCGCCGGCGCGAGCTCGTCGGGACTGCTCGTCCACGGACGGCGGAGCGCCTCGCCGAGCGGCGTGCCTGGCGACGCCGCGTCGATGAGCACCTGGACGAAGAACGCCACGACGAGCGCCGCCGCCACGAGGAACGTCGCCCGCACAAACAGGCCCGTATTGCGCCGTACGACGCTCTCGGCCCGCTGCTCCGCCCGCGACCGCGCAATCTCCTCGGCCACAACGTCCTCCAGCTCCGCATCCACCAGCCGCCCCACCATACCCGCCCCGTACCCCTCACGCAACTGCTCAGTTCGTCTGGCGCGGCCCCTGGACGTGCGCCGCGCGCCGGTGTACATATGTATCTGACGGCACACAGGAGAGGAGAGACCCGCCATGTTGCGCGCCGTTGTCCCCGTTTTCCTTTTTTCTCTTCTGGCCCTATCCGCTCCGGCGCAAGATGGCGGCTACCCGATGCCTTGGCCGGACAGACTGAGGCCTCGACCGACCGTGCTTGACATTCTGGAGGAGCTTGCAGCGCCCGAGGTTTCCGGCCCCGAGTTGGCAGCTGTAGCCGAGGCCGTGCTTCGGCGGTGGCAAAAGCACGAGCAGGAGCGCAAGCGAGCGGCCGAGTCACTGGCGGCGCTGGCGGCCGCCTTCGAGAAAGAAAGGGAGTTCGTCAAGGCCCTGGCGCTTTATGAGTCGCTGTGGGTCGAGTTTCCAGAGCGGCAGGACTTGATCGGCAAGATCAAGCGCGAGCACGCCCTCGCCGACCTCGACATCGACGTGTCCACACCCCAGGAAGCCTTCCTCAGCCTCAAGCGCGCGCTGCTGACGTACAAGGTGACCGCTCCGACCTTCGGCATCACCGACCTCGACACCCCGATCTACGAACCTGGGCCCGTCGAGCGTCACGAGTGGGACGCGTACGGACAAGAGCTTGAGCAGCGTCTGGCAGAGCTGGAAGAGAAAACCACGTCGCCCGTCGAGGAAGAGCCCGCGCCAGTGATCCCGGAATGCATTGGGCTGCAGCTTCTCATCGACCTGGAGAAGCCGATAACGGTCGACTTCAAGGACACGCCCTGGCCTGACGTGATCGAACATGTGGCCGAGCTCTCGGGCATTCCCATCGTTCTTTCCAAAGAAGCAGAGCGAATCCTCCCCGACGAGCCAATCACGGTGAGCCTCGAAAACGCCCCGGCGAAGCTTGTCCTGAAGTACGTTCTTCGATTCCGCAATCTGCGCTATATCCGGCGCAACTTCTCCCTTCTCGTGGTGCCGATCGGGCCTGCTGTCGACCAGTACGCCACGCTGATCATGCAGCAGGAGCCCGTCGACCATTTCCCGGAGTATGCCGGTTCCGCGTCACAAGAATTCCCTGTTGGAGACACGAGTTTCTTCCTGAGCGCTTTTGACCGGGACGAGGTGCCGGCCGACTGGTTCGTGCGCAAAGCTGACTTCTCCTACACCAGCTTGATTACGGCGCCGGCGGACGTCGTCGGCCTGTGGTCCCACGTATGCACGACCGGCGAGACGGGTCGGTTCTACGGCCGGGTCCTGCCGCTGTTTCGCTGCATGCGGCGTTACCCGTTGCCCGGGCCATTCGTGCATCGCGACGTCGGCCATCCGAAGAAGGTCTACGTCTTCCGCGTGCAGCTTGCGCGCGAGGTGCAGGCGATGCAGGCTTTTCTCGACGACAGAGAGGCCGTCATATCCATCCTCGCTGCTCAACTGGAAGGGACCACCGAACACGAGCCGAACCGTTTTGTCCCTCGTTTCAGCTTCCCCGTGGAGTCTCGGCTCGCGGCACGCGTCGGGCTGTGGCTCGATGGCCAGGCCTACCACTTCCTCCTCTTCGACTCCGAGCAGGATCGCGCGCGCTGGCTTGAGGGCGAGGACTGGGTCGATATGCCCGGCGACCTCGACGACTACGAGTGGCCGACCGAAGAGGAATGGCAGCGAACGCTCGAAGAAATGGAGCGTGAATCCGAACGCCTCCCTGACCAATCGGATTGACGCGCCCACTGGGTGCCAGGCCGGCTCTTGCGTGTGGCTTTCCGGACGCCCGAAGTGCTACGATCCGCGCCGGTGTACGCGATTCCTGCAAAGGAGGCTGGGATGCTCGTGACGAATCTCGAAATCGTGCCGGGTCACCGGATCGTGCAGCACTTCGGCCTCGTGCAGGGCAACACGATCCGCGCCAAGCACGTCGGCCGCGACATCATGGCCGGCTTCAAGAACATCGTCGGCGGCGAGATCAAGAGCTACACGTCGCTGCTGATGGAGGCGCGCCAGGAAGCGCTCGCGCGCATGATGGCCCAGGCGCAAGAGCTCGGCGCGAACGCCGTCGTCAACGTGCGGTTCTCGACGTCGTCCGTGATGCAAGGTGCCGCCGAGCTGCTCGCGTACGGGACCGCCGTGCTCGTGGAGGAATAGCGGTGCTTGCCTCCTCGATTCTGGGAAGCGCCATCGCCCAGATCGTGGCGCCCATCATCCTGATCCTCATCGGCGTCTTTGCCGGCAGGGTCAACGAGCGGCGCCATTGGCGATCGCTCGCGCAGCGCGAGCACGTGCTCCGCGAAGTGCCGCTTCTCAACACGAGGCTGCTTCCGGAGGGGCTCGAGGCGCAGGTCGAGTGGTCCCATCTGGTCGTCGGCGAGGTCGTCATTGCCTCGGACGCCTTCAAGAGCTTCGCGGCGCAGCTCAGGAACCTGATCGGCGGCCGGGTCCGCACGTTCGAGACGCTCATCGACCGCGGCCGCCGCGAGGCCGCCCTCCGCGTCGTCGAGCAGGCCCAGAGCGCGGGCGCCAACCTCGTCTTGAATCTACGCTACGAGACGGCGACGGTCGGGCGTGGCAGCCGGTACGGCGTGCCGATGGCCGAGATCATCGCCTACGGCACGGCCATCAAACTCCGCCAGGCACCGCTACAATGACGACGCCGGACCGCGAGCGCGTTGAAGAAGAACGGCGCCGCGAGGCCCAATCGCGTCTCGGCGTCCCGTCCGTCTGGGAAGAGCCCCACTTCCGCGGCGTCGCCGGCGAGCACGAGGCCGTGAGACCTGCGCCGGCTCCATCCCGCCACCGATTATCAGCCATGATCATCGTGGCGCTCGTGGCCGTCGCGGGCGCCGTGCTTGCCGTGCTCGGCGCATTCTTCCGGGGCAGCGGAACCTGGGGCATCCTGCTCGTCGTCGTCGCCGCACCTGCCTACGAGGAGATCGCCAAGCCGCTCGGCATCCTGCTCATGGCCGAGACGAAATCGCGATGGGTCTTCGCGCGCTGGCAGATCGTGGTCGCGGCCATCATCGGCGCCGCCGCCTTCTCGGCGATCGAGAACCTGATCTACATTCACGTCTACTACCCGGAAGGCGGCGCAGCATTCATCCAGTGGCGGTGGACCATCTGCATGGCCATGCACTGCACGGCGAGCACGATCACGGGCATCGGACTTGCGCGCGAGTGGCACCACGCCGTCGTCGGCCGCCGCCACTTCGAGACCGAGCGTGTCTTCCCGTTCTGGGCCGCCGCGATAGCCCTCCACGGCGCCTACAACGGCATCGTCACCATCCTCGAGCTCACCGACGTCCTCAAGTTCTAGCGGCGCCTCTCAGCGTCGCTCTCGTCAGTCGTTTGATCCCCTGTGGCTGGAATCAGCGCCAGCTGCAATGTAGTCCGTGACCGCCGTCGGCAGAGTCACATCAGAAGCGTGTTTCAACACGCTTGTCCTGTCTTCCGTAGGCCAGTCCTTCAGGGCTGGTCAAATGCGGTAGCACACACACTGCACGAGCCCGTTTCAACGGGCTTACCTTCCTACGGCTTAAGCCGAGGCGGGAAGGACGTTGAAACGCCCTCAAAGGGAATGCCTCGGACACGCGGTACCAG
>CAYUZG010000189.1:0-4860 GCA_964449605.1 uncultured Verrucomicrobiota bacterium | reverse complement strand
AGCGCGTGCTTGCCGTTGTCGCGGAAGTACTCGCCGATCGTGCAGCCCGCGTACGGCGCGAGAAACTGCATCGGCGCCGGATCGGCCGCCGACGCGTTGAGAATGACGGTGTAGTCCAGCGCGTTGTGCTCCTCGAGCCGTTGGACGACGGCGGCGACCGACGACTTCTTCTGGCCGATCGCCACGTAGATGCAGACCACGTCGGTATCGCGCTGGTTGATGATCGTGTCGATCGCAAGCGCCGTCTTGCCCGTCTGGCGGTCGCCGATGATGAGCTCGCGCTGGCCGCGGCCGATCGGCACCATCGAGTCGATCGCCTTGAGCCCGGTCTGGAGCGGCTCGCACACGGGCTGGCGCTTCACGACGCCGGGCGCGATCTTCTCGATCGGCGCCGCTTCGTCCGTGCGGATCGGGCCCTTGCCGTCGATGGGCTGACCGAGGCTGTTGATGACCCGGCCGAGCATCGCCTCGCCGACGGGGATCTCGACGATCCGGCCGGTCGTGTGCACCTCGTCGCCCTCGCGTACGTGCATGTCGGACCCGAGCAGGATCGCGCCGACGTTGTCCTCGCTCAGGTCGAAGACCATGCCGTAGACGTCGCCGGGGAACTTGATCAGCTCGCCCGCCATCGCGCCGTCGAGGCCGTAGACGCGGGCGATCCCGTCGCCGACGAGGATGACGCGGCCGACCTCGCTTACTTCGAGGTACTGCTTGTACTTCTCGATCTGCTCGGCCAGGATGTTTGTGACTTCTTCGGGTTGAATCTTCACGGCGTTCACAAGGCTCGTCCTTTCGTTAACTCCTCGCGCAGGGATCGCAGCGTCCCCGCGATCGTCGCATCGTACATCGTGTCGCCCACGCGCACGCGCACGCCACCGATAAGCTCGGGCTTCACCTCGAGCTGCGGGATGAGCGTCACGCCGAGGCGTTCGCCGAGCCGGTGCACAATCTCGGCAACCTCGTCGTCGGCCAGCGGCGTGGGTGACTCGATAATGGCCACCGCGCGATCGAGGCGGTCTCGAACGAAATCGGCTACGACGGGCGCGATCTCGTCGAGAAGGCGCACCCGCTCATTGACGACCAGCACGCCGAGGAAGCGGCACACCGGCTCGGACCAGTCGGCGCGCGCGGCGATCCGGTCCATCGCGTCGCGCTTCTCCTCGACGGGGATGAACGGGTTGACCATCACCTGCCGGAAGCTGCTCGTGGCGCGCCACAGCTCGGCCGCCTCGGAGAGCTCTTCCTGGACCCGGCCGAGTCGGTCGGTCGGCAGGTCGTTGAGCAGCGCTTGTACGTACCGCGCCGTGAGCGCGTAATCCGCCATATCTATCCGTCCTTCTGGCCCGCCGCCACAGGGCGACAGGACAAAGGCAGCCAACGAGAGTCCCCAGCCCGCGCAGCGGGCGGCATCGTGTAGCCTCGGGCGTCAGCCCGTGGGAGAAGGGCGTTGAGAAGACCCAAGCCCCCGCAGGGGGCGACATATGGCACACAGAGATTGTCTCTCCACGACAGAGGGCCACATGCCGCCCCCTGCGGGGGCTTCATCTTGTTCGATCCGGCGTTCCACAGGCTGACGCCTGTGGCTACAACATGCCGTCCCCTGCGGGGACTCGGTTCATCCGTTCTCATCGGTTTGTCCCTAGGTGTGGGGACTCCGCTTGGTCGTTTCCATCGATTCACCGCAGCTAGCTACCGGCTGGTTGCCTCGTCCAGGTATACCGTTGCGGCCTTGCGCTTCTGTGCGTCGGTCAGCTCGCCGCGCAGAACCTTTTCGGCGACGTCAATCGCCAGCTCGGCCGTGCGTTCGCGGAGCGACTCGCGCGCGAGCTCGACCGATTGCGCGATCTCGCGCTGTGTCTTCTCGATGACGAGCTCGCTGTCGGCCCGAGCGGCGTCAAGGATGCGTTCGCGCTCGCGGTCGGCGATCTCGCGCGCCTGGCTGCGGATCTCGTACGACTCGCGCCGTGCGCCGTCGAGTTCGCGTTGGGCTTCCTTGCGGTCGGCTTCGGCCGCCGTCTTTCGCTCCTGCGCCTCGTCGAGCGTGTGCTTGATCCCCTGGGCCCGCTTATCGAGATACGCGAGCATCGGGCGGAACAGCTTCTTGTTTAGAAACGCCACGAGCAGCAGGAAGCTGACGATCTGAAACGCCATCGTGGTGTTCAGATACACGAGCGCGATGACATGCGTGAGCGGTACCGCGATCATGGCTCCGTCGTTCCTTTCCGAGTGCGCCGGGGCGCCCTACACCACGAACATCAGCAGCAGCGCCACGACGAGCGAGTAGATGCCCGTGGATTCCGACACCGCCTGGCCGATGAGCATCGTGCGCGTGATCAGGTCGCCCTTCTCCGGGTTGCGCGAGATGCCCTCGCACGCCCGGCCGGCCGCGTAGCCCTCGCCGATGCCCGGGCCGATCGCGCCGAAACCCATGCAGATGCCCGCGCCCAGGAGCGTCAGCGCCCGTACGATGTCGCCGCTGACTTCCGCGATGAGAGGTGGCATTGTCTGTCTCCTTTATCCGTTCTCTCGATTCTGTCTCAATCCAGAGCGGCCACCCGTGAGGCAGCCGCGTATCACATCACAAAGATCAGCATGATGGCGATGCCGAGCGAGTAGCTCGCCGTCGACTGCGACACTGCCTGCCCGAGCAGCATCGTGCGCAGGATGGCCGGCTTCTGCCGCACGTTGCAGGCGACGCCGTAGACGCCGTACATGGCCGCGACGCCCGAGCCGTAACCGGGCCCCACGGCGCCGAGGCCCATGCAAATGCCCGCGCCGAGCAGCTTGCAGACCGTGACGATGTCCGATGACGTTGTCGGCTCGAACACAAGAAGCAAGGCGATAATGAGTGCGAAGATCACCGACGACTGCGCCACGCTCTGGCCCACGAGCATCATGGTTGTCACATCGCCCGTCGTGTCGGGCCGGCGGGCGACCGCCTTGCAGGCCATGGCGTTGGCCAGGCCCGCGCCGATGCCCGGACCGAGCGCCCCGAAGCCCATGGCAAACCCGGCCCCAAGCCGCGTGGCCGCACCGGCCAACCCGCCGCCGGGCAGCTTCACGAACAGCAGCACGATGGCCACCATGAGCGAGAAGATCGCCGCCGTCTCGGTCACCGCCTGGCCGATCAGCATCGTCTTGAACACCTCGCTTTGGCCGGCCGGCTGGCGGGCCGACGCGCGCGCCGCCTCGCCGCCGCCGATGCCGATACCGATCCCGGTGCCGATGGCGCCGATCCCCATCGAGAGCGCGGCGCCCACGTACGCCGAAACCGTGACGATTTTGTCGACGGACGCATCCACGGCCTATTCCTCAGCCGGTATCTTGATCGCGATGTAGACCATCGCGAGCATCGCAAACACAAACGCCTGCACCGCCCCGACGAACAGCCCGAGGAACAGGTTCAGGCCCACCTGCACGAACACCCCGACCGGCAGGAAGTAGACAACACGCAGCAGGAGCGAGACGACCACCAACATCACGACCGAGCCGCCGATGATGTTGCCGAACAGACGGAACGAGTGTGACACGAGCTTGCCGATCTCGCCGAGCACGCCGAGAATCACCCCGGGGAAGTATTTCACGACCGGGATGTCGATCTCGCAGTACGTGCTCAGGAAGTACTCCTTGAACCCGGCGTACTTGATGCCGGCGCCGTGGGCCACCACCAGCACGATCAGCCCGCAGCCGAGCGTCGTGTTCAGGTCGGTCGTCGGCTCCTCGAGCGCCGGCAGCTTCGTGATGAACCCGAGCCAGTGGCCGTCGGGCACCTCGATGGCCCAATCGAGAAACGAGCCGACCACGTGCACGTTCGGGTCGACGAGGGCGACGATCGAGCCGACGTACGTGCCCAGGTACGCCCATACCTTCGGCAGCAGGCCGAGCCAGTTCGAGATCAGAATGAATATGAAGAGCGTCGTGATGAGCGGGAAGTACTTGCGAGCCCGGTCGCGCAGCGTGTCCTTGGTTAGCGAGTCGAACAGGCCGACGACCAGCTCGCCGACGCCTTGCACGCGCGACGGGATCTCCGAGAAACGCTTCGTCGCCTTGTGCGCGAACAGCAGGAGCAGACCGATGATGGCCCACGTGATCAGGATCCGGTAGAAGAAGACGGCGGTGAACGGCGGCATCGACGACTCGCCGTCCTTGGCCTTGCCCTCCTCCATGTGCACCTCGCCCGTGGCCAGGTCGATGTACGGCGGGCTTTCGCCGATGTTGGCGAGCGGGTCGGTCTCCTCGCGCGGCTTGTGCTTCGGCGCCACCCCGGCCAGCAGCACGGGGAGCAGCGCGATCCCGACCAGTATCCAAAACGTGCGCTTGCGCATCTTACCTCTTGGCGTCAGCGGGTGCGGCGTCTGCGTGCGCGGCGTCTGCGTGCGCGGCGCCGGAACGGGCGCCGCCGGAACGGCGGCCCATCAGCAGCCCGTGGCCCCACAGCACCGGGTAGACGATGAAACAGCCGGCCGCCGCCGCGATCAGGTTCCAGCCCTTGAAATGGACGGCGGCCGCTCCCGCGAAGATGAGGGCCATCCGCGCAAACGTGCCGACCACCGCCACGCGACGGCCACGCTTACCGCTGCGCAGCACGGCCGCGTTGACGCGGACCATCAGCTCGAAGTTCATCAGACCAACGCACAACCCGAAGACGAGGCCAAGCGTCACCTCCTTGCTGCCGATGGCGACCGCCACCACGAGCAGTATGGCGGCTGCCCGCAGTGTCCACGCCACGACCGAGCGTTTGAACAGCCTGATGTCGTCCGGGATGCTCACTGCGTATTCCTCGGGAGAAGCAGCCGGTAGACCTGGATGAATCCTGCTGCAATACCTGCAAACAGAAGCACAAGGGTCAATGCCGGCCCG
>CAYUZG010000188.1:0-4916 GCA_964449605.1 uncultured Verrucomicrobiota bacterium | reverse complement strand
GTCACGTCGTGCGCCGCCTCGCGTTCGCGCACCTCGGCCATCGCCGATTCGCGCCGCACGACGGCCATCACCTCGCGTGCGAGCGCATGCCGCACGCAGGCCATCCCGATCGACCCGCCGATCAGGCCCATGCCGACTATCGTGATCTTGTTAAACATGATGTGCTCTCAGTCCCCGCACGCCTCGTCGGTCAGCATCATCCGTGGGAATCGAGGCGTCACCGGCCCGCGTCAGACGGTGCGGCCGACGGCTTCGGCCACGGCGCGCACCTTGCGGACCATCTCGCCAAACTGCTCGAACAGCAGCGCTTGCTCGCCGTCGCTCTTGGCGTGTTCCGGCTCGGGATGCACTTCGACCATCACGCCGTCGGCGCCGGCGGCGACGGCCGCGAGCGCGAGCGACTCGATGATGTCGTCGCGGCCGGCGGCATGGCTCGGATCGACGAAGACGGGCAGGTGACTGAGTTGCTTGATGACCGGCACGGCGCTGATGTCGAGCGTGTTGCGCGTCTCGGTCTCGAACGTGCGGATCCCGCGCTCGCACAGCACGACGTTCATGTTGCCCTCGGCGCAGATGTACTCGGCGCTCAGCAAGTACTCCTTGATCGTCGACATCATCCCGCGCTTGAGCAGCACGGGCTTCTGCATCTTGCCGGCTTCCTTGAGCAGCGTGAAGTTCGCCATGTTGCGCGCGCCGATCTGGATCATGTCCGCGTACTTGTCGAACAGCGGCGCGTGGCGCGGGTCCATCAGCTCGGTCACGACGGGCATGCCCGTCAGCTCGCGCGCCTCGGCCAGGTACTTGAGCCCTTCCTCGCCGAGGCCCTGGAACGAGTACGGCGAGGTCCGCGGCTTGAACGCGCCGCCGCGCAGAATCTTCGCGCCGAGCGCGTGGACGTTCTCGGCGATCCGCAGCGTCATCTCGCGCCCTTCGACCGAGCACGGCCCGGCCACGATCGTGAACGTGCCGCCGCCGATCCGCACGCCGCGCACGTCGACGATGCTGTCCTCGGGCTTGAACTCGCGCCCGACGAGCTTGAACGGCTTGAGGATCGGCAACACGTTCTCGACGCCCGGGTACGCCTCGACGGGCACCGTGCGGATAATGTCTTCAGGCCCGATCACGCCGATGATGGTGCGCTCGGCGCCGACCGAGACGTGCGGCGTCAGCTTGAGCCGCTTGATGTCGTCGAGAATGTGGTCGATCTGCTCCTGGGTTGCGTCAGGCTTCAGTACGATAATCATTGCCGGTGTGCCCTCTCCGAAATGGCCGTTCAAAGCCGTGATTCCTCTGCTGCGCCGGCTATTCCTTGGCCGGCTTGAAGCTCTTCGGGTAGCTGCCAAGGATCTTGACGAACTGGCACTGATTCTCGAGTCGCTTGATCGCCTCTTCGACCTGCGGCTCGGTGACGTGCCCGTCGAAATCGGTGAAGAAGTAATACTCCCACGCCTTCTTGCGCGACGGGCGCGACTCGATCATCGACAGGTTGATCCCGCACTCGCGCAGAATGCCCAGCACTTCGTGCAGCGCGCCGACCCGGTCCTTCGTCGAGAACATGAGCGACGTCTTGTCGTCGCCGCTCGGCGGGCTGTCCTGCTTGCCGATCACGAGGAACCGGGTCACATTGTGGTGGATGTCCTCGATGTTGCGCTCGACCACGCGCAGCTCGTACATCTGCGCCGCGAGCTCGCTCGCGATCGCCGCGGCGCCCGCCTCGCCCACGGCGCGCTCGGCAGCGACCGCCGTGCTCGAGACCTCAATGAGCTCGGCCGTCGGGAAGTTGGCTCGCAGCCAGTGGTTGCACTGGCCGATCGCCTCGGACTTCGAGTACACGCGCCGGATCGCGTCCTTCGGCTCGTTCGAGATGAGGCAGTGCGCGATCTCGTGGTGGATCTCCGAGCAGACCTTGAGCGTCGAGTGGCTCAACATGTCGAGCGTGCTGTTCACCGCGCCCTCGGTCGAGTTCTCGATCGGCACGACGCCGTAGTCGGCGTGCCCGGTCTCGACCTCGGTAAACACGTCGCCGATCGTGTGCACCGGCGCGTAATCGACCGCGACGCCGAACCGCGAGAGCGCCGCCTGGTGCGTGAACGTCGCCGGTGGGCCGAGGTAGGCAATAAGCACCTTCTTCTCGAGCGCGATGCAGCCCGACATGATCTCGCGGTAGATGGCGTGGAACACCGACGAGGCGAGCGGGCCCTTGTTGACTTCCTCGATGCGCGTGTAGACCTCTTTCTCCTGCCGCGGGTGGAAGATCTCGATGTTCTCACGCGCCTTGATCTCGCCGATCTCGACGACCACCTTCGCGCGCGCGTTGATCAGGTCGATGATCTGCTCATCCAGCTCGCGAATGCGGTCGCGCAGCGGCTGGAGCTCGTTCTCGACGCGTTCGTCCGCCATTGGTCGGTTCCCTCATTTCAGATCGAGCGTGCCCTGCTTCGGGTCGGCCGCGCGCAGCTCGCTGATGTGCGGCAACTCCTCGGTGTCCTTGAGGCCGAAATGCTCGAGGAACAGCCGCGTCGTCTCGTACAGAAACGGCCGGCCCGGCACTTCCTTGCGGCCGGCGATGCGCACGAGGCCGCGATCGACCAGCGTCTGAAGCACGCCGGACACATCGACGCCCCGGATCGCTTCGATCTCGGCCTTCACGATCGGCTGGCGGTAGGCGACGATGGCCAGCGTCTCGAGCGCCGGCTGGCTCAGGCGCTCCTCGCGCGGCTCCTTGAACAGCTTCAGGATGTACGGGGCGAACTCGCTCGCGGTCCGGAGCTGGTAGCCGCCGGCAAGCTCGACGAGCCGGAAGCCGCGCCCGTCGCGCAGGTAGCTGATGCGCAGCTCCTCCATCATCGTCGCCACGTCCACGTCGCTCAGCTTCACGTCGTCGCTGAGCGACCGGCGCACTGACGCCGTCGTGAGCGGCTGCTTCGAGACGAACAGGAGCGCCTCGACGGCCGCCAAGAGCTGCTCGCGCCCCGCCGCCTCTTGATCGAGAGGCTGCTGCTCGCCGGTCTCGACGTGCGGCTCCGCGTCGCGTACCACGTCCGTCGCGGTCTCGACGTCGGGCGCACCGGTATCGCCGTTGGTCATCGTGTCGTTGTCCGTGCCCATCACGACTCCTATGGAATGAGCGCCAGCTCGATCGGCCCGAACACCTGGCGCTGAAACGCCAAGATCGCCTTCTGGCGAATCAGCTCGAGCATCGCCAGAAACGTGGCGACGATCTCCATCCGGGTCGACCCGGGCCTGAACAGATCGCCGAACCGCACCACGTCGGTGTGCTGCACGAGCTCGCGGATCTCCCGGATCTTGTCGGCCACCTTCACCTCGTCCCCGAGGATCTCGGCGACCGGCTCTCCGGCCGCGCGCTTGAACACCTCGTTGAACGCGGCGAGCAGGTCGAAGATGCTCACCTCGGCGAGCGGTCGCTCGGCGGTGGGCAGCAGCGACCGATCGTCCTCGTTGCGCGAGAACGTCGTCGCTTGCTCCACCTCGAGCGCGTGCAAATCCTCGGCCACCTCCTTGAATCGCTTGTACTCGAGCAGTTGGCGCACGAGCTCGAGCCGCGGATCCTCGCCCGGCCCTTCATCCTCGTCCTCGGGCCGCTCGTCGGGCGGCAGCAGCATGCGCGACTTGATGTGCATCAACGTCGCCGCCATGAGGACGAACTCGCCGGCGATGTTCAGGTCGAGCATCTTCATCAGCTCGAGGTACTCGACGTACTGCTCGGTGATCCGGCTGATCGGGATGTCGTGGATGCTCACTTCATCCTTGCGGATCAGGTAGAGCAGCAAATCGAGCGGGCCCTCGAAAACCTCGAGCTCGACCCGGTAATCGTCACGTGTCAGGAAGCTTCCCATCGCGTCTCCGCACGGCGGGCCGCGCTACGGCCGGCCAAGAAACAACTGGTCGAAATGCTCCGGGTTCAGTCCGAGCGTGTGCCACACCCATCTCAGCGGCGGCAGCAGCAGCTTCACGAGCCCGCCGGCCAGGATCGCCGCGACCGCGAGCGCGGCAATGAACCCCACCAACACGAACAGCTCGTGCCGAAGGATACGGATCGCGTACCGCTCTGGCAAGAGCCCGATGATGAGCCGCGAGCCGTCGAACGGCGGCACCGGCAACAGGTTCACCAGTCCGATCAGCAGGTTGAAGAGAATAACCCAGTAGACCAGTTCAATGACGAGCCGGCCTACCCGGTTCTCTATCGGGATGATGCCCGAGAGCACAAGCAGCACCAACAGGCCCGCAATCGCCAAATTGACCGCCGGCCCGACAAGGCCCACCCAGATCATGTCGGCGAACGGCCGCCGCCAGCACCGCGCGTAGCTGCGCAGCCGCAGCGGATTGACCGGCACCGGCTTGGCGAAGCCAAAGGCAAACCGGCCGAGCGTGGCCACGTAGAGCAACACCGGCAGCACGAGCGTGTACTTCCAGCTCAGATGCTTGAGCGGGTTCAGCGTGAGCCGGCCGCGCTCCTTCGCCGTCGGATCACCCAGCTTCGACGCGACCCACCCGTGGCTGAACTCGTGCGTGCTGACCGTCACGAGGATCAGCGGCAGCAACAACAGGTCTGTGAACGAGAACTCCACGAGAACCTCCGGCCTTCCCCCTGCCACACACCGTATTATACGGCCTGCGCCGCCGGGAGGTCAACGAAGCCGCCGCGCCTTCTCAGGGCAGCTTGCCTCACGCAAAAGCGCAAAGACGCCAAGAACGCGAAGAGGAAAGAGCCTTTGCGCCTTTGCGCCTTTGCGTGAGGCTTCCTTGTCCTTGACACGTCATAGCCAGCGCAGTATCAACGGGTACTGCTCGGATTCATCTTCAACGGAGAGGTGACTGAGTGGTTGAAAGTGGCGCCCTGCTAAGGCGTTGTACCTTAACGGGTACCGAGGGTTCGAATCCCTCCCTCTCCGTTC
>CAYUZG010000187.1:3580-4955 GCA_964449605.1 uncultured Verrucomicrobiota bacterium | reverse complement strand
CGCGTGCCGCCGCCGAAGGCGTTGCACGACGAGGAGCTGCGCGCGCTGATCTTCGACTGCCGCTACGACGCGTACCGCGGCGCGGTGAGCCATGTGCGCGTCGTCTCGGGCCGCATCGCGCGCGGCACGCGGCTACGCATGATGAGCAGCGGCCGGACCTACGACGTGAGCGAGGTCGGCGTGTTCCGGCCGGCGATGACGGCCACGGACGCGCTCGAGGCGGGCGACGTCGGCTACATCGTCGCCGGGATCAAGGAGGCGGCCGAGGTGCGCATCGGCGATACGATCACCGACGACGCGCAGCCTGCGCCGGAACCGCTCGCGGGGTTTCGGGACGTGCAGCCGATGGTGTTCAGCGGTTTGTACCCGATCGAGGCGAGCGACTACGATCAGCTCAAGGACGCGCTCGAGCGGCTTCGGCTCAATGACGCGTCGTTCATCTACGAGCCGGAGAGCTCGGTCGCGCTCGGGTTCGGGTTTCGCTGCGGCTTCCTCGGCTTGCTGCATCTGGAGATCATTTTCCAGCGGATCGAGCGCGAGTTCGACATTGCGACGATCTCGACGACGCCGAGCGTGGTCTACCGGGTGTTGAAGACCGACGGGGAGGTGGTCGAGGTGGACAACCCGATCCACTGGCCCGATCCGGTCGTGATCGATACGGTCGAGGAGCCGTTCATCGTCGCGCACGTGATCGTCCCGAACGATCATATTGGGGCCGTGATGCAGCTCGGCCTCGACCGGCGCGGCGAGTGCGTGCGGACCGAATCGCTCGACATGCAGCGGGTGACGCTCACGTTCGAGTTCCCGCTGAGCGAGATCATCGTCGACTACTACGACAAGCTCAAGTCGGTCACGCGGGGGTACGGGTCGCTCGACTGGGAGTTCCTCGAATACCGCGTGGGCGACATGGTGCGGGTGGACATCCTGCTGAACGGCGAGGCGGTCGATGCGTTCTCGATGATCGCGCACTGCGACCGGGCCGATTTCCGCAGCCGGGCGATCTGCAAGAAGCTCCGGGAGGTGATCCCGCGGCAGCAGTTCCGGGTGGCGATCCAGGCGGCGATCGGGGCGCGCATCATCGCGCGCGAGACGGTGAGCGCGTTCCGCAAGGACGTGACGGCGAAGTGCTACGGCGGGGACATCACGCGCAAGCGCAAGCTGCGGGAGAAGCAGAAGGCGGGCAAGAAGCGGATGAAGCAGATCGGGACGGTGAACCTGCCGCAGTCGGCGTTCGTCGAGGTGCTCAAGGCGAGTGGATGATGCTGCGTGAGCTCAAGATCAGGAACGTCGCGCTTGTCGACGAGCTGCACGTTGAGTTCGGGCCGGGCTTCAACGCGCTGACGGGCGAGACGGGCGCGGGCAAGTCGGTCATCAT
>CAYUZG010000187.1:0-3480 GCA_964449605.1 uncultured Verrucomicrobiota bacterium | reverse complement strand
GCCGGTGAGCGCGAGAAGGCGCACCAGCTCGACCTGTACACGTTCCAGGTCGACGAGATCGGGGCGGCGAAGCTCGAGGCGGGCGAGGACGAGGCGCTGCGCAAGGAGCGCGCCATCCTGGCGAATGCGGAGACGCTGCACCGGCTGCTCTCGACGGGGTATGAGGCGCTCACCGGCGCGGACGACGCGGCGACGACACGGCTGAATGAGGCGGCACGCGCGTGCGAGGAGGCGGGCCGGATCGACGACGCGACGCGCACGGCGTTCGAGCAGCTCGGCGATGGGATCGCGACGATCGAAGACGTGGCCGCAACGCTGCGGTCGCGGCGAGAGGCGATCGAGTTCGACCCTGTGCGGTTCGAGGAGGTCGAGGAGCGGCTGTCGCTCATCGCGACGCTGAAGCGCAAGTACGGGAACACGATCGAGGAGATCCTGGCGTTTTGCGCCGAGCGCGAGGCGGCGATCCGCACGATCACGCACCGCGACGAGGAGGTTGCCCGGCTGGGCAAGGAGATCGCTGGACTGGAATCGAAGCATCGCGCGAAGGCCGAGGCGTTGTCGGCGGCGAGGAAGAAGGCGGCGAAACAGCTCACGACGGGCGTGCAGCGCGCGCTGCGCGAGCTTGGGATGGCGAACGGGCGGTTCGATGCGCAGTTCACCGTGCGCGAGCCGGGCGCGACGGGCATCGACCAGGTCGAATTCCTCATCTCGCCGAACGTGGGCGAGGCGCTCAAGAGCCTGCGGCAGATCGCGTCGAGCGGCGAGATCTCGCGGACGATGCTCGGGATCAAGAGCGTGTTGGCGGCGAGCGATCGCGTGCCGGTGCTGGTTTTCGACGAGGTGGACGTGAACATCGGCGGCGAGACGGCCGTCGTGGTGGGCGAGAAGCTGCGGGACCTGGCGGCGTCGCACCAGGTGCTGTGCATCACGCACCTGGCGCAGGTGGCGAGCCAGGCGGGCACGCACCTGGCGGTGTTCAAGGAAGTTGACAAGAAGCGGACGGTGATGAGAATCAACCGGCTCGGCGACGACGACCGGGTCGATGAGCTTGCCCGGATGCTCGGCGGTGAGAAGGCCGCAGGCCAGACGAAGAAGCTCGCGCGCGAGCTCTTGGAGAAGTAGCCCTCTGCGGGCTCTGCGCGCTCTGCGGTGAACAGAAAGAGGAACTCACCGCGGAGCGCGCTGAGCGCGCAGAGATGGAAGGAGGAAGCGATGAGTACGGGGATCAGCACGGTTGAGTTGCCGGACGTGACGAAGTTCAAGAGCGGCAAGGTGCGCGAGGTGTTCGACCTGGGCGACACGCTGTTGTTCGTGGCGACGGATCGGCTGTCGGCGTTTGACTGCATTCTGCCCGACCCGATTCCGGATAAGGGCAAGGTGCTCACGCAGATCTCGCTGTTCTGGTTCGAGTTCCTGGCGGGCATCTGCCCAAACCACGTCGTGACGGGCGACGTCGACGAGTTCCCGGAGCCGCTTCGCGCGCATCGGGACCTGCTCGCCGGGCGGTCGATGATCGGCGTGAAGGCCGACGTGGTGCCGATCGAGTGCGTTGTGCGCGGCTACCTCGCGGGGAGCGGCTGGAAGGAGTACCAGGAGTCGCGGAGCGTGTGCGGGATCGGGCTGCCGGACGGATTGCAGCTTGGCTCGGAGCTGCCCGAGCCGATCTTCACGCCGGCGACGAAGGCCGAGAGCGGTCACGACGAGAATATCACGCAGGAGCGGATGGCCGAGCTCGTCGGCGCGGAGCTCGCCGAGCAGCTCGCAGACACGAGCTTGGCGATCTACACGACGGCGCGCGACTACGCGCGCGAGCGGGGCATCATCCTGTGCGACACGAAGTTCGAGTTCGGCACGCGCGACGGCGAGCTGATCCTGATCGACGAGGTGCTCACGCCGGACTCGTCGCGGTTCTGGCCGGCGGACGAGTGGGACCCGGGCCGCATCCAGCCGAGCTTCGACAAGCAGTACGTGCGCGACTACCTGGAGACGCTTGATTGGGACAAGACACCGCCGGCGCCGAAGCTTCCCGCCGAGGTGATCGCCGGCACGCGGGCGCGCTACGTCGAGGCGTACGAGCGCCTCACCGGCACGCGCTTCGCTGCATGAGGAGAATGAACCACCGATCTGCGCAGAGTGGCACGGATCAGTGTCGATCCGTGAAGATCCGTGGTTAAGGATTCAGCATGAAGTTCGACTTGATTGCCATTGACCTGGACTCGACGCTGCTCTCGAGCGAGGGCACGGTGACGGCGCGCACGCGCGAGGCGCTGGAGCGCGCACACGCGGCCGGCGTCGAGATCGTTATCTGCACGGGCCGTCGCTTCTCGTCGGCGATGGAGGTGCTGGGCGGCGTGTCGTTTGCCGACGAGATCGTGATCAACAACGGGGTGGTGGCCAAGGAGGTGGCGACGGGCAAGACGGTTTTTTCGGACTACTTCGCCGTCGACGACTACGCCGTGTGCATCCGGGCGCTCAAGCGCGTCTGTCCCGAGCTGCCGGTCCTCGTCATGGTCGATGAGCACCCAGACTACGAGTTTTGCGCCGATCTCATCGAGCACGACGCCTCGAACCGGTACCACATGGAGTATATCGAGACGAACCGGCCGATGCTGCGCGAGGTGGCAACGCTCGAGACGCTGCCGACGGAGCGGATCATCCAATGCTGTATCCTGCACGAGATCGAGCGGCTCGAATCGGCCGAGGGGCCGATCGCCGAGGCGACGGCCGGGCACGCGCAGGTCTTCATCATCCGCAATGTCAAGTACCTGGGCAGCTCGCTCGAGGTGCTTCCCGAGGGGGCGTCGAAGTGGCGGGCCTTGCAATTCCTGGCCCGCTCCTATAGCATCCCGCCGCACCGGATTATGGCGATCGGCGACGACCTGAACGATCTGACGATGATCCGGGGTGCCGGATTGGGCGTGGCGATGGCGAACGCGGTCGACGCGGTGCGCGAGGCGGCCGACATGGTTACGGCTGACAAGGATCACGACGGCGTGGCCGAGGCGATCGAGCGGCACGCGTTCTGAACGACAGATGGGACTGAGCAGCAGGGCTGGGGCATGAAGGGGATCACGAGTCGCTCGGAAGACTACTCGCGCTGGTATACGGACGTCGTGCAGAAGGCCGAGATGGCCGACTACTCGCCGGTCAAGGGCTGCATGATCATCCGGCCGTACGGGTACGCGATCTGGGAGGGCATCCAGCGCACGCTGGACGCCGAGATCAAGGCGACCGGCCACCAGAACGCCTACTTCCCGCTGTTTATCCCCGAGAGCTACCTCAAGAAGGAAGCCGAGCACGTCGAGGGCTTCGCGCCCGAGTGCGCGGTGGTGACCCACGGCGGCGGCAGCGAGCTGGAGGAGCCGCTGTACGTGCGGCCGACGTCCGAGACGATCATGTACAGCATGTTCGCCAAGTGGATCCACTCGTATCGCGACCTGCCGCTGCTGATCAACCAGTGGGCCAACATCGTGCGCTGGG
>CAYUZG010000186.1:2487-4966 GCA_964449605.1 uncultured Verrucomicrobiota bacterium | reverse complement strand
CATCTCGCTCACCGTCAGCCCCGCCCGCTTCGAGCAGATGCTCACCTTCCCCGACCACGCCTTCCTCTACAAGTCCTGGTGGAACGAGCTGATGGACGCGCGCGGCCTCTGAGATAACCACGGAGGACACGGAGTAGAGGACATCTCCTGCCTCCGTGTTCTCCGTGTCCTCCGTGGTTGATCCCTTCTGCCTCTTGCCTAACGCAGCATTCTCTGGCATAGTTCGTGGTAGGTTCGATCGCTGAATGAGGCGTCTTGTAGGAACGCTCGAGGATTCGCCGGGCGTTCAGCGCCTCGTCGAGGTGCTGGCGGCGGGCCGGAGTGTGTCTACGAGCGGCGTCTGGGAAACGCCCAAGGCCTTCCTCATCTACCTCGCCTCGAAGAAGTTGGGTACGCCCGTGCTCTCGGTCAGCCGCGGCGTGCGCGAGGCCGAGGCGCTCTACGACGACCTCGTGAACTTCGCGCCCGCACGGACGATGCTCCTGCCCGCCTGGGAGACGCTGCCGGCGTTCGGAACGCTGGGGCACGAGGAGCTCAAACCGCACCCGGAGATCGTCGGCGACCGCGTCCGGGCGATGCTGTCGCTCATTGAACCTCCGCAGGGAATAGGCCCGCCCATCATCCTGGGCAGCGTCCAGTCGGTCCTTCTCAAGGCCCTGCCGGCCGATGTGTTCCGCGACTCGATCGCGCGCCTCGTCGTGCACGAGGAAGCGGAGATGGACGTGCTGCTCCGGCGGCTCGTCGGGCTCGGCTACGAGTCGTTCGGCGCGGTGCAGGAGAAGGGGCACTTCAGCGTGCGCGGCGGCATCCTCGACGTGTGGCCCATCCACGCCGAGCTGCCGGTCCGGGTCGAGTTCTTCGGCGACGAGATCGAGTCGATCCGCCAGTTCGACCCCGGGAGCCAGCGCTCGACGCAGCCGGTGCGGTCGGTCCGCATCCCGCCGGCGGACGAGCACGGTTCTTTGAGAAAGCACGCCGACCGGCTTGTAAGCATCACTGACTACCTGCCCGACGGCGCGCTCATCGTCCTGGACGATCCCGGCGCGCTCGGCTCGGCCTACGACGAGATCTTCGGCGAGGCGCTGGCCGACTCGCCGATGCTGATGGACCTGGAGACCTTCCGCGACCACGTCGAGAGCCGGCTGCGCCTCGTGCTGCCCGAGCTGCCGATCATGACGGCGGCCGAGGAGGAGCTGACGGAGGTCGAGTCGCCGTTCCGCACGCTGTCGAGCCTCAAGGGCACGCGTGTGGTGGCCGTCGAGGAGACCACGCAGCTCGAGGTCTTTGAGAGCATCCCGGCCTGGCTCGAGGGCGACGCCGAGCTGTTCCTCGTCTGCAACAACACCGGCGAGCTCGACCGGCTCAAGGCCCTGCTCGACGAGCGCGGCATCGCCGAGACCGACGCGATGCGGTTCGTCATCGGCTCGCTCAACTCGGGCTTCGCGGTGCCCGACGTGGGCGCGATCGCCGTGCCGGACAAGGACATCTTCCACCGCTACAAGATCCGGCGTGGGCCGCGGCACTTCAAGGGGACGACGCCCATCCGGGACTTCACCGAGATCGAGGCCGGCGACCACGTCGTGCACGTCGACCACGGCATCGGCCGCTACTTCGGTGTCGTGACGCTGCCGGGCCAGGATCCGCACAAGGAGTTTCTCGGGATCGAGTACGCCGAGAAGGCGAAGATCTACGTGCCGATCGCCCAGGCGCACCTGGTCACGAAGTTCATCGGCGCCGACGGCCACGTGCCGCGGCTCGACATGCTCGGCGGCGCGCGCTGGACGAAGGTGAAGCGCCGCACGCAGCGCGCGATCGAGGACTACGCCACCGAGCTGCTCGAGCTCTACGCCGCGCGCGCGAGCAAACACGGCCACGCCTTCCCGCCCGACACCGAGTGGCAGCGCGAGTTCGAGGACGCGTTCATCTACGAGGAGACCGACGACCAGGTCCGGGCGATCACCGACCTGAAGGCCGACCTCGAACGCCCGCAGCCGACGGACCGGCTGATCTGCGGCGACGTCGGCTACGGCAAGACCGAGGTGGCGATCCGGGCCGCATTCAAGGCCGTCCTCGACGAGAAGCAGGTCGCCGTCCTCGTGCCGACCACCGTGCTCGCGCAGCAGCACTACCACACGTTCCGCGACCGGATGGCCGACTACCCGATCCGCATCGAGATGCTCAGCCGGTTCCGCAAGCGGTCCGAGCAGCTCAAGACCGTCGAGGCGCTCAAGCGCGGCGACGTCGACATCGTCATCGGCACGCACCGGCTGCTGTCCAAAGACATCGAGTTCAAGAACCTCGGCCTCGTCGTGATCGACGAGGAGCAGCGATTCGGCGTCAAGCACAAGGAGCGGCTCAAGCACCTCCGCAAGCTCGTCGACGTGATCACGATGACGGCGACGCCGATCCCACGCACGCTGTACATGTCGCTCGTCGGCGCGCGCGACATGAGCACGATCAACACGCCGCCGCAGGACCG
>CAYUZG010000186.1:0-2387 GCA_964449605.1 uncultured Verrucomicrobiota bacterium | reverse complement strand
ATCGAGTCGGGCATCGACATCCCGAACGCGAACACGATGATCATCGACCGGGCCGACCGCTTCGGCCTTGCCGACCTCTACCAGCTCCGCGGTCGCGTCGGGCGCTGGAAGCACCAGGCGTACGCGTACCTGCTCGTGCCGAAGAGCCGCGAGATCCTCGAGACGGCCAAGAAGCGGCTGCGCGCCGTGCTCGAGGCGCAGGGCTTCGGCGCCGGGTTCCAGATCGCCATGCGTGACCTGGAGATTCGCGGCGCGGGCAACATCCTGGGCGTCGAGCAGCACGGCCACATCAACGCCGTCGGCTTCCACCTGTACTGTTCGCTGCTCAAGCGGACGATCGCCCGGCTCAAAGGCCAGGACGTCCCGCTGCCCGGCCAGGTGACGATGCGGCTCGGGCTCGACGCAGCGATCCCCGCCTGGTACGTGCCCGACACGGCGCAGCGTATCGACCTGTACAAGCGGTTGGGCGAGCTGGTCAGCCACGAAGAGCTCGACGAACTCTCCGGGGAGATGCGCGACCGCTACGGGGCGCCGCCCGACGAGGCGCGCGCGCTGCTCGACGCGATCTCGCTCCGCGTGTTCGCACAGGGCTACGAGCTTGACCGGGTCGAGCTGAGCGGCGACAAGCTGATCGTTGAGCGGCGCGGCCGCAAGCTCATGGTCAACAACCGCTTCCCGCGGCTCGAGCACGCCGGCGGCGGCGATGGTCGCCGGGTGATCGACGAGGTCAAATCCGTGTTGCAAAGGCTCCTCGGATAACCTAGATTACTGAACTGATCACCCGGACGGCATCGGAGGAGCGAAGACCCGCTATGCGAACCGTACGAGCGATTCTCCTTGCCTGCCTCGGCGCCCTTCTGCTCGTGGGAGGCAGTAGCTGCGGCTGCAACAAGAAGCCGACCGAGGCGGACCCGGTGATCGCGACGGTGGACGGCCGCGAGATCCATGCGAGCGCCTTGGTGGCCGAGTACGAAACGGTGCCTGCCGAATATCGGGCCCGATACGCTGCCAACCGCCGCGAGCTGCTCGATTTCATGATCAACCGCATGGTGATCGCCAACGAGGCGCGCGCCGCGGGGCTCGACCAAGATCCGGCAGTCGTCCAACGAATCGAGCAGGCGCGCGAGTTCGCCACAACGACGGGGATCACCGATCCGGACCGGCGCGACGCGCTGCTGCACGACGCCGAGCAGCGGATCCTCATCGCCGCGATGCGCGAACGGGTGCTGGCCGAGATCGAGGTGACGATCAGCAACGAGGAGCTTCGCGCACTCGCCGCGAAAACATCCGGCGGCGACCTGCCGTCCGAGTTCATAGAGCTGAACGGAATCATCAACACCGACCGCGCGCAGGTCGAAGCGGCGCGCGCGGAACTTGCTGCCGGCACGGCGTTCGCCAAGGTGCACACCGCCTACTCGACCGAGAGAAACCAGCACCTTGGCTCATTCTCCGACACGACGCTCGACACCATGCCGGACGCGTTGCGCGCGGCCGTCGAGGGCGTGGAGAACGGCGGGCTCACGGACGTATTCGAGATGGATGGCCGGTTTGTCGTTGCCCAGGTGACGCGGCGTTCGGCCGTAGTCGACCTGGAGCCGTGGCGGCACCAACTCGTGTTGCAGAAGCAGGACGAGTACTTCCGCACGTGGGCCACCGACAGGAAGACTCACCATCGCATCACGGTGAATGCGAAGCGCCTTGACGAGGTCCAACTACCGAACGCGCCTGCCCCGGCGAACCCGTAGCGGGAGGGAGCACGTGAGCACCATTCGACTTCGATTCGTCCTGCTCGTCATCGCGTCCGTGGCCGTGCTCGCAACGGCGGCCGGCTCGGCCACGGCGGCGGAACCTGACGAGGGCGAAGCGGCGGCGACCGAGCCTGCGGCGACCGAGCCCACCGAAGCAGAGGCAATAAACGAGGAAGCGCCCGAGGAACCAGCCGCCGGCGACACGGAGACGGTCTCGAGACCGATCGGCGACCCGATGATTGTTGACGCCGTGTACGCCGTCGTCGGCACGCGGGTGATCACGGTCGGCGAGATCGCGCGCAAGGTCGAGCCGATGGTCCAGCAGTTCCTGGAGAGCAATCCGTCTCTGAATGAAGCGGAGCAGTTCGAGTGTCGGCGGCAGTTCTTCGCCAAGATCGCCACCGACATGATCGTCAAGGCGCTCATCCTCAAGGCGGCGCGCGACGAGGGGGCCTTCGTCGACGAGGCGCGCGTCGGCTCGCAGATTCGGCGCCTGCTCGTTGCCGAAGGGCTGACGCTCGAGGAGTACCTGGACAAGCACGACATGACGTACCAGGAGCTGTACCGGGAAGTCCACGACGACTACTTGTTCATCGAGTACCGCCGCGCGAGGATCGTCCCGCGCGTGTACGTGTCGCC
>CAYUZG010000185.1:0-4989 GCA_964449605.1 uncultured Verrucomicrobiota bacterium | reverse complement strand
CGCGACGGTGACCGGCAGGCTCGGGATTGCCCAAGACCGCTGACATCCGTCCCGCCAAGTGTCAATGCACTCTTGGGAATGATGAACGACGGCGGCGATTCGGCACGATGCAGCCGCGTGGGTGAGCACGAGGTGCGCGTACACAGAGCAGTCCGGGAATGCGAAAACCCCCAACAATTAGCACCTCATGCGCGCCTGCCGGCGAATTCTAGCATCCGCCAGACTCCCTCATGTCAGGATGTCCAAGCACGCGGATCACGACCTTCACTGCCAGCCAATAAGGGGCGCCCCGGCCCAAGACCGCCGACGAGATCCTCGAAAGGCCGTTCGCAAACCCCGACCGATCCCCGAATCGGGACCCTAGGAAGAGCGGCGGAGGGCGAGGCGGTACGCTTCGACCGTTCTCTCTGCGCACCGACGCCACGTGAACGCCTCGGTGCGAGCTGGACCGGCGGCCCGAAGGCGGGCCCGAAGCTTCTGGTCAGTCGCAGCCTTGCTCAGGCCATCCGCCATCCCCTCGACGGACATGGGATCGACCAGGATCGCCGCATCCCCCGCGACTTCGGGAATCGAGGTGGTCGAGCTCGCCACCACGATGGCTCCGCAGGCCAGCGCCTCCAGCACCGGTAGGCCGAACCCTTCGTACAGGGAGGGGTATGCCACAACACGGGCAGCGCTGTGGAGAGCCACAAGGACGTCGTCATCAACATACCCGAGCTTGTGGACCCAACTGGCTCCACCCACCTGGTCGATCGCGACATCCACTTCTCCGGCTCGCCAGGCCGGCTGTCCGGCCAGCACCAGGTGCAGGTCACCAGCTCCCCGATCTCGAGCCTTGGCCATCGCTTGGATCAGCCTGGGGATGTTCTTGCGAGGATGCAGATTGCCCACGGCCAGGACGAAGCGTTCCGGCAGGCCCAAGCCGTTCAGTTGTGAAGCGACCTGTTCAGGCTCAAGGCGCCGCCAGCGCGAGTCCACACCAAGGGGCGTGACGACGACACGGTCCGGATCGATGCCGTAGTGATGAACGATTCGAGATCGGCTGAACTCCGACAACGTCACCACCGCGGCCGAGCGCCGCGCCGAGAGCCGGATGCTCACCTTGAGACGGAAGCGCGTTGAGCGCGAGAACATACCCGTCATGTCTTCGAACGACACGTCATGGATGGCCGTCACGACCGGTAGTCGCGCTATCGGCGGCGCCACATACTGGACGTGCAGAAGCTGCGCGCCATCCCGTTTCGCCCGATATGGGAGTTCGAACGGCAAGCGCAGCTGGGGCGCCCGCCAACGCAGGTCTCGCCGCTCGATGTGCGATGCCCTTGGCCAGGCCGTGCCGGCGTCGAGGTACACGATCGGTGCGACATCGCCGAGCCCGGCGAGCGCATCGGCCAGGTTGACTATGTAGGTCTCGTTGCCCGTCTTGCGGCGGCCGACAACGTGGGCGTCGAGAGCAACCCGTATCGGGGGGGGTGTTGGTACCATAGCGGCCATTATGCGTGTTGCCATCCTCGGCATCAGGGGAGTCCCGGCCAACTACGGCGGCTTCGAGACGTTTGCGGAGCAGCTCGGGAAGCGGCTCGTTGAGCGAGGCCACAAGGTGACGGTCTACGGCCGTGACCGATGGGTCCCAAAGGGGACCCGCGAGCACCTGGGGATGCGGATCGTCCGGCTTCCGGCGCCTCGGTCCAAATACCTCGAGACGGTGATCCACTCACTCTTCGCCGCGTTCCACGCCCTGACAAAGCGATACGACATCATCTACATCTGCAACTCCGCCAACGTGCCGGCGGTGATCCTGCTCCGACTCTTTGGTCGGCGTGTCGTCCTCAACGTGGATGGGCTGGAGTGGGAACGTGCGAAGTGGAGCCCAATCGGCAAGGCCTACTACCGCCTGTGCGCCTGGACGGCCGCCCGTCTCCCGGTCCATGTGGTGACGGACGCTCTGGTGATCCAGCGCTACTACCTCGACGCCTACCGATGCAAGACGAGCTACTTCCCATACGGTACCGAACTGGAGCCCGTGCCCGACGACGGCACTCTCGCCCGACTGGGCCTCGAGCCGGGACGATACGTCCTGTATGTCAGCCGTCTTGAACCCGAAAACAACGCCCACGTTGTGCTCGAGGGGTATGCCAAGGTGCGCACGGGTCTTCCGCTCGCGATGGTCGGCGATGCTCCATACGCATCCGAGTACATCTGCGCCCTCCACGCGACGGACGATCCGCGGGTGCGCTTTCTGGGCGCGATCTACGGCTCCGGCTATCACGTCCTGCGGTCCCACGCGACAGCCTACGTGCAGGCGACGGAAGTCGGTGGCACGCACCCAGCGCTGGTGGAAGCCATGGGCTTTGGCAACGCCATCATCGCCAACGACGTGCCGGAGCACCGAGAAACCCTCGGCGACGCCGGCCTCTACTATCGGGGGCCCGCGGAACTCGCAGCGAAGCTCCAGCTCGTGCTCGACGATGCGGCGCTCCGCGCCGACCTCAGAGAGCGGGCCCATGAACGTGCCAAGCAGACGTATAGCTGGGGCGCGGTGACAGAAGCGTACGAGGCGTGGTTCGCAAGCCTTGCACATCTGCCGCGCCCGGGGAACAGAGAGCGAAAGAGGGAATGAAGCCATCAGGATCGGCGACACCAGCGAACGGCCTGCGGGGGTGGCCACGACGACTTCTGACCGACAGGTCGTGAGATCGAAGGGGCCGGGCGCCCTAGCGGAACTGCCGCAACGAGAACTCCGAGTAGCGACCGACGCCGGTACCGGTCGCCCGCGCCCAGATCATGGCCGAGGTTGCACCCGGAGTCACCGAGAACGCAATGACGCCTCCGCTGCTGGCACTCTCTCCGGTGGAATCGCTTGGATCACCGGCGCACACATAGCCGGCTCCGTCGGGGAAGATGGCCGCCACTCCGTCGGAGGTCTGCAGGGTCACGTACACGTTGAGATGGCCGGACAGCGCGGAGTTGTCACACTGGAAGCTGAGCAGGTAGTCCGCACCGGGCTGCAGCGAGGACGTGACGTAGATCGCGTTGATTTCGCCTCCTGCGGGCTCCAGAACAAAGCTCCGGCCGTCGGCGGAGACCGAGGCGTGCGCCTGAAGTGTCCATCGATCCAACTGCAGCGGTCCCATCTCGGCCGAGGAGGTGGCCGGGCCCGGCAGCAGCTCCGGTCCGAGGGTCGCGTGTCCTTGCGCGAGCTCGATCAGCTTCGCGCCCGATGCCAGCGCAGGCTGCGCTGCCGCCGCCCAATTGAGGATTGCTTTGGCTCGGTCCAGGTTGGCCGTCGTGTCCGGCGGCACCAGCACCGTGTCCTGATACGTTTCCCGACTGGGTCCCGGCGGATCAGAGGCGGGCAGATCCGGGGCCGATTTCGCCGCTCCCCAGACCGACGTGGCAGCCTGCAGCACACTGATCGCATGATTGTCGAGCTTGCCACCATCTATGACCTCGAGGCTGGAATGGCGTGCCCAGGCGTAGTAGCGCAGGCCTATCTCGACGTTCCATTGGGCGTCCTGGCCGACTGCTAACACCACGGGATGCTCCGGGTCGGCCGCGAGGATTCTGTCGACGGCGCCTCGGTAGTCGCTCCCATTCGATGCCGTGTAGATCGTGGCGTCCACGGGCAGGGTGTACGCAACAACCGCGGCAACCAGCCCCAGCCCGACGGCGACCGAGCTGAGTTCCATCAGCCGCGCACTGCCGCCGGGCTGGGCCTTCGCGCCAGCCAGCAGCCCCGACGCTCGCCGCCATGCCCACCGAAACGCACGCATGATGCCGGACACGCCGATGGCAGCCAGCAGCAGCGCCACCGCGTATTCCTCCACGAAATAGTGAGGCAGGATGGTCACGATCCCGCCACGCACACGGATGTAGTAGAAAGCGATCGGCAGAACGAGCCACAGCAGTGGCAGCGCACTCCGGCGCCACTGGCCTCGGCCCAGGTCCACCGTTGCGGTCACCAGCCCCGCCATGAACAAGGCCAGCACAAGGCCGCTCAGGTCGAGCGCGGCCAGGAGCGGCAGGACGCCATCAATCGTCAACGGCGCCGAAGCGTCAATGCGGGCGAAGCCCGCGTCGGGCCGGCCAAGAAAAGCGCCGAAATGTCCGACCCAAGGCAGGAGGACAACCCCCAGGGCCGCCGTTGAGACGATCGCTGGCGCAAGCCCCTCCAATTCCGTGGCCACGGTCGTCGCATTGCGGGTGCGGGCAGCGGCTCCCAGCCCTGCGAGACGCACGAGGCCGGCATAGCCGAATGCCACGCCGACGACGGGGACCGCGAGGTAGCTGGAGTAAAGGTCGAGCGCCGCCCACGTGGCAAGAAGCGTCCAATCCCGGATCCGGTTCCGGTGCGCTGCGTCGTGGGCCGCTGCCATAAGCGGGATCGTGAACAACATGACCAGGACGGCAGGCCCCGCCTCCTGGCTGTAGTGGATGGAAAAGGGCAGGATGGCCATGAGGATGCCGGCTGTCCAGCCCGCGGCGCGCCCGTACAACTTGCTTCCCAGCGAGTACATCGCCAACGCAGCGAGAATCCCTGCGACCGCGTAGGGCAGCCGGACAGCAGAATCGTCCGTTCCGAGGAAGCGAAGCAGCCAGGTCATCATGAAGTTGAGCGGGGCGCGATCTGGCCAGAAGGCCGCATAGTCGAGCGCTTGGGACGGCGACGCCAACATCGCCGTTGTCCCGGTGATCGTCTCGTCGAGCCAGAGAGAATGAGCGCCGAGACCGTACAGCCGCAGCCAGGCCGCCAGTATGGACAGCGCAGCGAGAGGCGCAACGAGCACGGCGGCCTGAGCAAAGCGGGTGGTCCTGGTTTCCGACAGTCCCGCTGGTCGCCGGTTTGTCGCTGACGGCGCCGGTTCGTCGGCCGTGCGGGGGAAGATCACCCAGAAGTAGCCTTCGCCGGGCTTGCCGGGGATACGCAGGATGGTGTGGCGTTCATGGAGGTTGGCGCCGTGACGGCCGATCGGCACCTTCTCGCCAGGG
>CAYUZG010000184.1:0-5055 GCA_964449605.1 uncultured Verrucomicrobiota bacterium | reverse complement strand
ACCAAGACCGGCATCGTGGCCCTCACCGCCCTCATCCTCGAGACGCTTTCGGAGGAAGGCGGCCCGCTTGCCGACGCCAAGCTCGTCCTCGACCCGGACCGCATCGCCGAGCGCGTGAAGCCGCAAGAAGCCACCGCGCCGGCGGAGGAGTAGGGTCAACCACGGGGAGCACTGGGATCACGGGGCCAAGGCCAGGTGTCGGCCTTCACGGCTCGGTAGTTCTCGTCGAGCTCGGGCTGGAGTAGGATCAGCGCCGCGATGCGGCGCGCCATCTCGGTGACGTACTCGACCTCCTCGATCTTCAGCGCGCGACCGAGGATCGCCTTGTCGCGGTAGCTGAGCCACTTCTTGATGACCTGGTAGCCGCCGATGTAGAAGTCCCACACCGCTCGCGGGATGTTGGCCCAGTAGGCGGCGTCGTTGAGGTACACGTCGAGCGTCGCCTCGCCGAACGCGTTTTTCTGCGCGGGGTCCGTTGTGTCGCGCTCTTCCAGGCGGCCCTTGCCCGGCATGCAGACGCCCTTTTTGCCCGCATGCCCCCACCCGGCCGTCAGGTCGAGGTCGCCCTTGTGCTCGTCGAGCTGCTTGCCCTCGACATGAGAAGGGACACCGATCGTGCGCAGCACGGGCTTGATCTTGCCCGTTGTGACGCCCTCAACGGGGCGCTCCGTGTCCAACAGCGCCGCCACACGGCGGCCTAGCTCGGCCGACTTGAGCAACCGCTCCTTCCCCTTCGGCAGCGGTATCCGCGGCCAATTCTGACGAATCCCGTCCGCATTCTCTGTCAGATACGCGGGGCTGTAGCCAATTGCGAGTGCGTGCATCCAGAGCAGTTGGGCTTTCTCGGTGTCTCGGTCAACTCCCGCTATGTCGAGCGCATCAAGGTAAGCTCGCGCGCTACGCGACAGATTCGGCCAGACTCTTTCCCCAATCCTCGCGTCTCGGAAACCATGCTCAGGTTGCTGAGCCTCGTCAGATAACCTGACTCGGATGGGGAAGTGATAAGAGTGACCCCGGATGAAGTCGAAGTCACCGAGTAGCGATGTCCAGTACAGCGGGCTACCCTCGGGGCTAGCGACTCCTGCGGGCCGGGACACAATGAAAGCGTTTTCTTTGAAATGGTTCCTGTACAGGGCCGGTCTGTGTCGATTCCACAGTCCCGGGAGGGTGGCATGGTAACACCACCTGACCTCGAAGGGGCGAAGCAAGTATCGCATCAGCTGCTTGGGGTCGAAGACCATCTGATGGCTGAAAGCCTTGTCTCGAATGTCCCGGGCGTCGTATCCTGCTGCGTTCCTTGTCAGTGGAGAACCGATCTCCTCGAGCTCACGCCACCTGACGCTGCGATCGAAGTAGGCGCTCATGAGTTTGTGCAACTGCTTCTTGTCATCGGCGATCATTGACAGACCGCGGTTCTCTTTGTAGCCACATACGGGAGGCTCAAGGCTGAGATCAGGCATTTTCGGCCACTTGTCATAGGCGGCGGCGGCTTTCACCGGTCTGAACGAGTATTTGTTGGTCGGGGATGGGTTGGCCTTCTCGTACTTGCGGTCGAGGTGTTTCAGGCGCAGGGTGGCGAGCAGTTGTTGGCGTCGCTCGACGGCCTTTGCGGCGTCGATGTCGTCACGATAGAGCACCGTGGCAAGCCCGCGCTTTGTGGCGCCGCTCTTCACCCAGAGAGAAAGGACCACGCCTTGCTGGATACCGGGGGAAGACCCCGGTATTGCGAAGATGGTCTCACTCGTTCGGCCGTCGGGAGCATACTCGCTGATCTTGCGGTTACCATGCATGTTCTCGATCCAGAACTTGTCAAACGATTCGAGCAATCGGTGCCGCAGGACAACGAATGACGGCTCGGAAGTCCAGGAATAGTTTGAGATGTAGGAAACCACGCCCTTGCCGCTCTTGACGATGCGGCGTTCGGCGATTCGGAAGAAGCGGACATAGAGGTCGTCGAGGTTGAACTTCTTAATGCCCCAGCCGCCTTGCTTGACGGGCGTCGTCAGGCCTTCCTTGTACGGCTCGACGAGGCCACCCTCCTCCTTGGGGCTTGTACCGGCGAAGGCGTTGTAGGGAGGGTTGCCAAGGATAACGAGAATGGGCACATCCCGCTTCACGCTGTCTGCCGCTTCGCGTTCTTCCTCGAACTCGGGGAACGGCAGCTCGTCCTTAGGTTTCCCGGGCGGCTCCCATCCGGTGAGGGCGTTTGTGAGGTAGACGCCCACGCGCTCGTCGCTGTCGGCCTTGAGCGGCGCGCCGACGTGACGCAGCAGCAGTCCGAGCTGCAGGTGGGCGACGACGAACGGCGCGGGCATGATCTCGAAGCCGAAGATGCGCTCGATGGCGGCGCGCTTGAGGCGCTGGGCCATGAGGCCGTTGCCGCCCTTCTCCTCGAGTGTTTGCCGGATGCGGCGGAGGACCTCGACGAGGTAGGCGCCTGTGCCGCAGCAGGGGTCAAGCACCACGACCTGCTCGTCGGCAAGGCCGTCGGGCAGGCCGAGCTCGTCGCGCAGTACGCGGTCAATGCGCTCGACCTGATAGGTGACGATCTCGGGCGGCGTATACCAGACCCCGTAATACTTGCGGAGTTCGGGGTCGTACGCCTTCAGGAACGGCTCGTAGAAGTACTGGACGGCGTGCTCCTCCTCGAACCGGGCGAAGAACTCGCTGCGGTCGACGCGGTTGAGAACGAGGCCGGCCCAATCGAGCACCTCGTCAACCCCAAGCGGCTTGAGCCGCTCAGGCGTGGCGATCTGCTGGAAAAGGCTAGCTATCATGGGAACGTGCAAGGTCCAGGCGGCCTCGTGCCAGTTGAAACGTTCGCCGGGGGTGTGTCGCTCGCGCGCCCAGAGGACCCACGACGAGAACACGCCATAGAATAGCGTCTGGACGAGTGTGGCCTGAAACAGGTGCGTGCCCTTCTCGCCCTCGAACACGAGACCGAGAGCCTCCTCGAGCGCCTTGCGGAGCGCGCCGAGTGCGCGAAGCTCGCCGGCGTCCTCGACGCGGCCCCGCGCCTCGCGTGCATACGAAGCCAGGAACCACGCAAGGTCTTCGGGTGATGCAATGGGCGCGGCGTGAAGCATGGCCCGTTTGAGGAAGTCGACAAGGCGCTCCCCACGTTCCCTGGCTGTCTTCTGCGGGTGCTCAACCGTCGAGAGGAAGGCGCGCTTGTCGTCGGCGAGCTGGAACGTCTCCAGCTTGTGCGGCTTGCCGTCGTCACCGCGGGCAACGATGACGAAGTGCCAGTAGTTGGTGACAAGAACGAAGCCGTACCGCTCCCAGTACTTGGAGACCTGGCGCCCTCTCGCGGTGAGCACCGAGTCGTCGTCCAACGACTTAACCTCGACGGCGCCTCGCTCCGGCAACTGGCCGGGAAGCGGCTCCTTGTCCTTTGTGCGCTGGAACTGGCTCCTGGTGTAGAAGCCGAAGTCCGGATGCCCCGCGCCTGTGTCCCTCAGTTCCGGCACGCAGCGCACCCGAGGCTTCAAGTTGCGGCCGATCTCATTCAGCAGGTTCTCAAGCGCTGCGTAGTGAGACTTCTCCGCGACACCTCCACCTGTTGCCCGGACCTCGTGAAGGGCCTTCAGGTAGGTTTCAACCGGGTGCATGTTCCTTCCTCACCATGCTGGGATTCAAGGAGTGTGAGTATACACTGCAGGGTCCCACATCACCAGTGGTGAGCGCCTTACATCCACATCAGTGGTCCGTGCTGGCACCCTCGCTGGAGGCTTGGGGGTCGGTGTGGCGGACGAGCCAGTAGGCGTGTTCGGTTTCGGGTGTGGCGGCTTCGGCGGGGACGCGGAACCAGAGGTCGATGTTCTTGAACTCGGCGAAGATGCAGAGTTGGGTGGTGTCCTGCTGCCAGTCGGGGCGGCCTTCGCCTGCGGCGTCCTGGATGAGGACGAGGCCGTGGGCGAGGGTTTCGGTGTCCAAGCCGGGCGAAGCCCGGCCGTCGTCGAGGTGGCTGATGAGGGCGACGATGCTGTCGTAGCGCTCCTGGCCGATGTAGTAGCCTAGGTCTTCTTCCTGGTCCTCGGCGACTTCGGCCGTCCACTTGTCGTGGATGGTGACGGCGTCCTTGTCGATGAAGCGGACGGGGAAGTACTTGGTCTCGCCTTTTTCGAAGAGGTTCTCGCCGCGCATGGGGGGCGCAACGGCGCGGGTCGATTGGGCCAGGGGCGGTTGGGTCTGCTGGGGCTTTGTGCCGCAGCCGATGGCGAGTGCCAGGAACGCAAGACAGAGCGCACACGGGGCGAACGTCACGACACGTCTCGTCATGGGTTTTCCTCGGCCTTGCCCAGGCCTTGGGCCTGGCCGGCCGCCTCCCTCTGGGTTCGACGGAATCTCCTCGTGCTGTCGGCGGTCTCTATCTGGGCAGGACTTCGAACTCGGTGATCTTCCAGCGGTCGCCGTAGCGTTTGCACAGCTCGTCGAAGCCGGTCTTCTCGGCGTCGAGCGCGCCGGGGCCGATGTTGCGCACGCGGACGACGGTGACGAGGGCGAGGTCGTCGCGGGTCTCGACGTCGGCGATGAGCCAGCGGATATTGCGGCAGTCCTCGGGCCAATTGGCCGCGTCCTGTTTCCACTCGTCGCGGATCTTCTTGGCTTCTTCGGATCCGAGGCGTTCCTCGAAGTCGCAGCAGCTGTAGGCTTTCTTCCAATCGCCGCGTTTCTTGGCGTCGAAGAAGCCCTCGACGACCGAGCCGGCGTCGGTCCAGTCGATGTCGATCGGCTTGAGCTTGGCGGGCCGTGGTGTGCTGGTGGTGCGTCTCGGTAGGCACCCGCCGATCGCTCCGAGGAGCAGTGCGACGAAGGCGGCGCCAATTAGTAGCGATCGAGCGGTGCGTGGCAGGCTCATTGGCCGGTGTCCTTTGCGGTACGGGCTCGTGACAGGCTACGGGTTGGATATACACCGGCGCTGCCACGGGGCACAAGGAGAAAGCTGGTGCGGGCGAGTCGATGGCGGAAGGCGGCCGACGGCATCTGGGCAAAAAAAGAGGAAGGCAGAAGTCGCGGTGACGTGTGAGTCACCAGGAGATAAGGGGGATTCTA
>CAYUZG010000183.1:0-5067 GCA_964449605.1 uncultured Verrucomicrobiota bacterium | reverse complement strand
GAGACGCGCACCGTGTCGCCGATCCCCTCGGCGAGCAGCGCGCCGAGGCCAACGGCCGATCGCACCGCGCCCGTGCGCGGCGGGCCGGCGGCCGTCACACCGAGGTGAAACGGGTAGTCGCACCGCGCGGCCATGAGGCGGTAGGCGGCCATCGTCTCCAGCACGCTCGACGCCTTGAGCGAGACGACGAGATCGTGGAACCCCTCGGCCTCGATCAGGGCCAGGTACTCGGCCACGCGCTCGACCATAAGCTCCGGCAGCGAGGGCGCATCGCCCTGCGCGTCGCGCGCGTGCCGCTCTGCGGCGCGCAGGATCGACCCGGAGTTGGCGCCGACGCGGATCGGGACGCCGGCGGCGGCCGCGGCGCGTACGACGCGGCGCACGTCGTCGGGCTCGCGCACGTTGCCGGGATTGAGCCGGACTTTGTGCACGCCGGCGTCGATCGACTTGAGCGCGAGCTCGGCGCGGAAATGGATGTCGGCGACGACGGGGACCGGGCTGTGCGCGACGATCTCGGGCAGGGCGCCAACCGCCTCGTCGTCAGGCACGGCGACACGGACAATCTCGCACCCGGCGATGGCGAGCTGCTCGATCTGGGCGAGCGTCGCCCGCGCGTCGGCCGTCGGCGTCGTCGTCATCGACTGCACCGAGATCGGCGCATCGCCGCCGATGGCGACGTCGCCCACGCGCACCTGCCGCGTCTTGCGCCTTTCGATCATCAGACCACCCGAAGCCGATGTGCGATGGCAATCTACCACAGGTGCGGTTGACGAGGCGAACCGGATGTCGGCCCCGGTACGGAGCGCGGTCGCGTACAAGGGCGCATCCGAGCCGATTGCTGCTTCGTTCACGCGGCAGCGCGAATCTGCTATGAGGATACCCGGGCGTTTCCACGGGTTGTAGGCATAGGGACCCAAGAGAAGGAGAGGAGCCATGTCTGAACAGACTGACGCGCCGATGCAGGAACCCGGCGGGACGATGGAGAAACCCAGCAACCCCGTGAACGAGTTCCGCGAGTTCCTGAAAAACTACAACGTGGTCGGGATGGCGATCGGCATCGTCATGGGCGCGGCGGTGACCAAGCTCGTCAACTCGATCGTGCAGAGCCTCGTGATGCCACTCATCAACCTTCTCATCCCGAGCGACCACTGGGAGAAGGCCGGCTGGGTCCTGCGCAAAGCGGTGATGGATGTCGCCGACCCAGAGAAGGTCCTCCGCCCCGAGGTCAAGATCCTCTACGGCGACATGCTCAGCACGGGCATCGACTTCATCATCATCGCCATCCTCGTCTTCATGTTCGCCAAGTACGTCCTGCGCGAGGAGAAGGTGGCGAAGAAGTGACCGGCTAGCGGATAAACCGGATGGTGAACGGGTAACGGTACTCGCGCCCCGTGTTGGCCCGCACGGCGGCCACGATCGTGCAGATCACGTCGAGCAGCAGTAGCGCCACGACAAGCGGAAACAGCATGAACGCCGTCCCGGCCCCGTACGGCAACCGGAACGGCACGTGCCAGAAGCTGCGCAGGCCAGTGCCGATGGGCTGGCCGAGCTCGACGAGCACGACACTCAGGGAGCTCAGGACGAGCCTCCCGACAACCGCCAGGGCCACGAAGTAGACGACTACGCTGAGCTGGAAGTTGACGGCCGCCTTGCCGTGGCGGTCGACGAACGCCGAGTCATTGCGCTTGATCAGCCACAGGACGAGCGGCCCGGCAATGAGGCCGACAGGAATCCCGAGCAGCGCGGTGAACGCGGCCAGGTGACAGAACGTCGCCCATGTCCGCTCGCTGCTCGACGATGCAGTGTGCGGCTTGGAAGTCCGCTCGACCTCCTGCTCGCGATGCTGAGATCCCGCGGTCCCTTCCATCATCCTGGCCCTTCCTGCCGCTCACCTGAGAAACGGAATCGCGCCCGCCTGCTGCTGTCCGTTCATGGGCGACTCCCTGTGTCTCTCCTCCATCCGCGCTCAGCACGGTAGCACAAACGCGCAAGCGGAAACAAGAGCGGGCGGCCGTTCGCCACCCGGCCGTTGCGGGAATGCGCCAAAGGCCGTATGATGGCCGTATGATGGGTGATTGCCGTTTATGAATCTAAAGCATCAAGAGCTGGGGATGTTGCTGTTGGATCGAGCTTGGCGCCACGCCGTGTGCGCGGTGGGCCTCGTGGCGTTCACGGCCGCCGCGGGCGCCTCGGAACCGATCGAGTACCCGCCGACGCTGGTCAAGCCGGTGACCGAGACGTTCCACGGCGTCGATGTCACGGACAACTACCGCTGGCTCGAGCGCAACGACTGGTGGGCCGTCAGGCTGTGGGGCAAGCGACAGAACCGCGTTACGCGGAAGCTGCTCGACAGCTTCCCCGAGCGGCAGCGGATCGTCGAGCGCCTCGAGCGCTTCTACGGACGCTCACAAGAAGGGTACCCGCTTCGTTACGGCGACCACACCTTCGTGTGGCGCCACGAGGGGCTGGGCGAGCACGGCGTGCTGTACGTGTACGACGACGGCCTGGACGGGCCGGGACGGGTCCTGCTCGACCCCAGCGAGTGGGAGGACGCCGACGAGTACGAGAGCGAGCTCGCCGGGTACTCGCCCGACGGCAGCCACATTGCTTACACCAAGCGGCGGTGCCGGCACTGGTCCGGCGAGCTGCACGTGATCGACACGGCGACCGGCACGGAGGTTGGTGAGCCGATCGACGAGGTTGTGTCGAGCAGCTTCGTCTGGGAAAACAGCAGCAAGAGCTTCTACTACCTGCGTTGGACCCAGCTCAAGACCGGCAGAAAGGATGACACGTTCTGGTGCCGCTGTGTGTACCGCCACGAGCTCGGCGCGGACTGGGACGACGACCGGCTGGTCTTCGGCAAGAACGCCTCGCCCGGCGACCGCATCTTCTTCACCGGAACCACGGATCGAACGCACCTGCTGTTGTACCGCATCAACTGGAAGACCGGCGAGTACAACGGCGACATGTATATGATGGAGCTCGGGAAGCGCCGCCCGAGGCTCAAGCCGATCATCAAGGGCGTCACGGCCGTCCACCGCTTCGACATCGCCGATGGGACGCTCTTCTGCCTCTGCGAGGACGAGGCGCCGTTTGGCCGGATCTTCCGCTGCGATCTCGACGACGTGAGCCGCGAGCGCTGGGAGCTGATCGTCCCGCAGCAAAAGGGCCCGATCCGCGACATGGAGATCGTCAATGGGCGTCTCGTGGTCGAGGTGCTCGAGGACCTCGAGACTCATCTGCTCGTCTACTCGCTCGCAGGCGAGTTCCTCGGCGAGATTCCCCTGCCCGGGATCGGGTGCGTCAGCAGCGGGCCGCCGGCGCCGGGCGAGCCGGGCTGTCTGTTCTGGTTCCACTCGCTCGTGCATCAGCCGACGGTTTTCCGCACCGATCTGGACGACCCGAAGCCCGTGCCCGTCCACGTGGACGATCACGGCCTCGACTGCGCCAGGTACGTGATGAAGAAAGTGTGGTACACGTCGAGGGACGGCACGCCGGTGCCGATGCTCATCGTGTACAAGAAGGGGCTCAAGCTCGACGGCGACAATCCGGTCATCCTGTACGGCTACGGCGGGTTCAACGTCGTGGTCGATCCGAGCTTCGATCCCGCGCTCTACGTCTGGTTCGACGCCGGCGGCATCTACGCCGTCCCGCACCTGCGCGGCGGCGGCGAGATGGGCCGCGGCTGGCACGAGGCGGGCAAAGGCTTCCGCAAGCAGAACTCGTTCGACGATTTCATCGCCGCGGCCGAGTACCTGGTCGAGCAGGGCTACACGCGGCCCGGGCGGCTCGGCATTATGGGCGCCAGCAACGGTGGCCTGCTCGTGGCCGTGGCGGCCATCCAGCGGCCCGATCTGTTCCGGGCGGTCCTGTGCCAGATGCCCGTCCTGGATATGCTGCGATACCACCTGATGCGCGACTCGCACAGCGGCTCGGCCGAGTACGGCACCGCCAAAGACCCCAATGAGTTTGAGGACCTGTACGCCTACTCGCCGTACCACAACGTGCGAACGGGCATCACGTATCCGGCCACGCTCATCGTCTCGGGCGTCAACGACCGGGTGTGCGATCCGGCCCACGCGCGCAAGATGACGGCCTTGCTGCAATCGGTGGCGAAACCGGACCGGCCGATGCTGCTCTGGATGGACCCCGAGATCGGGCACTACATCGGCGACCACCGGCTCCGCAAGGTGATCGAGCTCGAGGCGGACGAGTTCACCTGGTTCATGTGGCAGCTCGGCATGATCGACGAGCCGGCAGCGACGCGCGGCGATGAACCCCGAGCACGGTACGAGAGCGTGACCCGATGAGACGCTCGTTTCACCGACGACTTGGCTCGGCGGTTCGCCTGGTGGCGTCCGCCGCCGCCGTGCTGCTGGCCGCACACTTGGCCCACGCGGCGGAGCCGATCGAGTACCCGCCGACGCTGGCTAAGCCGGTGGTCGAGACGTTCCACGGCGTCGAGGTCACGGACAATTACCGCTGGCTCGAGGCCGACACCGCATGGCCCGTCTGCCTGTGGACCCAGCGGCAGAATATGCTGACGCGCAAGACGCTCGACGCCATCCCCGAGCGCGAGCGCATCCTGAAGCGCCTCCGGGAGTTCGCGGCCGCGCCGCGCGTCTCGATCCCCTACCGCGCCTATGGCAGGGACGACTACGTGCAGTGGCGACGCGAAGGCCTCGTCGAGCACGCCGGCCTGTACATTCGCGAGAAGGACTACCGGGCGAAGCCGCGCCTCGCGCTCGACCCCAACACGTGGGACGACGCGGACAAAGTCCTGTGCGAGTACGTCGACCCCTCGCCGGATGGCCGGTACCTCGCCTACACGAAGCGGGAGCGAAACGCCTTTAACCTCACCGTGTGCGTCCGCGACCTCGAGACGGGCGAGGACCTGCCGGACCAGATCCCGTATGCGTCAAGCTGGGTCTTGTGGGATCGCGACGCGACGGGGTTCTACTGCGTGCATTGGTGTCTTTTCCACGACGCGAAGGGCACCCGGGGCCCTCGGCGCGGTTGGGATGGCTACGGCGTCTGCCATCACGTGCTTGGGACCGACTTCAAGGA
>CAYUZG010000182.1:0-5088 GCA_964449605.1 uncultured Verrucomicrobiota bacterium | reverse complement strand
TCCCGATCCCGAACAAGGGCGGCCCGTTCGGCTGGATCGAGGTGCTCGTCAAGAAAGCGCTCTGGTACCTGCTGAAGTTCTACACGTGGCGCATGTGGACCCAGCAGCGCGAGTTTAACGCGCAGGTCGTCAACACGCTCCGCGCCCTCAACCGCAAGATCGACGCCCTCAAGCGCCCGCCCGACGACGCGCCGCCAGCCGAGACGACGAAGTCCGAACCCGAGAAGGCGTAGGCACCATGGGAAAAGTCTGGATCGCTCTTGTCATTGTCATCGTTGTGATCGCCGCTGTCGGCTACCTCACCTTCCGGCCGAGCTGGCCCCCACGTGCCGAGACGCTCCTGTACCGGTTCAAGACCGATGCACCGACGCTCGATCCGGCGCTTGCCCACGACACGACCTCCTCCGTGGTGCTCCAGTGCATCGTCGACGGCCTCGTCGAGCAGGATCCGCTCACGCTCGAGGTCAGACCGGAGCTGGCCGAATCGTGGGAGATCAGCGCCGATCGAACCGTCTACACCTTCCACCTGCGCAAGAGCGTCATGTTTCACAACGGCCGCGAGGTGACAGCCGAGGACTTCAAGTACTCGATGGAGCGCGTCCTCGATCCCGCCACGGCCGCCGACCAGCGCTGGGTCCTCGAGGAGATCAAGGGCGCCGATGCGTTCGACGGCAAGACGGTCAAGCACGTCGAGGGCATCGAGGTCCTCGATCCCTACACGCTCCGGATCACAATCAAGCAGCCCTACGAGCCGTTTCTCGGCCTGCTCTCGATGGAGGCGGCCTCGCCCGTGCCACGCGAAGAGGTCGAGCGCCTCGGCGAGGACTTCGCCAACCACCCCGTGGGCTGCGGCCCGTACAAGTTCGTCAAGTGGCAGCGCGACGCCTACATACTCCTGGAACGGTTCGACGGCTATTGGGGCGAGGCGCCCAAGATCGACTACATCAAGTTCAAGGTGATCCCCGACGACGCGGTCGCCCTCGAGAAGTACCTCAACGGCGACTTCGATATCCTGTTGGAGCTGCCGATGAAGCGCCAACGCGAAATGCTCGAGCGCTACCCGGACCAAACCCAGCTCTGGGACATGTTGGGCGTCTACTACATCGCGTTCAACCACACGAAGCCGCCGTTCAAGGACAACACGAAGCTGCGCCAAGCCCTCAACTACGCGGTGAACAAACGGGACATCTGTGAGAAGATCCTCGACGGAATCCCGACACCGGCGCGCGGCGTGCTGCCGCCCGGCTTCGGAAGCTTCGACGAGACGCTCGCCGGCTACCCGTACGACCCCGAGAAAGCGAGGGCGTTGATCGCCGAAGCCGGCTACCCCAACGGCGAAGGCCTGCCCGTGCTCACGCTCCAGTACAACACGAGCGAATCGCACGAGGCCGTGTGCGAAGCGGTCAAGAACGACCTGGCCGACGTCGGCGTCGAAGTTCGGCTCAAGAACCTCGAGTGGGCCACGCACCTCGACTCGATCAAGCGTCACGAGCCAGAGCTGTGTCGCTGTGGCTGGCTGGCCGACGTCCCGTCGGAAGACAACTTCCTCCAGCTCTTCCTGACGGATCGCGAGATCAACTACAGCGGTTACTCAAACGCTGAGTTCGATAAGCTGTTCGACCGGGCGCGCTTCTCGGCAGACCCCGATGAGCGGCGCCGCCTCTACCGTGAGGCGAACCGCTTCGTCGTCGACGACGCTGGGTGGCTTTTCCTCTATTGGTACCGTGACATGATGATGGTGAAGCCGTACCTCAAGGGGTGGGTCAAGCCGATTCAAGGCGACTTCCGCATGCCGCTTCACTGGCTTTACTTCAGCTCGCCGCCTGGCTCATAGCCGACCGATGGGCATCTACCTTCTTCGTCGCCTTCTGTTCGCCATACCGGTGCTGTGGGGGATCGCCACGGCCGTTTTCTTTCTTGTCTTCGCGATCCCCGGCGATCCCGCCGACATACTCATGGGCCACCACCCGACCGAGGAGGCGCGGCAGGCGATCGAAGCCAAATACCACCTCGACAGGCCGATCCTCGTCCAGTACGGCTACTTCATGGCCCGGCTCGTCCGGTTCGACCTCGGCCGCTCTTACGCGCACAAGGCCGAGGTGAGCGACATCCTGCTCGACCACGCCGGCGCCACGATCCTGCTCGCAGTCACCTCGGTCGCCATCGCCGTCGTCTTCGGCATGGGCCTCGGCTGCCTCGCTGCGTACAACCAGGGCACGTGGCTCGATGGCGCCGTCATGACCATCTCGGTGCTCGGCATCTCAACGCCCATCTTCTGGCTTGGCCTGATGGGCATCCTGCTCTTCTGCAAGGTGCTCAGCGTCCTGCCGTTCCCCGATCCCGAGATCACGCTCAGGCACCTGGTCCTGCCCGCCCTCACGCTGTCGGCCCTGCTCGTCGGCTACATCGCGCGGATGACGCGCTCGAGCTTGCTGGAAGTGATCCGCCAGGACTACGTGCGCACCGCGCGCGCCAAGGGTCTGTCGAAGCCCGTCGTGTTCTTCAAGCACGGGCTGCGCAACGCCCTCATCCCGGTCGTGACCATCATCGGCTTGAACCTCGCGGGCCTGCTCGGCGGGGCGATTGCGACCGAGACCGTCTTTGCCTGGCCCGGGATCGGGCGGGCCATGTTCCAAGCCGTCGGCGAGCGCGACGTGCCCCTCATCGAGGGTGGCGTTATCCTGCTCGCCCTCGTCTTCGTCATCGCCAACATCATCGTCGACGTCAGCTACGCCGCCCTCGACCCCCGCATCCGACTCAAGTAAGGCCGGGCGCGAAGCAGTGCCGTGGCCCGGCACAGGGGGGCGTGTCACAGCGCTAAGGGGAATGCCGAAGGGGGGATTCGAACCCCCACTCCCATAAGGGAACTGCGCCCTGAACGCAGCGCGTCTGCCAGTTCCGCCACTTCGGCACGCGGCCCGATTGATACGGCGCACCGACCCGAATGTCAAGGGCCTGGCTGTCACAGCGACAACGAAGGGCAGCCGTTGCGCTGCCCTGCGTGGATGCTCTTCTGGACGGCCGCTGCCCGGTCAGTCCTCGTGATCGGTTTCGAAGTCGACCAGATCCGTGGGACTGGCGACAACCTTCACGGGCGTGTTTCGGTACAGAAACGTCACACGATACCCGTAGTACTTCTGCCCGGACTTCTCGTTGCCCCCCCTGGCCCGGCCCTTCTGCTCCTTCGTCTCGAACGTCACCGGCTCGGACTGAAGCGCTCGGGCCTCACCTGACCTCAGGTCGACACCCGTAATCACGCCAGACGACTGAAGCGCCACGGTGCCCGCGTCGGTGATGCTCTTCCCGAACAACTCGTACTTCACCGTCAGGCCCTTGAGCGGGAAGCCCCAGCCGTTTCGAACCGTGATCGTGAGCGTCTTGGTCCAGGTGCGCGTGGTCTCGGTAGGGATATCGTAGTCGTCGTCGTCATACTTGCCGCCGGGGTTCATGTCCTCGGTGGTCTTCTTGCTCGTGCCCGTCACCTTGATATCGGCCTGCAGGTTGCTCGCCCACTGCGCCTTCTGCCGATCTGTGAGCCGGACCGGCTCGGGCTCCGTCGACGGCGACTCGGAAGGCGCCTCATTCGGCTTCGACACTTCGGCGGCGACGGGCTTTGACACGTCGTCCTTCTCGCCGATGAGCGACTCCGGCTTGCGCCAGATGCCGAGCCCCTTCTCCCTGGCGTGCCCGAGGCAGTAGCGGAACACGTCGGCATATCGCCCCTCGCCGGTTACGTAGCGCAACGAGACGTTGGCCAAGCCGGACGCAACCAGGGTCCGGTTGACGAACTGCTCGCCGACGTATACGTAGGCCGAATCGCAGCCGTCCTCTTGCCCGAACTTGGTGTCGTACTCGAGGACGACCTCCTGGCCCTCGAGCAGCTTCTTGAGCCACGCGTGCGTCCGAGCCAACAGGTCCGGCTCGTCCCCCCCGATCTCGATGCCGCAGAACCGCACCAGATCGCCGTTGGCGAGCTTCAGGGTGTTCGCATCGGTCACCTCGGCCACGCGCGCCGTCTTGCTCTCGCCCCAGTCGACCTCGACGTGAGCTTTCGGCAGCCATCGCAACGTCTTGGTGCCGTCAATCGTCATCCCGACCAGGTACCAGTCCTTCGAGACCGCGTAGACCATGAACCGTTTGCCCTCGATCTTGGCCGTGCGCGACTCCTTCGTCTCGGAGTCGTAGATCGTGGTGCTGGGGGCGGTGACTTTGACGATCTCGGCGGTGCAGGGCGTGGCCAACGCAACAAGCAGAGCCAGTGAGCCCGCAAGGCGATCTCGTCTCATGATGCGCTCTCCCGACTGAGCGGATTGTGCCCGTCTGTTCCCTCACCTGATGATATGCCGTGCTGGCCGACAAAGCAAGGGAATTCTCAGCAGATAGGACACGGTGCACCACAAGCACGCCCCTGGCCGGACGCCGCCACGAGGAAGATACCCCACGGGAAAGAGAACGGGGCGGGCCCGCCATGGACCCGCCCCTGCTGGAGGTCCTGCCTCGGGATGTCTCCCGGGCAGACAAGCCGCCCGAAAACCTGACGCAGGCATCACCGGCGGACGCGCGGCTCTCCCAGCACGTTACCGCGCAGCAAAGCCAAAACCCGCGATCCCGTCCAGGGGCCGGCACGCCCAATCCGGTACAGCCACCCGGCGACAACCGTAAGACCAGACACGGCCGCTTTCATCCCAGCGGCGAACCTTGCGGCTCAACGCGCCTGAGGCGTCCCCCAGCAACGGCTCGCCCTTCAACAAGTGCCGTGCCGTGAGCATGCCTCGTTGGTCGCTGGCGTGTGTAATGGCTTCGTTCCGAAGCGATTATGAATTGAGCCGCCCAAGCGGAACGCAGGCGAAACCTGACAGAAATCGTCAGTCAGTGAATGAACATGCCGGGAAGTGTCAGGTGGCTGGCCGCTCGCGGTACCAGGCGACCGCGCGCTCGATGCCGCGCTCGATCGGGTAGTTGGGGCTGTAGCCGAACAGGCGCTTCGCTTTCCCAATGTCGGCGTACGTGATCGGCACGTCGCCCGGCTGCGACGGGAGCTGCTTGATGCGCGCCGTCTTGCCGGTGGCGGCCTCGATCAGCGCGATC
>CAYUZG010000181.1:0-5111 GCA_964449605.1 uncultured Verrucomicrobiota bacterium | reverse complement strand
GGCGAGGCGCTGACGCCGCGGTCGGTCTGGCATCTGCGCGAAAAACTCGCCTACGTCGCCCAGGAGCCCGAGCTCGGCGACGGCACCGTCCGCGACGTCCTCGAACGCCCGTTCGCCTACCACGCGAACGCCGGTTTACGTGACAACCTCGCCCGCGTCGACGAGTTTTTTGGGGAGTTCCTCCTTCCGCGCAGCCTGCTCGCCGACGACGTGACCACGCTGTCGGGCGGCGAGAAGCAGCGCGTCGCCATCGTCTCGGCCGTTCTCCTCGACCGCCGCATCATCCTGCTCGACGAGGCGTCGTCGGCCCTCGACAAGGCGTCGGGAAAGGCCATCGCCGACTTCTTCCGCTCGCGCGGCGACCTGACCGTCCTGTCCGTCTCGCACAATCCGGCCGGCCTTAGCTTCTCCGGTCAGCTCATCGAGCTCCCCGGCGGCTATGACGGCGAAGAACCGGAGGTTCTGGAATGATCCTGGCCGACACGATGGACATCGGGTATCCGAGCCTCGCGCTCGGCTATGCCCTCCTGATCATCCCCCTCGGCCTCATGCTGTGGCACCGCATCCCGATCGTCGGCCGGACCTTGATCGCCGTCGCGCGCATGACGGTCCAGCTGCTCTTCGTCGGGCTGTACTTGCAGTTCGTTTTCCAGCTCAACAGCCCGTGGCTGAACGCGGCGTGGCTCGTCGTTATGCTCGTCGTGGCCGATTTCTCGATCGTGCGCGGCTGCGGCCTGCGGCTGGGCCGGTTCCTCGCGCCGGTCCTTGCCGGTCTGTTCGTCGGCACGATCGTGCCGCTGCTCTTCTTCCTCGGGCTCATCCTGCGCCAGCCCAACCTGCTCGAGGCGCAGTACGCCATCCCAATCGCCGGCATGATCCTGGGCAACTGCCTGCGCGCCGACATCGTCGGCCTCGGAAGCTTCTACGAGTCGATCCGCAAGAGCGAGAAGGCCTACCTCCACTCGCTCGCCCAGGGCGCACGGCTCAACGAGGCGGTCCGGCCGTTCTATCGCGACGCCGTCACCGCCGCGCTCGCCCCCACCGTCGCCACGATCGCCACCATCGGCCTCGTCGCGCTGCCCGGTATGATGACGGGCGTCATCCTCGGCGGCGCCGACCCGATGACGGCGATCAAGTACCAGATCGCCATCATGATCGCCATCTTGGCCGGCACGGCCATCACCGTCGTCCTCGGCATCTGGCTCACGACCCGGCAGACGTTCACCGCCTACGGCACCCTCGACCACGCGATCTTCAAGAAGGTCAAACCACGAGGAACACGGGGGACACGGGGAAGATGAAGCTCAAGCCGATCGGCGTGATTCGGTCGCCGTTCACAACACCCGCCGGGACGCCCATCCAGCCCCCGTTCGCCGAAGGGGCCGAAGGGACAGTCGAGGTTTTCGACACGTATGCCGAAGCGCTGAAAGACCTCGACGGCTTCGACCGGATCTGGCTCATCTACTGGTTCGACCGCGTCTCCCAGGTCAACTTGCTCGTGAAGCCATTCATGGACACCGTGCAGCGCGGCCTCTTCGCCACGCGTGCACCCTGCCGGCCCAACCCCATCGGCCTGAGCGCCGTCCGCCTTCTCAGAATTGAGAAGAACATCCTCCACGTGGCCGACCTCGATATCCTCGACGGCACACCCCTGCTCGACATCAAGCCGTACACGCCCCGCTTCGACCACCTGCCCGCCGCCCGCTCCGGCTGGCTCGACGCCGTAGACCCGGACAAGCCCACCGACGACGGCCGTTTCATCCGCCCCGGCGGCGAGAATGAGGACGGCAAGGTCGAGTGGGTCTAGTGCGCCGGATCGCACGTCCAAGGGCCTGAGCCGCCGTGTAGCATGGGCATCTTGCCCATGCGCCACACGGGCGGGACGCCCGTGCCACTCAAGGACGATAGGTCATCGCACCTGCGAACGCGTGTACTGGTGATCCCTTCGAAAGTGCGAGAAACCACACGAGGTATTGCTGCCGAATAAGCTGCTGCCACGTTCCTTAGAGACCTCACGTGCAGCATGAGATCGAATTCCGCAGGAATTCGCTTGACGCTTCATGGCGATTTGGGCATATTACCAATGAGCCGGAAGGAGATCGCTTCATGGATGCCAAAACCCACGCACGGTTCGAGGCACGCGCCAGGATCATCAAGGCGATGGCCCACCCAACGCGCCTCTTCATTATTGACGAGCTCAGCAAGCGCGAGCACTGCGTCTGCGAGCTGACCGATATGGTCGGCGCCGACCCCTCGACCGTCTCCAAGCACCTCGCCCTGCTCAAGGGCGCGGGCATCGTTGCGGACGAGCGCCGCGGCTCGCAGATCTTCTACAGCCTGCGCGTGCCGTGCATCGTGAGCTTCTTCGGCTGCATCGAGTCGGTCCTCAAGGCCAACGCCGAAGCCCAGCTCGAAGCGGCGAAGTAGGCGAGGAGCGCGACGTGGACTGGAAGAAGGAGTGGAAGGCGCTCGCCGTCATCGCGGCCGTGTTCTTTGGGGCGTTCTACCTGCCGCTGGGCCGGGCGCGGTTCGACAACGCCGTCCTCGAGGCGTTCGCCCTCGTCAAATGGTACGCGCGCGAGCACGTCGTCTTCTGCTTGCTGCCCGCGTTCCTGATTGCAGGCGGCATCGCCGCGTTCGTCAGCCAGGCGTCCGTGATGAAGTACCTCGGCGCGCGCGCGAAGAAGGTCGTCGCCTACAGCGTCGCGTCGGTCTCCGGCAGCATCCTGGCCGTCTGCTCGTGCACCGTACTGCCGCTGTTCGCCGGCATCTACCGGATGGGCGCCGGCCTCGGCCCGGCCACCGCGTTCCTCTACTCGGGTCCGGCGATCAACGTGCTCGCCATCATCCTGACCGCGCGCGTACTGGGCCTCGAGCTCGGCGTCGCGCGCGCCGTCGGCGCCATCGCCTTCAGCATCATCATCGGCCTGTTGATGCATCTCATCTTCCGCCGCGCGGAGACCGAAAAGGCTGCCGCGCAGGCCGTCATGCCCGAGCCCGACGTGCGTCGTCCGCTCTGGCACAACGTCCTGTTCTTCGCCGCCATGATCGCCGTGCTCGTGTTCGCCAACTGGGGCAAGCCCGCGTCCTCGACGGGCCTCTGGCATGCGGTCTGGTCGGCGAAGTGGATCATCACGTCCGTTGCCGCAGCCACATTCGCGGCGATTCTCATCGTATGGTTCGGCCTGACGTGGTGGAAGGTCCTCGTCGCCGCGATTCCTGCCGCCCTGCTTGCGGTGCTGTTTCCCGACGCGCCGATGCTGGCCTTTGCCGCGGGCGTCGTCGGCCTCTCGGTCATCACGGCCACCGGCGGTGACGAGTCGCGCGAGTGGTTCTCCTCGTCGTGGGGCCTGGCGAAGCAGATTCTTCCGCTGTTGCTGTTCGGCGTGCTCGTCGCCGGCGCGCTTCTGGGTCGGCCGGGCCGCGAGGGCCTCATCCCGTCCGAGTGGGTCAGCGGCGCCGTCGGCGGCAACTCGGTTCTGTCGAACCTCTTCGCCTCGGTCGCGGGCGCGTTCATGTACTTCGCCACGCTGACCGAGGTACCCATCCTGCAGGGTCTCATCGACAACGGCATGGGCAAAGGTCCCGCGCTTGCGCTGCTGTTGGCCGGTCCGGCGTTGTCGCTGCCCAACATGCTGGTGATCCGCAGCATCATCGGAACTAAGAGAACGGCCGTGTACGTTTTGCTCGTCGTCGTCATGGCCACCTTGTGTGGCTTGGCCTATGGCGCGCTTTTCCGTTAGGAGGCACGCAGAATGAAGAGAATCCAGATCCTCGGCGTCGGCTGCCCGAAGTGCCGGAAGCTGACCGCCAACGCCGAGCACGCCGCGAAGGAGCTCGGCATCGAGTACGAGCTTGAGAAGGTCAAAGACGTCAGTGAGATCATGAAGTTCGGCGTCATGGTCACGCCGGCGCTCGCCATCGATGGTCAGGTCAAGAGCAGCGGCAAGGTCCTCTCGGCCGCCGAGCTCAAGGAACTGCTCAGGTGAGGAACCGTTCCATGATGACGGACGCGGAGGGAGCCAAGCACGTCCAGGTGGCGCGTCACGCGCGGAGATGGTAAACTAACGACTGCCGAAACGGAGCAGGAGGAGAGACGTAGTGGACGCGGACAGGCCAACGGAAGCAACCCCAGAACAACCTCATCAGGAGCCGGACGCGGCGGGCAGTGGCGCCGGGCGCCGCAAGCCATTTGCATGGTGGCGGTTGGGAATCGTCGCACTCGTGATCATCGCCGGCCTGATCGTGGTGGCCGCACGCGGCGGCCTCACCCGATCGGGTACGTCAACGCCAGGCCCGGCGACACAGACCCCGAAGGACTTCCCGCCCGAGACAGTTCTGGCCACGGTCGACGGCACGAAGATCACCCTGGCAGACCTCAACGCAAAGCTCGAGTCTTATCCGGAGAATTACCGGCTCAGGTTCAAGCGCCAGAAGCACGCGTTCCTCGAAGAATACATCGAGCGCATCCTGATGGTGCGTGAGGCAAAACGCCAGAAGATCATGGAGAACCCCGAGTACCGGAAATCGATCGAGGAGCAGAGCGGGGACCCCGAGCGCGAAGAACACGCACTGGTCCACGTCCTGTTGTGGGACCAAGTGGTCAGCAAAGTGACGGTCAACGACGAGGAGATCCGCGCCTACTATAACACCCTCAAGGACAAGCTACCCGGCAAGCCCTCATTCGAGGAAGCCAAGGAGATGCTCAGGCCGAAGGTGCGCGGAGACAAGCAGGGCGCCGAGGTGATCGCCTACGTTCAGTCGCTTAAGGACGCCGCCACGATCACCCGCAACGAGGCCTGGATGGAAGCGCAAAAGGGGCTGGCCGATGACAACCCGCTCGACGACGCCCTGGCAAGCGGCAAGCCCGTCCTCGTCGATTTCGGCCGTACCACGTGCGCCCCATGCCGGCTGATCAAGCCGGTCCTCGAGGAGCTGAGCAAGGAGCTCGACGGCCGCATCCACGTGCTCATTATCGACACGGACGAGTTCGGCTACCTGCCCAATCGCTACGACGTGTGGGTCGTGCCGACGCAGATCTTCTTCGACGCCTCGGCCAAGGAGCTGTACCGGCACGAGGGCTTCATGTCGAGGGAGGACCTCCTCGCCAA
>CAYUZG010000180.1:0-5114 GCA_964449605.1 uncultured Verrucomicrobiota bacterium | reverse complement strand
AAGGCGAGCGGGACCATCACGCCGATCAGCACGAACAGGGTCAGCAGCATGGGGATCAGCGTGTAGCCGGTTCCCTCCATCGACTTGGACAGGACGATGCCGACGCCGGCGAACAGGTAGACGGCGGCCGCATACCGAAGATAGATGGCGCCCGTGTCGATGACCGCCTGGTCCGGCGTGAACAGCCGCATGAAGAAACGCGGGAACAACAGACCGGCAAGCGTGCAGACGGCCATGAACACGCTGTAGATCGTCACCGCCGCCCACGCCGAACGTACGGCCCGCTCCGGCCGGCGCGCGCCCAGGTTCTGTCCGGCCAGCGTGCCGGCCGCGCGCCCGATGCCGAAGCCCGGCATGAGCGCCAGCATGACGGTCCGGCCGCCCGCCGTCAGCCCCGCCACGGCCGTCTTGCCGAAGCCGTGGCCGACGATGTAGACGAGACACAGGGCCGATGCGGACCGGATCATCATCTGCAGTGCGCTCGGCACGCCGATGGCGAGCAGTTGCCAGATCGCCTTGAGATCCATGCGGAAATGGCGCGGCTGAACGTGCACGCGCGAAAGCCCCCGCCTGAGCACGAACACCCCGACGACACAGAACGAACCCCGCCCAATCACCGTCGCCAGCGCCGCGCCCCGCACGCCCAGGTCCAGGCCCATGAGGGGCACGGCCGGCGTCTGCACGAGCCATAGGTTGATTGAGGGGATCGAGAAGCTACCGTAGATGAAGAACGGGTCGAGGATGAGGTTGATGAGATTGGCGCCGCCGAACAACCAGAACGGCGTGATCGCGTCGCCGGCCCCTTGAAGGATTGAGCCGATCTGGAACAGCAAGACCATCGCGATGCCGGCGATCATGAGCACGCGAAGGTACTCGGTGCCGAGCTTGAGCACCTGGCCCTCGGCGCCCAACCCCGACAGGATCGACTCGGACAGCCAGATGCCCACCGCCGCGAAGATGACCGAGACGACGAGGCAGATGACAAACGCGTTGAACACGGTGACGGCCGCCTCGTCCGGCTTGCGCTCCCCGATGAAACGCGCCACCATCGCCGTCGTGCCGATCGTCAACCCCAACAGCAGCGTCGAGGTGAAGAACATCACCTGCCCGGCGAAACCGACGGAGGCAAGCGCGTCCGCGCTGTAGGCAAGATGGCCGACGAACGCGGTGTCGACGAACTGGAACAGCACCGTCAGCGACTGCGTCAGCGCTATCGGCAGCGACAGGATGACCACGTTGCGCAGGATGCTGCCCTTCGTGAGGTCGTCGGGCGGGCGGATGATCTGCCTCAGAAGCGGTCGCGGCATCCCGTTTCCCTGGTTGAGGTGCTGATCCGTTCCGAGTTCCCTTCGGAGCAAACGGCTCCGGACCCGGTGCGGGCCTCAACCTATCACGGCGTCCGCCGGCGTGGCAACGGTGGCGGGACCGGGAGCGGGCGGTTGACAGGCTTGCGGTCGGGCCCTGCGCCATCGGAGACCCGAGCCCCAGATGATGGGTGTTCTCGGCCCTGGACCCCCAGATATTGGTGCGTTTTTCCCTTTGCCAGCCGCACGGAGTCTGGTAAGCTATCGCCATCAGGGGGCTTGCGGCGGCCCGTTCGCCGCCGAGCACTCCGTCCTTGGGGGAAAGCCTTGGCCTCCGGGGGTGCGTCGTGGCTCCGCGTCCCGAAAGGAGACCCGTGTACTTCAAGCGCCTGGAGCTGATCGGCTTCAAATCGTTCGCCAACCGGAGTGTCTTTGACTTCGAGCCGGGTGTCACCGCCATCGTCGGCCCGAACGGCTGCGGCAAGAGCAACATCAGCGACGCGATCCGCTGGGTGCTCGGCGAGCAGAACCCGCGCGACCTGCGCGGCCAGCAGATGGAGGACGTGATCTTCAACGGCACCGCCGACGAGAAGCCGATGGGCATGGCCGAGGTGATCCTGACGCTGTCGAACGCCGGCCGCGTGCTGGACATCGATTTCGACGAGCTGACGATCGCCAGGCGCCTGTTCCGCTCGGGCGAGAGCCAGTATCTCATTAACAAGAAACCGTGCCGGCTCAAGGACATCCAGGACCTGCTCATGGGCACCGGCATCGGCCTCGAGGCGTACTCGCACTTCGAGCAGGGCGAGATCGAGCAGGTCCTGAGCGCCAAGCCCGAGGAGCGCCGCGCCGTCTTCGAGGAAGCCGCCGGCATCATGAAGTACAAGGCCGACCGGCGCGCCGCCCTGCGCAAGCTCGAGGCGACCGAGGAGAACCTGGTCCGGATCAACGACATCATCCGCGAGGTCAAGCGCCAGATCAACTCGCTCGACCGCCAGGCCGCCAAGGCCCGACGCCACAAGCGGCTCACCGACGAGCTCGCCCGCTACGAGATCGGCCATCTGCTCCGCAGCCGCGACGTGCTCGGGGCCGAGCTCGAGCGGCTGGCCGGCAAGCACGACAAGGCCAAGGACAGCCTGCGCGGGCTCTACGCCGAGATCGAGACACGCGACGACGAGATTGAGACGCGTCGCGCCACACTGGCCGAGTACGAACGGCAGTTCGAGGCGCTCCAGACGCGCAAGCTCGAGATCCTCCGCGCCCTCGACCACGAGCGCAACACGATCTCGCTCAACGAGCAGCGCATCGCCGACGCCCAAGCCGCCGAGGTTGCCGCCCGCGAGCAGATCGAGGCGCTCGAGCAGCAGATCGAGGCGCTCGGCGATGAGCTGGCCCGCGGGCGCGTCGAGTTCGAGGCCCAAGAAAACGGTCTCCGTGAGGCCAAACACGCCCTGGCGGCCCAGGAAGAAACGGCCGCTGCCGACGCCGCCGCGCTCGACGAGGAAGAGGCCGCCGCTGCCGATGCCGCGCGCCGCTCGCTCGAGCTTGTTCACCGCGAGATCAAGCTGACGCATGAGCGCGAGACGCTCGAGCGACGCCTCGACGAGCACCGTGCCGCAGCCTCGGCGCTGCGCAGCGAGCAGGAACAACTGTGCCAGCGTCTCGAGCAGCTCGCCGGCGAACAGGCCGGCCTCGTCGAGCGTCGCGACGCGCTGGAGGCCGACGCGAAGCAAGCGCGCGACGATGAGGCGTCGCGGCGTCGCTCGCTCCAGGACGTGGCCGACCGCCTCGGCCAGCACGCGGCCCGCCGGCAGCAGCTCGCACGCGAACTGGCCGAGGCCCGCTCGCAGCACGAGCTTCTGTGCGAGATGCGCGACAACTTCGAGGGGTACCACCACGGCGTCAAGAGCGTGCTGCGCGCGGCCGCCGACGACGAGGGTCTCCTGGCCGGCGTCTACGGCACCGTGGCCGAGCTGCTTCGCGTGCCTGAGGAGTTCGAAACGGCGCTCGAGGCCGCGCTCGGCAGCGCGCTCCAGTACGTGGCTGTGGCGACCGGGCGCGACGCCGAGCGCGCCATCGCTCACCTCAAGGAGACGAACAGCGGCCGCGCGACGTTTCTGCCCTACGACTTGCTGCGACCCTCGCAGGTCGACGGCGCACTCATGGCCGAGTTGTTCGAGAGCGGCGCTGGCCTTGTCGCTCCGGCGAGCGAGGTTGTCTCGTGCGATGAGCGCGACCGGATCCTCGTCGACATGCTCCTGGGCGACACCGTGCTCGTCGAGGACTTCGACGCCGCGCTCCGCGTCGCCGAGCGGAAGCGCTACCCCTTCCGGTTCGTCACACGCGCGGGCGAGGTCTTCTCCGCACGCGGTGTCATCAGCGGTGGGCGCGCGGGACGGCGCGAGCACGGGCTGCTGTCGCGCGAGACGCGCATCGCCCGGCTCGCCGAGAAAGCCAAGCAGCTCGCCGCCGAGCACGATGCCGCCGAGACCGAGGAACAGGCGTGCGCCCGCGAGGCCGGCTCGCTCGAGGTCGAACTCGAGACGATCGGAGCTCGGATGCGGCCGCTGGATGACCAGGCGGCCCAGCTCGCGCACGATCTCGCTATGGTTTGCGCCTCGCGCGAGGCGCTCGAGGTACAACGCGGGACGATCTCCGGGCGAATCGCCGCCCTCGGCGAGCAGATCGCCGGCGACACCGCCCGCCGCGAAGAGCTGGCGGGCGCCTCGGCTGCACTCGACGAGGAGCGGCGCGTTCTCGACCAGGAGAACGAACGCCGCACGACCGCCGTGGCCGAGGGCCAATCGGCCGCTGCCGACGCGCACCGGAGGCTCACCGAGCTCAAGGTGCAGGTCTCTTCGCTTCACGAACGCCTTGCGGCGGCTCGCGCACAGCACGAGCGGATCGCCGGCGACATCGAGCGCCGCAAGGCTGAGATCGCCGCCCGGCGCGGCCAGGTCGAGGCCGACCGACAGAACACCGAGCGCCTGCGCGACGAGATCGCTCAGGCACGCGCCAAGATCGAAGCGCTCTCGATCGAGAAGGCCGACGCCGAGCGCTCGATCGACGCCCTCGACGAGCAACGCGCGGAGATCGGCACGGCCGTCGGCACGCTCGAGGCGAAGCTCAAGGACAAGCGCCGCCTGCTCCACGAGGCGCAGGAGAGCGAATCGGACCTCAACGCCCGGCTGACCGAGGCGCGGCTCGCCGTCGAGCGCATCGACGAGCGGCTGCGCAGCGAGTACAAGCTCACGCACGACGACCCCGTGGGCGAGCGGTTCCCGGCGGACTCGAACTGGGAGCAGATCGCCGCCCGCATCGAGGTGCTCCACGCCAAGATCGACTCGCTCGGGCCCGTCAACGTCTACGCGATCGAGGAGTACGAGCGGCTCGAGGAGCGTCACGCCTTCCTCGTCAAGGAACAGGATGATCTGATCAAGGCGAAGGAGTCGCTGCTCAAGGCGATCTCGAAGATCAACCGCACGAGCCGTCAGCTCTTCAAGGAGACGTTCGAGCAGATCCGCGTCTCATTCCGCGAGATGTTCGCGACGCTGTTCGGCGGGGGCAAGGCCGACCTCGTTCTCGACGACGAAACGGACCTGCTCGAGTGCGGCATCGAGATCATCGCCAGCCCGCCGGGCAAGAAGCTCCAGAACATCAGCTTACTCAGCGGCGGCGAAAAGGCGATGACGGCCATCTGCCTGCTCTTCTCGATCTTCCGCGTCAAGCCCTCGCCGTTCTGCATCCTCGACGAGATGGACGCCGCGCTCGACGAGCCGAACATCATCCGGTTCAACGACACGCTCAAGC
>CAYUZG010000179.1:0-5145 GCA_964449605.1 uncultured Verrucomicrobiota bacterium | reverse complement strand
TCGCTGCGATGCTTCTGCTTCCAGCGGTCGCGCTCGGGACGACGGTGATCGACTACGACGACGTCGTCATCTGCACCGGCTTCGAGGACTACGACCTCGGCACCATCAAGGGCGTGGCCGACGACAACCTCACATGGGGTAGTCGGGATACCGCGGAGAAGACCGTGGTCATCGCCGACCCGACCGGTGAAAGCCACGGCAAAGTCGTCGCGATCACGGAGACGGTGGTATACGACCCGAACGTGGGCGGAGAGGATGGAAAGGTCCGCCTGTACGCTAATCGGAACGACGTCGCGCTTCCGGTGACTCACCCTTACGGGTTCACCATGCTGGAGTACGACCTGTTCTTGGTCAGCTACTTCAACCCGTTCGTCGGAAATAGCTTGCCGAACGCCGGGCTCATGGAGTGGCGGCCTGGGCAGGACCATTACTTCGACCCGGACAGCCAGCAGATCACTCTCTGGGAAAGCGGCGACCAGTGGAACCCGTTCGCCGCCAACCTCGTGACCTCGCCTGTCTGCGCCATTCCGCTCGACCAGTGGTTCACGGTCAAGCAGATCTTCGACAACACCTTGGGGACGTACGAGTTCTACGTCAACGACGTTCTCCTGGAGGCGGCCGGGTCGACCTACCTCGCGGAGGACAACCAGATGGTCTGGGAGTACTACGCGCTGAACCTGTTCTTGGATGAAGGCGCCTACTACATGTACCTGGACAATGTCTGCTGGCAGTACCAGGTCCCGGAGCCGAGCGTCCTGCTCCTTGGCGGGCTCGGCGTCCTGGCGCTCCTCCGCCGGAAGAAGAAGTAGCATCGCAGAGGAACTGAGGCTTACCTTCATAATGGAAGCGAGCCCTCGCATGCGGGGGCTCGCTTCATTGTGTCTGGACATAGCGAGGCAGGACGTGACTCCAGTCAGTCTCGGGCAATCAAGGCGAGGTCAGGAGCTGACCCTTCAGGTAGGTGAACGCTTCCTCGGGGTCGTCGGAGCGGTGGAACAGGGCGAGGTCCCTCGGCGTGATCGTCCCCCAACGCACGAGCGCGTCGAAGTCGACCACCTCATTCCAGTATTCGGTGCCATAGAGGACGATGGCAATCTTCTTGGTCACCTTCTCGGTCTGCACGAGGGTGAGCACTTCCATCAGCTCGTCCATCGTGCCGAAGCCGCCGGGGAAGATGACCATCGCGCGCGCCAGGAAGACGAACCACAGCTTGCGCATGAAGAAGTAGTGGAACTCGAAGTTGTACCCCTCGCTGATGTGCGGGTTCGGCTCCTGCTCGTTCGGGATGCTGATGTTGAGGCCGATCGACTTGCCCCCGCCGCGCGCCGCGCCGAGGTTGGCCGCCTCCATGATGCCGGGCCCGCCGCCCGAGACGATGGTGAAGCGGTTGTTGTCGTCGAGCGTGCGCGCCCAGCGCGTGAGCAGCTTCGCCAGCGTTGCGGCGTCCTCGTAGTAGCGCGCCAGCTTGAGCCGGGTGTCGATCCGCTCGCGCTCGGCGGCAGCCTCCTTGGGCAGGATGGCGCCTTTCTTGACCTCGGCCTCAAACGCGCGCAGCGCGGCGCGAACCCGCTTCATGCTCTCGGCACGCGACGAGCCGAAAAAGACGATCGTGTCGCGCACTCTGAGTCGCCGGAACCGGCTGTGGGGCTCGAGGAACTCGGCCAGGATCCGCAGTGGCCGGGCATCCGGGCTCGTGAGGAACTCGAGGTCCCGATACGCTTTGACCGCTTTCTTGGGTTTCCTCGCCATGGCGCACCATCGACGTGGCGTTGCTTGACTTCCGCCTCCAGGCCGACCATACTATCGGCGCCGCAAGCTGACACACAAGTGGAAAGCCCGGCGCTCGCGCCGCCATGACACCATCCGTCGTCGACAAAATCGAGCTCATCCGAACCGATACCCGGCGCGGTGCCGGCGCGATCGCCCGCGAGGCGCTTCGCACCCTTCACCTGGCTGCGGCCGAGTCACCGTTCGGCGACCGCGAGGGCCTGCTCGAGCTGGTGCGCACCATCGGGCGCACGCTCATGCGGCTGCGCCCGTCGATGACGATCCCGGTCACGAACGGCATCCTGCGCCTGTACCGCGCGATCGTCAACGAGTGCCGGCCCGACGAGAGCGCGGCCAACCTGCTTATGTTCGTACGCGACAGCGTCGAGCTGCTGTGCGAGGAATCGCAGGCGGCCGCCAAAGCCGCCGCCGACGCCGCGGCCGGCATCATCGGCAGCGTCGGCTCGGTCATGACGCACAGCCTGAGCGCCACCGCGCTCGAGGCGCTCAAGCAAGTGGCGAAGCGGGGCGTCAAGCTCGTCGTGACCGAATCGCGCCCGCTGTGCGAGGGAAAGCGCGTCGCCTACGAGATCGCCGCCACCGGCGCCGAGGTCACCTTGATCACCGACGCGCAGGCCGGCCACTTCATGCGCCGCGTCGACGCCGTGCTCACCGGCGCCGACGGCGTGCTTCCCGACGGCTCGGTCATCAACAAGGCGGGCACCTATCTCATGGCGCTCGCGGCGACCGACTGCGACGTGCCGTTCTCCGTGGTGTGCGACACGTGGAAGTTCGGCGTCGAGCCGACCTACGCCATCTACGAGGAGCGCCCAGCCACGGAGATCACGCCCGAGCAGCCGCCGTTTAGCGTGCGGAACGTCGTGTTCGACCGCACGCCGCCGCACCTCGTCTCCGGCTACATCTGCGAGCACGGCATGCGCGACGCCGCGGCCGTGCGCGACTACATCCGCCCGTGGGAGCCGTTCTACCAGGCGTTCATGAAGTAGCCCGGGAATTAGGGACAGGCACTAATTTCCCGGGAAATCAGTGCCTGTCCCTAATTTCCGCCCATGGCGCGGCGGAAGTCGGCCAGGGCGATGGCGTAGTCGTAGACGGCCACGTAGTAGGCGATCCGGGCGTCGTTGAGCTGGGTCTGGTCGTCGAGCAGGTCGGTGACCAGCAGCGTGCCGGCCTCGTACTGCGCGCGGCTCACGCGCACGTTCTCCTCGGCGTAGTCCCAGTCTCTCTTGGCGACTTCGATCTTGCGCGCGGCAAGCTCGACGGCGAGCCACAGGCGCTCGACTTCGATCGCCACCTGGTTGCGCGCGTTGTCGTAGGCGAGCCGGGCCGCGCGTCCCGCCGCCTCGGCGCCGCGGACGGCCGACCGCCGACCGCCCCAATCCCACACGTCCCACGACCAGCTCAGGCCGACGACGACGCTCTCGTCCGCCTCGGTCAGGTCGGTGTCCTGCCACTCGTAGCTGAGCGACGCGCCGAGGCTCGGCACGTACGCGCTCCGCGCAAGAGAGACACCACGGCGTGCGGCCGCGTGCCGCAGCTCGCTCGCGCGCAGGTCGGGTCGCTGGACGGACGCGGCCGCGAGGCACTGCTCGAGCGTCAGGCCGAACGGCTCGACCTCCTCGGTCGGCACGAGCACAAGCTCGGCGTCGAGCTCGAGGCCGAGCACGTCGCGCAGCGACGAGTTGGCCGAGCGGAGCGCGTTCTGCGCCCGCAGCAGCTCGAGCCGCGCCTGCTCGACGGCGATATCGGCCTTGTTCACATCGCGCTGCAGCACGCGGCCGGCGTCCTTGAGCTTCTTCGTCAGGTCGAGGGTCGATTCGAACTCGGTGATCGTCTGCTCGACCGACTCGACGGTCTTCTCGAACGTCAGCACCGTGTAGAACGCCCTGCGGGCAGCGAAGGTGGCTTCGTTCGTGGCCGAGGCCTCGCCGAGCTGGGCGATCGTCGCCTCGAGCCGTGCGATCCCGACCGCGTGGCCCAGGCCGACCTGATCGGCGAGCGGCTGGACGACGCTCACGCTCGCCGTCGCCGACTCCTCGATCCCGCCGTACGAACCGGCACCGGCCGTGGTGCCGACGCCCGTTGCGCCTCCCGCGCTGCCCAAACCGGCTGCGTTGCTCTCGCCGTCGTTGATGTTGGCATAGCTGGCCGACGTGGTCAGACGCGGCAGTCGGCGCGCGCGCGTTCCCTTGAGCGACTGGCGGGCGGACTCGGCCTCCTCGCGCGCGGCCCGCACGAGGCGGTTCTGCTGGGCCGCGAGCGCGGCGGAGTCGTCGGCCGTCAGCGTCCGCGGCGGGTCTTGCCCAAGCGCCTGAGTGCAAACGCATACCGCCACCAGAACAACGCACAACGCACACCTCATGATCTCCCCTCCAGAAACCAAGGAATGTCAGCCTAAGCAAGACGGATCGACCGTCGCCGCTCGTCGTCATTGCTTGTAGCCGCCGCCGAGTTTGCCGGTCAAGCCGTTTCAGGGGCACCAAGAATCGGCCGATGGCGCTTCGCTGTGTTCGCTCCCAGCCGCGGAGCGGCCCCAGGGGGTAGCCTGGGCCGTGAGGCCCAGGAACTCGGAGACACAACAGAGGGCGATGAGCGCCATCGGCGCGGCAGGGCTGGCACGAGCACGCCAGCGCTCTGTTCTCGACGAGGATCTGTCGCCCCTACGGGGCTGTTTGCATTGCGGGCGACACGTCACCTGGGCCTGACGGCCCAGGCTACCACCTGCCGCGCCTACGGCGCTGGCGCCGGCTGGGGCGTTCACCAAGCGCGCGTGCGGGCACCACCTCGCGGGTGAACGGCCTCTCGACAGGAAAGGCCGCGCAGCCGCCGTTTCAGGCCCGCGTACAGCGTCCGGCACGCGGCGTCGGGGCCGGTTGTGTCACTCTGGCGCAGAACGCCCAAGCAGTCAGTGAAACCGTGCCAGGCTGTCCCACTTCTCTCCGCTGGACGGTGGGTGCGTGACGGCATCGTGCGCACCGCAACACGCTCATCCGACGCGAGTTGCACCCACAACCCCGCCGGAAAACCCCGCTGGCATCCGTTCTGCTCAATCTGATGGCAGAAAGCTGACGAGACAAGCGCCAGGCACCCTGGCGAGACAGGAAAGGAGGGAGCGGCAATGACGCTCATTACGTGGAGACCAAGGCGTGAGTGGGACCCGTTCGCCGTGATGGAGCGCCTCCAGGACCAGATCAACCGGGCCTTCAACACGTCGCTCGGCGAGTGGCCGGGCGTTTCGGGATGGGGCACGGCGTTCCCGTCGGTGGACGTGTACCACGACAAGGACAACGTGATCGTCACGGCCGAAGTGCCGGGCCTTGAGCGGAAGGACGTTGACCTGTCGATCACGGGCAGCAC
>CAYUZG010000178.1:0-5160 GCA_964449605.1 uncultured Verrucomicrobiota bacterium | reverse complement strand
TCGCGGCGGCCGCCTTGAGCATCGCGTACTCGCCGCTCACGTTGTAGGCGGCGACCGGCACGTCGAAGGCGTCCCGCGCGCACCGGATGATGTCGAGATAGGCGAGCGCGGGCTTGACCATCACGACGTCGGCGCCTTCCTCGACGTCGAGGGCGATCTCGCGCATCGCCTCGCGCGCGTTGGCGGGGTCCATCTGGTAGCTGCGCCGGTCGCCAAAGCGCGGCGGCGACTCGGCCGCGTCGCGAAACGGCCCGTAGAAGGCCGACGCGTGCTTGGCCGCGTAGGCCATGATGGCGACGTCCTGGTGGCCCGCCTCGTCGAGCGCGGCGCGGATGGCGCCCACCTGGCCGTCCATCATGGCGCTCGGCGCGACGATGTCGGCGCCGGCGTCGGCCTGGCTGACCGCCGTTCGGGCCAGCAGATCGAGCGTCGCGTCGTTGTCGACATCCTTCGTGCCGTCGGCGCGTTCGACGACGACGCCGCAGTGGCCGTGGTCGGTGTACCCGCAGAGACAAACGTCGGCGATCACAACGAGCGCCGGGAGCTCGCCCTTGAGGGCGCGGACGGCCCGCTGAACGATGCCGTCGCGGTCGTAGGCGCCGGAGCCCGTCGGATCCTTCGCCCCGGGAATCCCGAAAAGGATGACGGCCGGGATGCGCGCTTCGGCCGCCTTGCGGGCCTCGACCACCAGCTCGTCGACCGAGAGCTGGAAGCAGCCCGGCATCGAGGCGATCGGGCGCCGCTCGCCGGCCCCTTCGCGCACGAACAGCGGCAGGACGAGGTCATCGACGGACAGCGTGATCTCGCGCACCATCCGCCGCAGGGCGGGTGTCCGGCGGAGCCGCCTCGGTCTGTCGGTCGGGAAACCCATCACTCAGCGCCTGAATCCGAGCGGGGATCATACCACAACCCGTTGGCGTGGAACAGGCTCGCCCCGCCGTCGTCGTAGAGGGTGGAGAAAGCGTTTGCCGGTTGAAACCGGGCGGGCCTACTATTGCCTCAAGTCGTTGCGATTCTAAACGATAACCTGGATACGCACGGGATGGACGAGCTCGACGCCACGCTGCTGACGCGCATCCAGGCCCGATTGCCAATCGAGCTCCGACCGTTTCAGTCGATCGGGCAGGAGCTCGGGATGACCGAGCACGACGTGCTCGAGCGCATCGGGCGCCTCAAGCAGCCGGGGCTGATCCGGAGGATCGGCGCGACGTTTCATCCCGAGCGGCTCGGTTACGTGAGCACGCTGGTGGGCATGCAGGCGCCGGGCAAGCGGCTCGATCAGCTCGCCCGGTTCGTCGGGCAGTTCGACGAGGTAACGCACTGCTACGAGCGCGACGGCGACTGGAACCTGTGGTTCACGGTGACGGCGGGATCGGCCGAGCGGCTGACGGCCGTCGTCGAGGCCGTCGAGGCCGAAGCGGCCGGGTGCCGGCTCATCAGCCTGCCGGCACGGAAGCGCTACAAGCTGCGCGTCGAGTTCGATCTTGCCTCTGGCGATCAGCGACGCCCGGCGGCGCGAAAGCTCTTTGAGAAGCCCGTAACGCTCGGCACGACGACGAACCAGGCCGCACTCGATGAGGAGGACAAGCGCCTCATCGCGCGGCTGTGCGGGGACGTGCCGATCGAGGCGCGGCCGTTTGCGGCGATCGCCAACGAGCTCGGCACGAGCGAGCAGGACGTGATCGCCCGGATGCGGCGCTTCGAGCGCGACGGGGTGCTGCGGCGCTTCGGGGCGCTCATTCGGCACCGCGAGGCCGGGATCGCCGCGAACGTCATGGCCGCGTGGGTCGTGCCCGACGAGCGCGCCGACGCGGTCGGCGCGTACGCGGCCTCGCTCGACGAGGTGACGCACTGCTTTCTGCGCGCGCCCGCTGCGGGCTGGCCGCAGACGCTGTACGCGATGATCCACGCGCGCACCCGTAAGCGGTGCGACGCGGTGGCCGCGGCGATTGCCGAGCGTTTCGCTCTCACGGACTGCGTGCTGCTGGCGAGCACGCGCGAGTTCAAGAAGCAAAGCATACGCTACTTCGACAGGCAACGCAGGGAAGACAACCCATGACGGACGCAGCGATCAGACGTCGCATCCTGGTGGTCGACGACGAGCTCCAGGCGCGCGAGGTGCTTGCCGATATGCTCGGCGCGCTCGGGTTCGAGACGGGGTCGGCCGCCGACAGCCGCGAGGCGATCGCCGCCCTGCGCCACGAGCACTACGATCTCGTGCTGACCGACTTCCTGATGCCCGGCATGGACGGGGTCGAGCTGGTCAACGAGATCAAGACGATGATCCCCGACCTGCCGGTGCTCGTCATCACCGGGCACAGCTCGGTGCAGACGGCGGTCGAGTCGGTGCGCGCGGGCGCGTTCGACTACATCGAGAAGCCGGTCAGCCTCGAGACGCTCCAGGTGCGCGTGCAGCGCGCGCTCGAGTACGCCGACCTCGTCGCCTCGTCGGCCGAGTATAAGCGCCGGGCGACGGTGGACGCGCTGACGGGTCTGTACAACTTCGGCTGTTTCCAGGAGTACCTGCACCGGGAGATCGAGCGCGCAAGGCGTTACGACTACCCGGTCAGCGTGCTCATGATCGACATGGACCACCTGAAGATCTACAACGACGCCCACGGCCACACGGCGGGCAACCGCGTGCTCATGCGGCTCGGCGAGCTGGTGCGCGCGAACACCCGCAGCGCCGACGTGGCGTGTCGATTCGGCGGGGAGGAGTTCGCCATCATCCTCCCCCACACGGGAAAGAAGGAAGCGTACCTGCTCTGCGACCGCCTCCGCGCCATCATCGAACAGGCCCCGTTCGAGGGAGAAGACGTCATGCCCACGGGCCGGCTTACCGTGAGCTCGGGCGTCGCGACGTTCCCCGACGATGCCGACGACGCGGAGGTCCTTGTGGAACGGGCCGACAAGGCCCTGTACGCAGCCAAGCGAAACGGGCGAAACCTCGTCGAGACGTACAACGGCTAACGCGTTGACTTCGGCTGGGCGTGCGCCCGCATCAAGGGAGCAGAGCCTATGAGCCGCGAGACGATCCTCGTGGTGGACGACTCCGAGTACATCCTCGAGTTCCTCGGGGAGTTGCTCCGGCAGGAAGGCTTCACAGTGCTCACCGCCCAAGACGGCGGCGAGGCGATGAGCCTCCTGCAGCGCGCCCGCGTCGACGTGCTCCTGACCGACCTGAACATGCCGAACGTCAGCGGCATGGAACTGATCAAGCATACCCACCGGTATCATCCCGACGTGATCATCGTTATTATGACCGGGTATGCCTCGCTCGAGAGCGCGCGCGACGCGATCGTCTACGGCGTGGTCGAGTACGTCTTCAAGCCGTTCAAGAGCAACGAAATCATCACAGCCATCGAGAGCTCGCTCGAACGCGTCAACCTCCGGCGCGAGAATTCCAGGCTGCGTGAAGCGCTCGCGCTGTCGAACGCGAGCCAGGTGATCGCCGAGACGACCTCGCGCAACACGAACCTGGCCGAGACGATCGTGATGTCGGCGCTCACGCTGGCGCGGACGCGCTACGGGGCGCTCGTGGTGTTCGACGACGAGTCGTGCGAGTTCGAGCTTCGGTACGCGAAGGCGCCCGGCGGAAACGAAACCGGCGGATACACGGCCGGCTCGACGTTCTCGGTCGACTCGCTCAAGCTAGCCAAGCAGGGCGCGTTCCTCGTGACGACCGACGAGGAGCACCCGCTCGGTGGGCATGTGCGGCAGGTCACGGTTGAGACGCTGCGCAAGATGAACTGCCCGGAAGTGCTGCCCATAAGGCAGGAAGCGCTGTTCATGCCCCTGCGCGCCAAGGGCGTGCTGAAGGCCGTGCTCGTCCTCTCAAAGGAGGAGGGCGAGCCGCACTTCGCGCCGAGCGATCTGCCGGTGCTGTCGGTGCTGGCGAATCTGTCGGGCACCGCGCTCGACAACGCCTCGCTCGCCATCCAGATGGAGCAGACGTACGTCAACACGCTGATCTCGCTCAACATGATCCTCGAGGCGAAGCACCCCTATACGAAGGGCCACACGCAGCGCGTCGTCGAGCTGTGCATCCGCATCGGGCGCGAGCTCGGCCTCAGCAGCGGCGAGCTGCAGGATCTGCGTGAAGGGGCCATGCTCCACGATATCGGCAAGTTGGCCATCAGCGACGCAATCCTCAACAAGCCGGGGCCGCTGACGGACGAAGAGACCGAAATCGTTCGACAGCACCCGGTCATCGGCGATACCATTATCCGTCCGATCAAGTTCCTGCAGCACTGTCGTCCCGTGGTGCGCAGCCACCACGAGCGTTGGGATGGAGGCGGATACCCGGACGGGCTCAAGGGCGAGGAGATCCAGCTGTTCGCCCGCATCTGCACGATCGCCGATACGGTCGATGCGATGGCCTCGGAGCGCAGCTACCGCGCGCCGCTCTCCTTTCCGGAGATCTACGACCAGGTGCTGATGGGGTCGGGCACGCAGTTCGACGAGAACCTGGTCAAGATCGTGCTCGGCATGATCGAGCGGGGAGAGGTCGCGCATATTGACCAGCCGCGGAAGCTCGCTGTGGGATAAGGCTCGCCGGTTCATTCCCGGGGGCGTCAACAGCCCCGTGCGCGCGTTCGGCAAGGTCGGCGGCACGCCCCCATTCATTGCGTCCGGCTCGGGCGCCACAATCACCGACGTCGACGGCCGCACCTACACCGATTACCTCGCCTCGTGGGGTCCCCTCATCCTGGGCCACGCGCACCCGCGCGTCGTCGAGGCGCTGCGGCGCGCGTGCGCCGGCGGCACGAGCTTCGGCGCGCCGACAGAGAAAGAGGTCCGCTTCGCCGAGATGATCGTCGAGGCGGTGCCGTCTATCGAGAAGGTGCGCCTCGTCAACTCGGGCACGGAGGCCGCGATGAGCGCCATCCGGCTGGCGCGCGGCGTGACCGGCCGCGACGGCGTGGTCAAGTTCGACGGCTGCTACCACGGCCACAGCGACTGCCTACTCGTCAAAGCCGGCAGCGGCGGCGCGACCTTCGACGTGCCCGACAGCGCGGGTGTGCCGGGTGACTTCGCCAAGCACACGATCACGCTGCCGTTCAACGACGCCCACGCCGTCGAGGAGACTCTCGCGCGGCTCGGCGACCGGATCGCGTGCGTCATCGTCGAGCCGGTCTGCGGCAACATCGGCGTCATCCC
>CAYUZG010000177.1:0-5161 GCA_964449605.1 uncultured Verrucomicrobiota bacterium | reverse complement strand
CGAGGCGGCGGCCGAGGTCGTAGGCTTCCTGGAGGCGGTCGGGGTGGTTGAGGATGGCGCCCTTCTCGCCGACGCCGGGGACAATGATCGCTGCGGCGAGATTCATCTCGAGGTAGGCGAGGCTCTTCTCGAACATCGCGACGAGCGGAGCAGCCGCCTCGACGTTGCTGTCCTCGAACGGCACGACGAGCGCGGCACGCTTACCGCGAATCGTTGCACGGTTCTCAGGGCAGTTGAAATAGACGAGGCGGTCGATGAACGCTTTCATCAGCGCCGTCGGGCCGTACCAGTAGACGGGCGTGCCGAAGACGATGGCGTCGTTCTCGGCGAGCTTGGGATAGACGCCGTTCATGTCGTCGTCCTTCGGGCAGTCGTCGCCCTGCCAGCACGCGTGACAGCCGTCGCATTCGGCGATCGTCATGTCGGCCAGTTGAAGCATCTCGCTCGTCGCGCCGGCGTCACGTGCGCCCTCGAGGATCTTCTCGACGAGGATGTGCGTGTTGCCGCCCTTGCGCGGGCTGCTCTGGATGCCGAGGATCGATTTCATCGCTTCGACTTCGCCTTGACGACGAGCGTTCGTGCCGCGGCGTCGGCCGCGGCGTACACTTCCTTGAGCGGCACCCCCTTGACCTCGGCGGCCTTGCGGCACGAGTCGAACTCCGGCGAGGCACTGACGACCTTGCCGCCCAGCGTGCCGACCTTGACTGTCACTTGGCCGTAGGGTGTCTTGACGCGCTGGAACGTGCGGTGGAGGCAGTGCTTGCGTGTGCGGTACGTCCGCACGCCGAACGTGGTCGTCTCGGTGAGCAGGAGCTCGACGAGCTGGGCGGTCTTGTCGGGATCGCACAGCACGGTGATCAAGTGGCCCGGGCGGTTTTTTTTCATGATGAGCGGTGTGACGTATGCGTCGAGCGCGCCCCTATCGAACAGGCGATCGAAAAGCGCGCCGACCAGCTCGGGCCGCATGTCGTCGATGTTGGTCTCGATCACATCCATTGGCTCCGCGCCGACGGCCTCGTCGGCTTCGCCGAGCACCACGCGCAGTAGGTTGGGCTTTCCCTCGGTCACGCGCGAGCCCGCGCCGTAACCGACGACCTCGACCGTCATCGGCGGAAAGCCTGCATAGCTCGACGCGTAGTGCGTCAGAATCGCCGCGCCCGTCGGCGTCACGAGCTCTTGCATGAGGCCGCTTTGGTAGACGGGCACGCCTTCGAGCAGCTTCATGGTCGCGGGCACTGGCACGGGTATCTCGCCGTGGCTGATCGTCACCGTCCCCGAGCCGAGCGGGAGCGGCGAGCTCGTGACGCGCTCGATGCCGAGTTGGTCTATGGCAACCGCCGCGCCGACGATGTCGAGGATCGAATCGACCGCGCCGACCTCGTGGAAGTGGATCTTCTCGACGGGCACGCCGTGGACGGCGGCCTCCGCCTCGGCCAGCCGCGTGAAGATCGCCGCCGCGTCGGCCTTCGCGCGCGCCGAGAGCCCGCTCGACTTGATCAGCTTGTGGATGCTCTTGAGGTTGCGGTGCGGCTGCGTGACGTTCTTCGACAGGCGGACCTTGACCTGAGTTGCGCCGATCGCGCTGCGCGAAACCTTCCTGGACGAGATCGTGTATCCGTTGAGACCGAGCTTCTTGAGCTCGGCGCGCAGCGTGGTCATCGACGCGCCGGCGTCGACGAGCGCGCCGAGGACCATGTCGCCGCTGATCCCGGAGAAGCAGTCGAAGTGTGCAACGCGCATCGGGAAGCCTCCCTGAGTCCGGGCCACACATAGCACACGGCACGGCCCAAAGTCGAGCCGTGCCGCAATGGTATTACGTTCGATTGCCGCGGGCTATTCCGGCCGCCAGCGCAGAACGGGGTGGCGGGCCGCGCCAACCTCGTCGAGGCGCGTCACCGGCGTCGTCCGCGGCGCCTCGGCGAACCACTCCGGGCCTTTCTTGTCGACGAGGCGGTCGATCTTCTCGATCGCGTCGGCGAACGCGTCGAGCGTCTCCTGCGTCTCGGTCTCGGTCGGCTCGATCATGAGCGCTTCGGGCACGATGAGCGGGAAGTACGTCGTCGGCGCGTGGAAGCCCTCGTCGAGGAGGGCCTTCGCGATGTCCATGGCCGAGACGCCCTTCGCCTTCTGCTTGTCGGCGCTCGCGACGAACTCGTGCATGCACGGGCCGGGGTGGGGGACGGTCAGGATCTTCTCGAGCCGCGCGCGAAGGTAGTTGGCGTTGATGACGGCGGCTTTGCCGGCGCGCGTGAGCCCCTCGGCGCCGAGCGCCTTGACGTACGCGTACGCGCGCACCACGACGCCGATGTTGCCGAAGAAGCTGCGTACCATGCCGATCGTGTCCGGCCGGTCGTAATCGAGCACGTAGCGGCCAGCCTTTTTCTCGATGAGCGGAACCGGCAGGAACGGCGCAACACGCTCGCTGACGCCGACCGGGCCGGAGCCGGGGCCGCCGCCGCCGTGCGGCGTCGAGAACGTCTTGTGTAGGTTCAGGTGCACGATGTCGAAGCCCATATCGCCCGGCCGCGCCAGGCCGAGGAGCGCGTTGAGATTCGCCCCGTCGTAGTACAGCAGCGTGTCGTGCTTCGCGGCGAGCTCGCGGATTTCGAGGATGCGGCTCTCGAACAGGCCAAGCGTGTTCGGGTTCGTCATCATCACCGCGGCGACGTTGTCGTCGAGCGCCGCGGCCAGCGCATCGAGATCGACCTCGCCGCGCTCGTTCGACTTGACGCTCACGCACTCGTAGCCGCTGATCGTCGTGCTCGCGGGGTTCGTGCCGTGCGATGAGTCGGGCACGACGACGCTCGTCTTCGCGTTGCCCTTCTTGTCGTGATAGGCGCGCACGAGCATCAGGCCGGCCAGCTCGCCGTGCGCACCGGCCGCAGGCTGGAACGTGAACCGCGCCATGCCCGTGATCTCGACGAGCGCCTGCTCCATGTCCCAGAGCAGTTCGAGTAGGCCCTGGACGGTTTCGTCGGGCTGCCACGGGTGCACGGCGGCAAAGCCCGGCAGCGACGCGATCGACTCGTTCACCTTCGGGTTGTACTTCATCGTGCACGACCCGAGCGGATAGAAGTGCGTGTCAATGGAGAAGTTCTTCTTCGCCAGGTTGACGAAGTGGCGCACCATCTCGACCTCGGACACCTCGGGCAGCGCCGCCGGCGTCGCGCGCAGGCTCTTTGGGGGGATGTACGTCGACATCGCCGCGTCGCCCATCGTGCCGTCGGGCAGCCGCGTCGCGCGTCGGCCGCGTCGGCCTTGCTCGAATATCAGCCGACCCTGCATGCGAGGCTCTCCAGCGAGGACGCAAACGCGTCGATGTCTTCCTTGGTCTTCGTCTCGGTCACGCAGAACATGAGGCAGTCCTTGAGCTCGGGATACCACCGGCCAAGCTCGAGGCCGCCGATGATGCCCGCCTCGCGCCAGAGCTCCCGGTTGATCTCGGCCGGATCGGTCGGGCAGCGCACGACGAACTCGTTGAAGAACGGCGCGTCGAAGCGCAGCTCGAAGCCCGGCAGTGCCGCGATCTTCTCGGCCGCATAATGGCTCGCGCGCACGTTCAGCTCGCCGACCTCGCGGATCCCGTCGCGGCCGACGGCGCACAGGTAGATGAGTGCGTGCAGCGCCATGAGCGCTTGGTTTGTGCAGATGTTCGACGTCGCCTTGTCGCGCCGGATGTGCTGCTCGCGCGCCTGGAGCGTGAGCACGAAGCCGCGCCGGCCGACGCGGTCCTTCGTCATTCCGACGAGGCGGCCGGGCATCTTGCGCATCACCTTGTCCGAGCAGGTGAAGAAGCCGAGGTACGGCCCGCCGTACGCGAGCGGGATGCCGAGCGGTTGCGCTTCCCCGACGGCGACGTCGGCGCCGTACTCACCCGGCGGCGCCAGCACGCCGAGCGAGATCGGGTTCACGACGGCGACGAAGAGCGCGCCGCTGCGGTGAGCGATCTCGGCGCCGTCTGCCATCGGCTCGATACAGCCGAAGAAGCTGGGCGACTGCATAATGACGGCCGCCGTCTGCTCGTCGGTGGCTTGCTCGAGCGCCGCCAGATCGGTCCGCCCGTTGTCCGTCGTCGGCACCTCGACCACTTCGACGTCGAGCCCGTACATGTATGAGCCGAGTACGGTGCGATAATCGGGATGGACGCTCTTGGAAACGACGATCTTGTTGCGCGTGCGCGTGACGTTGAGGGCGGCGATCGCGCCCTCGGCCGTCGCCGACGCCCCGTCATAGAGCGACGAGTTCGAGATCGCCATGCCCGTCAGCTCGCACATGGCCGTTTGGTACTCGAACATCGCCTGGAGATTGCCCTGGCTCGCCTCGGGCTGATACGGCGTGTAGGCGGTGACGAACTCGGAGCGCGACCCCAGCGCGGTCACAACGCTCGGGATAAAATGATCGTACGCGCCGCCGCCGAGAAAGACCTGGTGCGTCGTGACGTTCGCGTTGCGGCGCGCCATTTCCCCACAAAGTCTGCGGAGCGCCTGCTCGGGCATGCCCGGGGGGAGGCGCAGCTCGAAGCGTCTCAGCTCGTCGGGGATCCGCACGACGAGGTCCTCGAACGACTTGGCACCGATCGCCTCGAGCATTGTCCGGAAGTCGTCTTCCGTGTGCGGGACGAAATCCACGTCAGTGCTTCTCTGCCTCGGTATGGGCCTTGTACTCGTCGGCGCTCATCAAGACATCGGCCTCGGTCGGGGTGCTCATCTCAACCTCGAACAACCAGCCGGCGCCGTAGGGCGTCGCGTTCACCATCTCGGGCGCGCCGTCGAGCTCCGCGTTGATCCGCGTCACCTTGCCCGAGAGCGGCGCGTAGACGTCGGCGGCGATTTTGACCGACTCGACAACGGCGCACTGCTCGCCCGCGGTCACCTCGGTGCCGATGTCGGGCAGCTCGACGTAGACGACGTCCGACAGCTCGTGCTGCGCGTAGTCCGTGATGCCGCACACGGCCTTGTTGCCGCTCAGGCGGACCCATTCGTGCGACGTCGTGTATCTCAGCTCGTCAGGAAACTCCATCGCTCCTCCCCTCACCGCGGGTTGCGCGTTGGACTAGATTGCTCAGGCTTTCTTCGGCCTACGATAGACGTGGCTTGGAACGAACGGGACGTCCGCCAGCGAGGCCGGCACCTCCCGCCCGCGGATCTCGATGCCGAGCGGT
>CAYUZG010000176.1:0-5178 GCA_964449605.1 uncultured Verrucomicrobiota bacterium | reverse complement strand
GCCGCGCCAGGCAGGGCGACATCCCGAGCTGGGAGATTCCCGAGGCGTACCACGCATACGTCCGCACGGCGAATGCGGCCGAGATCGTCGAGATCCTTCGGCACAACCTGCTCGACCTCGTCACGCTCGCCGACTTGATGGTGCGCCTCCCGCCGCCCGCCTAGTGTCGCGGCACGCAGGACTTGCTGGATTGTGCGGATGTCATGGACGTCGACGCTTTCATAGACGAGCTCCGGTCGTCGCCCGACTACAAGGGGCAGATCGCCTACCTGCGCGAGGTGCCCGCACGCCCCGCCCGCTATGCGGCCACGTCCGCTCCCCTACCCGCGCCGCTCGTTGAGATGCTTAGGAGTCGCGGCATCGAGCAGCTCTACACGCATCAGGCTGCGGCCATCGACCATGTCCGCAACGGCAAGGACGTGCTCGTCGTGACCGGCACCGCCTCCGGTAAGACGCTCTGCTACGTCCTGCCGATCCTCGAAACGCTCATGCGTGATCGCCGGGGTACGGCGCTCATGCTGTTCCCGACCAAGGCGCTCTGCCAGGACCAGTTCCGAGGCCTGCACGTCGCGCTCACCGACGCCGCGCTCGACGACGTGTTCGCCGGCGTCTACGACGGCGACACGCCGACCGCCTTGCGCCGCAAGCTGCGCGATCAAGCGTCCATCATCCTCACGAACCCCGAGATGCTCCACACGGCCCTCATGCCGCACCACGCCCGGTGGAGCGATTTCCTCTCGCGCCTGCGCCTCCTCGTTCTCGACGAGCTCCACGTCTACAGCGGCATCTTCGGCTCGAACATGACGAACGTGCTCCGCCGCTTCATACGCCTCTGCCGCCACTACGGCTCGAATCCGCAGATCGTCGCTTGTTCAGCCACCATCGGCAACCCGCGCGAGCTCGGCGAACGCCTCACGGGCCGCACGCTCGCGCTCATCGACGACGACGGCAGCCCGCGCGGCAAGCGGACATACGTGTTCTGGAACCCGCCGCGCATCCGCTCGACCGACTGGCGCTCGCGCCGCAGCGCCAACGTCGAAGCACACGAGCTCATGGCGATGCTCATCGAGCGCGGCGTGCCCACGATCACGTTTTCTAAGGCGAAGATGACGGCCGAGATGATCTACCGCTACGTGTGCGAGACCCTGCGCGAGACCGCGCCCCAGCACGCGAGCAAGGTGTCGGCCTATCGCGGCGGCTACCTGCCCAAGGAGCGCCGCGAGATCGAGCGCCGCCTTTTTAGTGGCGAATTGCTGGGCGTGAGCGCGACGCGCGCGCTCGAGCTCGGCCTCGACGTCGGCGCGCTCGAGGCAAGCATCATCGTGGGCTATCCGGGCACGCTCGCCAGCTTCCTCCAGCAGTCGGGCCGCGCCGGACGCCGCGACCGCGACGCCGTCGTCTTCCTCGTCGGCCTCGACACGACGGTGAACCAGTACGTCATGAGCCACCCCGACTACATCTTTGGTCGTGCCATCGAGCAGGCCGTGATCGACCCCGATAACCCGTTCGTGGTCCTCAGCCACCTCCGATGCACGACGCACGAGCTGCCGCTGCCCTCGCGCGAGGTGGACTCCTTCGGACGGCATGCGGCGATTGGGCTTGACGTCCTCGCGGGCAATTCCAAGGTCAAGTCGATAGACAACGTCTGGTACCACGCCTCGTCGGAGACGCCGCAACACGAGCTCTCGCTGCGGTCATACTCCGACGCGAACGTCGTGATCGAGGACGTCGCCACCGGCGCCATCCTCGGCCAGGTTGACAAGCTCGACGCGCCGCCCATCCTCCACCCCGAAGCGATCTACATCCACCACGGCGACACGTACCGCGTGCTCGAGCTCGACTTCGACAAGAACGTCGCGCGCGTCAAACGCGAGGAGGTCGACTACTACACGCAGGCAATCGGCGGCACCGACGTCCATCACGTCGACCACTGTCTGCGCGAGAAGCCGTTCGGGACGGGCCGCGCCTGCTGGGGCGAGGTGACCGCATACTTCCGAACCGGCATGTACGAGAAGATTCATTTCTACTCGCTCGACGCGATCTCGCAGCACGGTCTCAACCTGCCGACGTTTGCGCTCGACACGATGGCGTTTTGGATCGTGCCGCCCGAGGACCTGATGAACCAGGTGCGCCGGGCCGGCCTCGACGTGCACAGCGGCCTGCGCGGCATCGGCTACGCGACGCGCATGCTGCTGCCGCTCTTCATGACGTGCGACACGCTCGACTTCTCGCACTCGATCGGCAGCGTCAACTCGCCCTGGAACGCGATCTTCGTCTACGAGCGATACCCACACGGCCTCGGTTTCACGGAGAAGGCGTACGAGCTGCTCCACGACCTGATGCCCGCCGTGCTCGACACGATCCGCAACTGCACGTGCACGGACGGCTGCCCATGCTGCGTCGGCAAGCCGCTTCGGCAAGAGACGACGTGGAACGTCGAGCGCGGTGAGGCATCCGTTCCGTCGAAGCGGTCGGCGCTCACGATCCTCAAAGAACTGCTTGGCGATGGTTCGAACCTTCGGAATGCCGACACGCACTCGCTCACCGATTCAGACGCTGACGAGACGCTGAAGCTCGAGCGCGCGCTGCGGCGTCGCCTCGAACGCATGCGGGAGCCGCAGATCTTCCACCCGATCGAGCCGCACGTGCCGACGGCTTATCCCGAGCCGGAGAAAGAGGCGTCGCTCGGGATGCCGGATCCGGCACGGCGCGCCGAGCGGCGCCGGTCGTTCGACAAGGAGCTGCGGAAGCGCGTCGCCAAGAGCATCCCCTCGGGAAAAGTGCCCGCTCTGACCGGGCGGCCCGACGTGCCGCACGGCATGAAGATGCGAAGCGCGAAGCCGCCGTCCCATTTCGCAGGTGGCCCCGAAGTGGCAAAGGAAACGGAGCCCGCAAAGCCAGATGCGGCCCGGCCGATCTCGTCGGGCGACACGCTCGCCGCCCGCGCCCGACGGATGAAGAAACGGCGAAGTCCCCCGTAACCGGACGGCGCCGCCAGATGCCTCAAGACCGATATTTGACACAGCCGGCTCGTGACGAGACAATGAACTCATGGATGTGACGACCTTCCTCGATCGTGTGCGCGGCGAGACGTTTTTCTCGCACCAGGTTGCGCACGTGCAAGTGCTGCCCGAGCGCCCGCCCGTGCAAGGCGAGCTCGATGCTGGCTTACACCACGCCGTCGAGAGCGCGCTGCGACGTCAGGGCATCAGCCGACTCTACTGCCACCAGGCCGACGCGATCGCCAAGCTGCGCGCCGGCCACAACGTCGTCGTCGTCACCGGCACGGCGAGCGGCAAGACGCTGTGCTATAGCATCCCCGTCCTCGAGAAGCTCATCGACGACGCCTCGGCCACCATGCTCTTCATCTACCCGACCAAGGCGCTCGCGCAGGACCAGTTGCGCGGTCTCGCCGCGTTCCAGATGCCCGAAGATGAGATCGAGTTCCTCGCCGGCACCTATGACGGCGACACGCCGGCCAACCTGCGCCGCAGGCTGCGCGACGGCGCGAACGTCATCCTCACCAACCCCGACATGCTCCACCAAGGCATCCTGCCGAACCACGCGCGCTGGAACCGCTTCTTCACGCACCTCGAATACATTGTCATCGACGAGGTGCACGCGTATCGCGGCGTGTTCGGGTCGCACCTGGCCAACGTGCTTCGCCGGCTCGCGCGCATCTGCCACCACTACGGCGCGACGCCCCGGTTCGTTTGCTCGTCGGCCACGATCGGCAACCCGAAAGAGCACGCCGAGCGCATCGTCGGCCAACCGATGGAGCTCGTCGCCAACGATGGCTCGCCGCGCGGCCCGAAGCGCTTCGTCCTGTGGAATCCGCCGCCCATCGAGACCGCTGCACGCGGCAAGCCCGACCAGTGGCGCATCGGCGGCGACCGCCGCAGCCCGCTGTGGGAAGGCGTCCACCTCATGACGTCGCTCGTCAAGGAAGGCGTACAGACAATCGCGTTCGTGCAGACGCGTCTCGCCGCCGAGCTGCTCTTCAAGAACTCGCGCGACCTCCTCCGGCCGGTCTCGAAGCGGCTGGCCGAGTCGATCCACGCCTACCGCGGCGGCTACTTGCCCGAGGAGCGACGCGCCATCGAGCGCAAGCTCGTCAAGAGACAGATCCTCGGCGTCGCGAGCACGAACGCGCTCGAGCTCGGCATCGACATCGGCAGCCTGGACGCGTGCATCCTCGTCGGCTATCCCGGCACGATCGCGAGTCTCTGGCAGCAGGCCGGCCGCGCCGGCCGCGGTCTCGACGAATCCGTCGCGTTCCTCGTCGGTCAGAACTCGCCCATCGACCAGTATCTCATGACCCACTGCGACTACCTGTTCGCGCAGAACCCCGAGCAGGCCGTCGTCGACCGCGACAACCCGCACATCGTCATCGGCCACATCAAGTGCGCCATGTACGAACTGCCGCTGAGCGACGCCGACACCGCGCTCTTCGGCCCCTATGCGAGCGTGATCCTCGAGCTCCTCGAAGAAGAAGAGACGGTCCGCCACATCGACGACCACTGGTACTGGGCGCGCAGCGAGTACCCGGCCGCCGAGGTCAACCTGCGCAACATCGCCGGCCCCGTCTACACGATCCAGGACGAGACCGAGGGCGTGATCGGCACGATGGACGAGATCAGCGCGCTGTCGCAGCTCCACGACCACGCCGTCTACCTCCACGCCGCGGAGACGTACTTCGTCAACAAGCTCGACCTCGAGCAGAAGATCGTCCAGGTCGAGAAGCGCGACCTCGACTACTACACCCAGTCCGTCCAAACCTCGCAGATCCGCCTCGACGAGAAAGAGGAGGAAAGCGAGTGGCGCGGCGCGACCGTCGGCTTCGGCGACGTGACGGTGACGACGACGATCCCGATGTTCAAGAAGATCCGCTTCCACTCGCGCGACAGCCTCGGCTTTGAGAAGCTCGATCTCCCGCCGCAGTCGCTCGAGACCGTCGCCATGTGGTTCAGCCCGCCCGACGAACTGGTCAAAGCGCTTCAAGACCAGGACCTGCCTGTTGGCCAGGCGTTGATCGGCATCGCCAACGTTCTCGTCGAGGTCGCGCCCTTCTTCGTCATGTGCGACACGCGCGACGTCGGCACGGTCGTGGATGCGAGCTGCCTCGGCCGCGACGCGCTTTTCTTGCACGACCGTTATCCCGGCGGCATGGGGTACGCG
>CAYUZG010000175.1:0-5184 GCA_964449605.1 uncultured Verrucomicrobiota bacterium | reverse complement strand
GGAATCGGGAAAGGAGAACAGCAATGTCTAAGCATAGGGATGAGAAGAACACTGGGGATCTGGGAGTTCTCGCCGGGATGGTGGAGGCCGTGCGGGCCGACGCGCCGGCGGAGAGCGTGTGGTGGGATGCGCGTCGCAATCTGATGGGACGTCTCGAGGGCTCCCGAGAGGTAAGCGTCGTCACGAGAATCCTCCGGGGGAGTCGTTCGAGGAGGATCGGGTGGGCCGCCGCGTTGGGGATCGTCGTGGTTGTTGTTGCCCTGCTGATTGGGCTGAATCCGTGGGCTCGCGGCCCGGGCCAGGCTTTCGCCGCTGTCGTCGAGCAGTTCCGCAGCGCTCGCACGATGACCTGCACCGTGATCACTCAGGGGGAAGGCCTTCCGACCGTGCGCGCGGAAGTGGCATACAAGGAGCCGGGGCATATGCGGCAGACAACGATATTCCCATTCGGTCGTAACATCTCGGTCTTCGATACGACGCAGATGAGAACGCTGGTCTTGATACCCGCAACAAGACAATTCATGGAAATGGACTACTCCGAGTTGCTGCCGGATCTCCCGGCAAACCGGACTGCGATCAGCGATATCGAGAAGTTGCGGACGCTTCCCGACCGGGCGAATGAGCTGCTGGGAGAGCGGGAAATGGACGGCCGGAAGGTTCTTGGGTTCCTTGTGACCGAAGGGGGTACCAGGGTGACTGCCTGGGTTGACGCCGAGACATGGGACGTGGTTCGTGTGGAGTCGGAATGGGCGCTCGCTCCCGGCATGCGCGTGGTGATGACCGACTTCCAGTTCAATGTGGATCTGGACGACTCGCTTTTCAGTCTCACACCTCCGGAGGGCTATACACGTCTGGAATACCAGATGGACCTATCCACACTCAACGAGCAGGACCTGATCCGCTTGCTTCGTTCTTGGGCGGAACATGACAAGGACAGGCTGTTTCCGCCGGCGCTCGATTATACCAGTCTCGCAAAGGGTGCCGTGAAGATGGGCTTCTCGGCGAAGAAGACAGACTTCTCGGCGAAGGAGATGGGCTTCTTGGCGAAAGTGAAGGAGTATCGAGCCGCAATGAAAGAGGCCGAGCAGTTCGGCGCGCATATGACACGCGGAATGATGTTCCTGATGCTCATCATGAAGCCCGAGAACGATTGGCATTACGCCGGCGAGGGTGTGCAGCTCGGCGAGGCACTCATACCGATCTGCTGGTGGCGGCCCGACGGGTCGGACACGTACCGCGTCATCTACGGCGATCTGAGCATCGAGGATGTGGCGCCGGAGGACGTCCCTTCCGCCCAGGAGAGGCAGGACGCCGAGTAGACAAGCAAGCTCGACGCCCGAGATACGTACTGAGACTCAGCATGCGCGAGCCAGGCCGAAGCCTGGCTCGCTGTTTTTCGCACACCACGGCTTGGGCGTTTAGTTCGTGGTGAAGTCCAGGTTGTGGAGTTCCCATAGGCCGGGTGCGCCGGGCTGCTCGGTGGTGTCGGGGTAGGCGAGCTCGAGGGTGAGGGTCACCTCCTCGCCGAAGATGCTTCCGGTCATTTGCCGCGGGATTGTGACTTCGTGCGGCTCGAGTTGGCTGGTGAGATCGATCTCTGTGAGTTCCACGCCGTTGACGCGGATGCGGACGCGCGGCGTGGCGCCGTCGGGCACGTCGAGCGCTCGTGCCTCGAAGCGCAGGACGGGGTGGTGCCTGAGGACGTCGGTGCGCAGGCGGCGGATGACGCACGATGGGGTGTCCTTCACCGGGCGGAGGCGGTAGAGTGCGAACCGATCATCGCGCATCACTTCTTGCCAATACGGCTCGAGGTCCTTCTCGGCGAACGTGGACTCCAGGTGCGTTCGCCACCACCGGACACCTCTGAGGTCGACGACGAGGTACGCCTCCGGCCAGATCTCGCGCAGCCAGTCGGCGGCCCTGTCCAGCTTGCCCGGCGTGAAGTCGTGGCCGAGGCGCCGGTGTTGCTTCGGCATGAAGCCGGCCCACCCGTTGATGAGGTAGTTCCATTTGCCGACGGTGTCCATCATGGCGGGCCCGTCGAACTCGCGTGCGCCGAACGGGATCACGACGACGCTGACCCGCTCGGGCATCTCCTGCAGCAGTCGCTGTACGGGTGACGCAAGCCGCTCCTGCTGGTCGGAGAACCTGTAGGGGCGGGAGTGGGTCTCAACGAGGACAAGGGCAAGCGGCACGACCCACAGCCACCGCAGGCGCGGCCATTTTCTGAGCGCGGTGTCCAGGACGGCGCAGGCCACGGCGATCATGTAGAGCAACACGATGAGAGCGAAGCGGGTGACGACCCGCATGAGGCTGAAGAGCGGGATGATCTGGTGGAGGTAGGCCATGGGGCCCTTGCCCACGACGACGATGTCGTGGCCTTGTCCGAAGGTGACAACGGGGCCGAAACTCAGGATGAAACACGCAATGGCACCGACACCGAGGCCGGAGAGGGCTGCGCGCGGGTGCGCGATGTCGGGGTCAGCGGGCATGAACAAGAGCACGACCGAGATACAGAACACCAGGACGATCGAGGGTACTACAAGGTACTTGACGCTCGCGAAGCTCGACGTGTGGGTGTGGTACGCGCCGTAGAGGACGAGGGCCGCGAACACGAACCAGAGTGTGGCGCGAGTCAAAGCGAGCCCTTGTCTCGCGCGGGCCGCCAGGGACGCGTTGCGCCAACTGCGGAACACGAGGCGCCGGTGGATCCAGTAGGCGCACGCCAGCGCGCAGAGCGCGTAGCCGGGGAAGATGACGGTCTCGCCCGGATCCGCTTTCGGCGCGACCCGATGGACGAGGCTCGCTTTGCTGGGTCGCAAGTAGGTCAGTGGTTGGACCGAGGAGTGGGCTTGTTGCTGGACGGTGCGAGCGTAGTGCGCGTGCCAGCGCAGGTGGGCATACGGATAGAGAATGGGCGCGCTCAGGCCTGCCGCGATGAGGATGGTGAAGGCGGCGGACAGGTAAAAGCGTCTTTGCCGGAGCACCTGCGGCCGCCGCACGAGAAAGCCCGCGAGGATGAACGGCATCGGTACAAGGGTAATGATGGTGTAGTAGAGGTGCGTTGTGGCGGACACCGTGAGAGCGAGTGCCAGCCAGAGCGCGTTCCGGTAGCCCGGGCGCCGGAGCCACCGGATGAAGAATAGATACACAAGCGGGATGGCGAAGCAGTAGATCATGTTCAGTTCGACGTAGTAGGCGAGTCGGTACGGGATGAGGCAGAAGGCGGCTGCGCCGAAGTAGGCGGCGCCTCTTGAGACAGGCAGTTCGCGCAGGAACGCGTACACTGTCACGCCTGAGAGCGCCCACACGAAGAGCGCCGTCGCGTTCCAGACCAGGATCGGGTCGCGGAACAGGCCATACACGATGGCTGCAAAGAGCGAGGGGAACCAGACCGGCTCGTCGAAGGCGAAGGTGTAGGCGTGCGGGTAGAAGAAGTTGCAGTTGTAATCGGGCGCCCAGACGTGGCCGCGGAGGATGCTCTCAGCGTTCCAGCACAGGTGCATGGTGTGGTTCGGCGGGTCGAAGTGCTCGGGGAAACCCGTTGTGAAATGGCGGATCCAGGGGTGCACGACGAGCAGGATCACGACGGCCAACGCGATGAAGATGAGAAGGTACTCGAGCGCGTCCCGCGCGGTCTTCGTTGATGGTCGGGTGTGGCTTATTGGATCACCCACTATAGCTCCGCGTTCCGGGTTCGACGCTGCGGGGTTGTGTCGAGCGTCGTGGCTGGATGGGTGTCGTTGCGGCCGACGAGGGTGCAGACGACGGCCTTGGGTGCGGCAGGCTCGAAAACCTCGGGCAGCATGCCGATCGTGGTTTCCTCGTTCAGGCACGGGATCAGGACGGCGTAGCGAAGCGCTTTTCCCACGACGCTCCTCCTGCTCCTCCTCAGGGGATGCTCCCGCCATTGCGGGCACCGGGCACCATAGCGCCTTGGTATGTCGGCTGCAACGAGATTCGCGTATGGCGGTCGCGGCCCCCCCGCCTGGATGTGGCGGCACCCCGGTGTGGCGGATGCGGGGCGATTGGTCTAGAATGAGGCCTGCCTGGCAAACGGGCTGGGTGCCGGAGGCGACAGACGAGTTCGGGAGGGACGTATGCCGAGCGGCAAGAAGGTCATCGTCGTGATGCCCGCGTACAACGCCGCCTCGACGCTGGAGGCGACGGTGCGGGACATCCCCGCGGGGAGCGTGGACGAGATCATCCTGGTCGACGACGTGTCGCGGGACAACACCGTCGAGGTCGCCCGGTCGCTCGGGTTGACTGTGATCGAGCACGAGGTGAACCGCGGCTACGGGGGCAACCAGAAGACGTGCTACGACACGGCGCTCGCGCACGGGGCGGACATCGTGATCATGATCCACCCGGACTACCAGTACGACAGCCGCCTGGCGCCGTACATCGTCGGCTTCCTCGAATCGGGCATCTGCGACGTTGTGCTCGGCAGCCGGATTCGCACGCGGGCCGAGGCGCTCGCCTGCGGCATGCCGACGTACAAGTACCTGAGCAACCGGCTGCTGACGATCGTGGAGAACTTCCTGACGGGCCAGAACCTGGGCGAGTGGCACACGGGGTACCGGGCCTACACGGCCGACGTGCTGCGCACGATCCCGTACCGGCACAACTCCGACGACTTCGTGTTCGACAGCCAGTTTCTCGTGCAGGCGGTCTACTTCGGGTTCCGGATCGGCGACGTGCCGGTGCCCGTGCGCTACATGCCGGAAGCCTCGTCGATCAACTTCCGCCGGAGCGTCACGTACGGGTTGAGGACGCTCCAAGCGGCCTTCCAGTTTTACCTGGCGCGGCTTGGGTTGGTTCGGCCGGCGATTTTCCGCCGCGACGACGAGCGCGCATGAGCTCGCCGCCTTGCGGGGTCGAACCAGGGGCGGTACGTTTGCGTCTAGTGGGTAGGTGCCGACGGGTGCCGCGGTCGCGTGCATCGCGCCCAGACAACAACGGCGATGAGAGGTGAATTGAGATGAGGCGTTGGATCTTTCAGACAGCGTGTGTGCTGGCCGCCGTCCTTTGGGCGGTCGTTGCCGTTCAGGCGGCTGACGAGGCAGCCGACACGCCACCACGATTGCTGTACCACCCGAGCATCTGCGGCGAGACGATTGCGTTCTCGTGCTTCGGCGACATCTGGACCGTGCGCCGCGACGGCTCGGAGCTGAAGCGGATCAC
>CAYUZG010000174.1:0-5184 GCA_964449605.1 uncultured Verrucomicrobiota bacterium | reverse complement strand
GCGCCGTTGGATCGATAGGACGTACACGTCCTCGTACCAGTCCGGGATGCCGCCCTTGCCCTTGCGGAGCACCTGCTTCTTCTCGAGCGGGAACAGGCGGTAGCCGCGCAGGTGGCCGCCGAGCTTGACGAATGCTGTGTCGCTCTCTCGCCCGTAGTTCATCTGCAGAACCCAGTACTGGGGATCGATTCTGTCCGCGTCCCCGCCGGGGTTGACCGTGTAGCCTCTGAAGCGGATATCGACCCGTTTCCGATAGCTCCTCGCGAGGCGGAACGGGCTCGGGATCGACTTGGGGTCGCCTGGGTCGGAGCCGCCCAGGTACTCCTTGAGGTTGCTGAACCCGTCGTTGTCGGGGTCCTCGGAGGCGTCGGGCGTGTGGCGGTCGACCACGCTGTAGCGATCTTCCCAGTCGTTGGGCATACCGTCCTTGTCGTCGTCGTTCATGCGCCAGCGGCCGCAGTTGGGGCACCGCAAGACGTTCTCGGGCATGATCCAGCCGCAGTACTCGCACGCCGCCTCGCCCGGACGCGGGTTGATCTCGTCGGGGTCGGTCGCGAAGCCGCTGGCGACGAAACCGGTCGGAATGCCGCCTTGCTTGAACTCGTCGTCCAGCTTGGCGATTTGCACGTCGAGCGTCTCGGCCTTCGGCTTGTAGTCGCCAAGGGTCTGATTCTCCGAGTTCGGCTGGCTGCGGCTCCCGATCAGCGTTGCGGCAGCCGTGGCTACGAGCACGATGACGAAGATGCCGAACAGCACCTTGTCGCCGTACTGGATAAGCTTCTTTTTGAGGTCGTCCACCATCTACCGTCACCTTGACTTGATACGTGTCAGTTCCAGGCTGATGTGTTCTCCTCGGTCGCCGATCAGGCGTGCGCCCGTGCGTGTGATCTCCACGACGCGGTAGGAGTGTCCCTCGATCTCGAAGCGCATGCCTGCGTAGGCGCGCGCGCTGTGTGTCGGGTCGTCGTCGGCCACGAAGACGCCATAGCGTTCCGGCTCGCGCACGGGCGTGCTGCGCGGCAGCACGAGGGCGTCGCCCTCGGGCCGTCTCAGGATCAGGCTGTAGTTCGGCTCACCTCGCCGGCCGATGTCGGTTCGGAGTTCTTCGAGGGAGTAGCCTCGAAATGTCGAGCCGAGTGGCAGGATAGTGGTCCGGGTGTCGTTGCCCCAGTTGAGCTGGATCTCGATGTGGCCTTTGCGCGACTCGGCGTAGCCGCGGAACAGCACGTCGATGAGCTGGCGCTCGATGGCGACCAGCCGGATCGGGGCCGGCACCGAGCTCGGGTCGTCCGGGTCCGACCCGGCCTTGTACTCCTCGATGTTCGTAAAGCCGTCGCCGTCGCCGTCGAGGTGCCCGTCGGTCATGTCCGGGTTCGTCACCGTGTGGCGCTGCTCGAACGCGTCGTCCATGCCGTCGAAGTCGCGGTCGTCCTGCGGCGCGCCGCATTTCGGGCACCATTTCGCGCCGTCGGGGACGATGTAGGTGCACTCGGGGTCGAGGCAGACGTGCTCGCCCGGGCGCGGGCGGTACTCGTCGGGGTCGGTGGCGATGTCAACCGAGAGGTCGGGGGAGACATGGCAGATGTCGACGCCGACGCGGCCACCTGGGCCGAACTCGAAGCCCGCGTGCGCCATCATTGTGGGTGTCTCGTTGCGTTGCGGCCCGTCGTGCCAGAACAAGGCCACGGCGGCGGCGCACACGACGAGCACTGCGCCGAACGACAGCTTGTCGGCATGCCAGAGCCAACGCCTTGTTCTGTCAACTCCCATTGTGGTCATCGTCCCTCTGGTCGGGCGCTCCACGTGCGTCGTGTGCTGCTTCGGGCCGCTAGGGGCGGGCGTTCGAGGCGTTCCTCGCTTCCCCGTCGCCCGCGGGCTCGCTTTCCTTTGGTTTCTCGATGTCCTCGATCTTGCCCGTGATCTCCTCGCTGAAGTCGACCATGGCGATGGTCAGGGTCACGGTCAAGATGTTGTAGTTCGGCTCGCGGCCGACGCGCGACCCTGGGGCGCTGGTGGTGGTCGGGCTCGGTGTCTCGGCCGCGGGGGTTTTGGCGGTGGTGGTTTTTGGGGTGGTCGGGTACCACCCAACCTCTTCGGGGTAGGCGGGGCCGTGCGGCACACCGGGGTGTGTGCTGCCGCCGCTGCCGGTGGTGGTGGTGCCGAGCGCGGCCACCTTGCGGTCCGTGGCGCTGTACGACAGCTCCTCGACGACCAGGTAGTTGCGCGGGAGCAGGCCGTGGCCGCTGATCGGTTGCTTTTCGACAGCGACCAAGTTCTCGAGAAACTTGGCGAGCGCCGGGTACTTGCAGGTGAACGAGACGCTGATGCGGTACTTGCTGTAGAGCTTGCCGCCGCCCTCCGGGCCGAGCCACGCGATCGAGTCGATCGACTGGACGCCGTTGTGGATCAGCAGCAGGATGATGTCGCGCATGGCCGAGCGCTGCTTGAGCATCTCGAGCGTGACCTCGAGGGGCGGCGCGTTATTGGCGAGCTCGGGGAAGCCGAGGTTCCCGACATCTTGGGCCAGCAGCACTTCCGGCTTCCGGCTCGCGGCGAAGGCGCGGATCTGGCGCTGCAGTTGCTGCAGGTTGCCCAGGAAGAGGGTGGGCTGGCGGGGCGACTCGGTCTCGTCGTAGATGCCGCGGTCCCACCAGGACAACAGGAGCTTCTTGAGATTGGCGTACTCGGCTTCCGACTCCTCGCATTCTTTCTTGACGGCAGCGAGGTGTTCCTCGGACGGCTGCTTCTGCTTGAGCTTGTTGATCTCGTCGAGCGCGGTGCTGACCTTGGCTTTCACGCTGCGTTCGGCGGCGACCTGGCCGAAGGCCCAGACCAGGACGGCGATAAGCACGACGGCCAGCACGCCGAGCACGGCGATGAAGGCGATGTTTTTCCCGAGCACCATGGACGTGTCTCCCTGGTTCAGAAATCGATGGGGATGTCGAGTCCGGCCTCGAAGACGAACGCAACCAGTTTCTCTTTGTATTTCTCGCTGCCTTCGATCAGCTCGTGCTTGATCGGCCTGACGTCGCTGAAGTACTTGTTCTCCTCGAGTTTGAGCCGCAGGTCTTCGACCTGGCTGGCGAGGACAAGCTCGGGGTCCGGCCCGCCCCTGGCGATCTTGAGGTAGCCCTCGATCAATACCGTTTCCTTCCCGGTGTCCCTGCTCGTGCTCGTCGAGGTCGAGCGCCTCTCGGAGCTGCGGCTGACGCGCCCCCCGCGGGCCTGGGTCGGCACCTCCCCATAGGCGCTGTCGTAGAGGATCGACCGCGACACCGACCCCGACACCGCTGTGCCTTGGGCTCCGACCTGGATCCGCGTCAGCCACGCGTAGTTGGGTTTCTCGCGCTTGATCGTATCGATGAAGTCGACCCAGTAGAGGCGCGCGTTCCGGATTTTGTCAATCTCGCCGAGGCGGCTTTCGATCGCTTTGAGCTGTTTCTGCTCGGTGTCGATGTCCCGCGCCACGGCGCTCCAGGAGTCGCGCTTCCTGTTCGCGTCGGCCAGGTGGCCGCTGGCGCGCCCCGCGTCGACGCGCGCTTTGAGGCCCAGCAGCGCCACCGCGCCGATCAGGCACGCGGCGGCCCCGACGATGAACACCTTCTTCTTCGACAGCTCGCGTTGGTAGGCGATCGCCTTCGGCAGCAGGTTGGTCTCGATAATCCCGCGGCCGGCGGCGCGCAGCCCCAGGCCCACCACGTCGCCGAGCAAGCAGCGCTGCACCTTGAGTGCCTCGGCGTCCACGCCCGGCGAGACGTTCACCTTGGCCAGGGGCGACAGCGGCGCCACGTCGACGCGCAGCTTGTCGGCCAGGAATGCTGTGAGGCCTTTGATGAATGAGACCCCGCCCGAGAGCAGCACGCGCTGCACGGGCGCGCCCTGCGACTGGCTGCGGTAGTAGCCGATCGAGCGCCGGATCTCGGCCAGCAGCCGGTTGAGCACCTTGGTGACTGCTTCCGAGGCGCGGCGCACCTGGTCGTCGCCGCCGGCAGCTTCCGAGCGCTCGGCGGCTTCGCCGACCCGGGCGAGCCGCTGGAACTTGCCCGCCTCCTCGGTCGAGATCTGGAGATCTTTGGAGATCGCCTCGGTGACGTTGTCGCCGCCGATCGGGATCGTGCGCGACCACAGGTTGATGCCTTCGGCGATGATAAGGCTGGTGGTCTTGGCGCCCAGGTCGACGAGCGCCGTCGTGGTTTCGAACGGGCCCTCGTTGTAGATCATGGCGTTGTAGAGCGCGAGCGAGGCGACGTCGACGGCCTCGACCTCGATGTGCTGGTGGCGGATTGCCTCGACGAGGCCGGAGACGATGTCGGTCTTGATCGCCACGAGCACGATGTCGATCTCGTCGCCCGAGGCGTCGCCGATCACCTGGTGGTCCCATTCGACCTCCTCGATCGGGAACGGCACCTGCTGCTGGGCCTCGTAGCGGACGATCTGGGCGATCTTGGTTTCCTCGACGGCCGGCAGCTTGACGAACCGGACGAACACGGACTGGCCCGACAGCGACAGGTAGACGGTCTTGGGCTTGAGCTTCCGTTCGTCGAGCATGAAGCGGATCGTCTGGGCCACGATCCGGTTGCGCTCATCGATCGGCGTGTCGGGCGGGACGCCCAAGCTGACGACGGCGAAGTCGTCGAGCTGCGGCGGGCCCTGCTCCTCGGCCGACAAGACGGCCATCTTGAGCGAGTCCGAGCCGATGTCGAAGCAGACGAATGACTTGCGCATGGCTCCTCAGTCTTTGCGGGGTTGGTGCCTCTGTTCGAGTCGACGGCAATATCCGGGCACGGACCACCACCCAAGGTGTGCGCGCGCCGACGAGCACACCGCTGGCGTCTCGATCAGGGTGCGGCTGCATCCCCCACGGGCGCCCCGGCACCGCCGTAGGCGAATCGTGGGGTCGAGCCACAAAGTGGGATGGGGTTGGCCTCGCCCGCGTCGATCAGCGGGGTCCATGGTTCCGTGCCTCGCCTTGTCCGTCTTTTCTATGATTCGGTATGACGGCTATTTATTAGGACGTGGCAGGCGGTTCACGACACAGGAACCTGGCCTCTCCTCAACTGTCCGCCGCGGTATGGACCGCGACGACCTGCCCCCTCCGCAAGAGCTAGGCACTATTATCTAGCACCGAGCCGGGGCGGTGTCAAACCGAATTTTCCGGCGTCCCAGGGGCTACCAGGGACGCCG
>CAYUZG010000173.1:0-5192 GCA_964449605.1 uncultured Verrucomicrobiota bacterium | reverse complement strand
TGGACGTGCGTCCTGAACTGCCGCGCGAACCTCGAAGCTGAGATGGAGCTGGCCCGCAGGCGAGCCCAGGAATGCCTGGAGCAGTAGCCAGGCAACGATAACGTCTGTTGACGTGCTAGTCTGTCAGGAGGAGGTCTGACAATGAAACTGAGATGGCTTGGACATTCGGCGTGGCTGATCACGGCGAGCGACGGGACGAAGATCGTCTTCGACCCGTTCGAGGCGGGCGCCTACGACGGCGGGATCGGCTACCCGGCGATCAACGAGACGGCCGACATCTTGCTCATGAGCCACACCGGCCACCCCGACCACGGTGGCGCGTCGGCCATCAGCGGGACGCCGGAGACGTTCGCCGTCAACAGGAGGGTTCATCCTTGAAGACCGTGTTCCTGGTCCAACATGGCCAATCCCATCATCACGTCGATCGTCAAGCACGGCTGTGGCCCGACTTCCGCAATGGACTGACCGAATTGGGCCAACGCCAAGCGAAGTGCCTGGCAACACGATTGCGCCGCGAGCTTGATGGGCAGCCCTGTCACGTATACACCAGTCCAATGACACGTGCCGCGGAAACGGCGGAGATCATCAGCAGCGAACTCGGCGTCACCCCCGAGACCGCGTACGATCTTCACGAATACCTCGGCCGCTTCGCGCTGGAACGAACAGAAGGCGGCGAGGAATGGCCCGTGGACGAGTCGAATTGGTCCCTCGTCGACTGGCGTCCCTTCCCGGAGGCGGAGACGTGGCGCGAATTCTACACGCGCGTCGCCGCGGTAATGGACGGCGTGGCGGAACGGCACTCGGACGAAGAGCTGGCCATTTTCTCTGTCCACGGAGGAACATTGAGCAACATCGTGGTCTGGTGGCTCGGGATCCCTCTCGACGTGCTCCCGGAGCGAACGTGTTTCGCGGCCTCTCCGGGAAGCGTGTCAATACTCAACAAGAATCAGCACGGGAACCCCCGTATCAAGAGTCTCAATGACCGCGCGCATTTGGCAGCCCCCCGTTGCAGAGGAGAGCATGCCGAACAGGCCCATCCAGCGGACCAAGACCCCTGATGCGCTGAACGTCAGGCCGCGCAAGATCCAACGAGGAGTGCTCTCTGCTCCATGAACGAGGCATTGCAGGCGTTCGTACAGAACACATTCAACTCGAGCGAGCTCAACCGTCTTCCGGAGACATACGGGCGCGGACGGATTTTCGCGCACCCGTTGATCGGTGTTGCCCAGGGCGATGACCTCATCTTCCGGAAGTTCAAGGAGGTGGTAGGGCTGCAGCATCTGACCCCCACAGAGGCGTGGGTTCAGAGTAAGCTTCCCCACGGTGAGGGCTTTGCGGCGCGCCTTCGAGTTGTGTCCATTGTCTTCCCATACACCAGCCAGATTCGCAGGGCAGGTGAAGCAGACAGTGACGGAGGGATACCACCTGAGGTCTACTGTGTGGCCCGCAACTTCGCCAATCCGTTCATGAGCAGTGTGCAGAGACACGTGGAGCAGTTCTTCCAGGAACGAGGCTTTCGAGCGGTATCCGTGACACGCAGTACCGTGTACGAAGTGCTGACCGAACGAGAGCCATACCGCATCCATTCCACGTGGTCTGAGAGACACATAGCGTTCGCAGCAGGGCTGGGCACGTTCGGCCTGCATGGGAGCCTGATCACGGAGGGAGGATGCAATATTCGCCTAGGCTCGGTTGTCACCGACGCGCCACTCGAACGAACCCTCAGAACAAGTGACGAGCCACATGCCAACTGCTTGCACTTCGCACGCGGCACGTGTCAGGAGTGCATGGATGCGTGTCCCGCAGGCGCGATCACGGATCAGGGGCACGACAAGCAGAAGTGCGCTCGATACAGCCGGAAGGTAAGGGACGAGATGCACAAGCGGCCGTTGAAGTCGCTGTTGGTCTCCAGCCAACTGAAGATCAACGGAGAGACTAGGGAACGGTGCCCCGTAGGATGCGCGTTGTGCCAATTTGGTGTTCCCTGCATGGATAAGAACCCCACAGGCATCCACGCGAAGTAGCGCCGCAAAGAGGCAAGCCTGGACAACTCCGACGACGCGGTCTACAAGGACGAGAAGTGTTCATCCGAAGCGGGAGGGTGTGAACGATGAAGCTCAGATGGCTTGGACATTCGGCGTGGCTGCTGACGGCGAGCGACGGGACGAAGATCGTCTTCGACCCGTTCGAGGCGGGCGCCTACGACGGCGGGATCGGCTACCCGGCGATCAACGAGACGGCCGACATCCTGCTCATGAGCCACACGGGCCACCCCGACCACGGCGGGGCCACCGCCGTGAGCGGCTCGCCCGAGACGTTCGCCGTCAGCGGCTCGCACACGGTCAAGGGCATCCCGATCACGGGCCTCGACACGTTCCACGACGAGAGCGGCGGCAAGGAACGCGGCAAGAACGTCGTGTTCATCGTCGAGGTCGACGGCGTCAAGCTCGCCCACCTGGGCGACCTCGGCCACGAGCCGACCGACGACCAATACGCCGCGCTCAAGGGTACGAACGTCGTCCTGATCCCCGTCGGCGGCTTCTTCACGATCGACGCGAAGATGGCGACCAAGATCGTCCAGCGCCTCAAGCCGAACGTCTGCATCCCCATGCACTACAAGAGCGAGATGTGCGGCTTCCCGATCGCGCCCGTGACCGACTTCACGCGCGGCAAGTCGCCCGTCGAGCAGGTGCCGAACGAGGTGGACATCACCAAGGCAACCCTCCCGCCGCCGACCGCCTATTGGGTCACCGCCCTGCCCAAGAAGTAGGAGGAAATCAACCACGGATTCTCACAGATGACACAGATGGGATTCCGTGCCCGATCCGTGTCGATCCGTGAAGATCTGTGGTTCATTCAAAGGCCGGCAAGCTCGAGCTTGCGCTCGGTGCCGGTCGCCATGTCGCGCTCGACGACGAGGTTCTTGGCGAGCTCGTCGGGGCCGACGATGATGACGCGGGCCGCGCCTACCGCGAACGCAGATGGATTGACAGGAAAGCAAGGCCGGAAGGAGGGGTTTCCCTAGAGCTTCAGGAGTCCGGCGATCGCCTTCGCGATCGTGGCAAGGAAGTCGTCCGAGACGCGGCCCAAGCGCTTCCGCACAATGCCCTTCTCGAGGGCCTGGATGCGCGATACTCGGAACACGGAATCGAGGCGCAGGCCGCTCGGTTTGAAGTCCGCGTCTTTCGAGGTGAGTACGATGTCGCCCTCCCGGGCCTTGTCCACCTGGGAGCTGATCATCACGCACACGACATCCGGATCGCTTGCATTGTGCTCATCGCTGGAGATGACCAAGGCTGGCCGGACTGTGGCCTCGGCCATATCGGAGTGCGGGAACTCGATCAGGACGACGTCTCCTCTCTTGATCGCGCCACCGCTCACAGTGGCTCACCGTCCTCGACCGTGTAGACGTCCTCGCCCGGCTCGGCCAGCCAGTCCAGCGACCCCGACCAGACGATGTGCTGGAAGAGCCGCTCGTCCGGCACCTCGACCGGCAGGAACGCGCGGACGGGCGGGAACGTGATGGTAAGGCTGAAGTACGTATCGCGAGACTGCAGCCCGGTGGCTGTGGGCTGAGGCCCGTGGGGCTTGGTTGCATAGGTTAGCAGCGCCGGCTGTTTGATGGTGACCGTCATTGTTCGGCCCTTACATTGAGCACCTGGAAGGGGCGCCGTCCGATGAGCTCACCCTCGCAGATGATCTGAAACTCGTAGGGCCCCGGCTCAGGAAACACGATCCCGTTGAGCGTGAAGCCCATCTCGGCAATGGCTCGCGGGTCTGCCATCTCCAGCTCTCCATCGATTCCCATGATCGGCTTGTCCTCGCGAGCATGCACGCACTGGAGCTGGATCGTGTGCTTCCCTTGCCCCTCCGTCAGTGAGCAGTAGACGGCAAGGGACTGGTGTCGCACAGGAAACGACCTGGCCCCGATCTGGCTGAAAAGCCCGACCAGGGTCTTCTTACCGGTCTGCCGGTCGTCAATGATGCTGTCACAGACGACCATGGCAAGGCAGACGAGCTTGCGAGCCGGTGCCACGGGTTACGAGCTCCTTTCCTTGCGCGGACGCCTCCAGGGGGATACCACTAACATACAACATACCAACCCATTTGTCCAGTGCCGCCTGAGTCCCCCAATCAGTATCGGCAACACTGTACATCGGCACGAGCACCGAAGGCGGGACAGGACGCCCGAACCTCACGCGCTGGCCTAGGCTTGGTCGGCCTGCCCACCCCGCAGGCCTTCAGCGCTTGTCTTCACAGGCTGGCGAGTTCGAGCTTGCGCTCGGTGCCGGTGGCCATGTCGCGCTCGACGACGAGGTTCTTGGCGAGCTCGTCGGGGCCGACGATGATGACGCGGGCGGCGCCGGCGCGCGCGGCGTCGGCGAGCGCTTTCTTGAGCTTGCGGTCGAGCAGGGCCACGTCGACGGTCTGCCCTTTCGCGCGCAGCTTCGAGGCGACCTCGATCGCAACGGCGCGCTCGGCCTCGCTCACGGGCAGGACCATCACGTCGAGTTTCTTCGGGAAGTCGGGCAGAAGCTTCGCGTCGGCGAGGACCTCCATGACGACCATGTCGCCGAAGCCGCAGCCGACGGCGGTCACGTCCTCGCCGCCGAGGTTTCTTAACAGGTTGTCGTACCGGCCGCCGCCGAAGATCGCCCGGAACCTCTTTTCCGTGTCGTAACACTCGAACACGATCCCGGTGTAGTACGCGAGCCCTCGGACGACGCCGACGTCGAACTCAAGCCAGTCGGCGATCCCGTACGCGCCGGCCAGCTCCCCAAGAACCTCGATCTCCTTGAGGCCGGGCGACTCCGAGCTGCCGAGCTTCGTGCGGGCGTCGGCCGGCGAGCCGAGCTGCATGATATCGAGCGTCGCCTTGACCTGCGGCTTCGTCAGGCCCGCATCAGCGAGCATCTCCCCAAGAACCTCGTCGGAGACTTTGCCGCGCTTGTCGAGCGCGAGACACGCCGGCGCGACCGCGTCCCCGCTGATCCCGGCGAGCTGCATCAGCTCGCCGAGAAGGCGCCGGCTCGAGTAGCCGATCTGCACCTGCTCGGGCGTGAGCCCCATCGCTTCGAGCGCGGCGACGCAGCAGGCGAGCACCTCGCACTCGGCCTGCACGCCGGACACGCCGATCACGTCGAGGTTCCACTGGTAGTGCTCGCGGCCGCGGCCGCGCTGCATGCGCTCGT
>CAYUZG010000172.1:1662-5193 GCA_964449605.1 uncultured Verrucomicrobiota bacterium | reverse complement strand
CGGCGCGACCCCTTATCGCGCCAACGCGACCCGCCGTCGCGCCGACGCCTACTTCGGCACCTTGTAGACGACGATCACGCCGAAGTCGGTCACGATCTTCTCGGTCGCAATGTCGATGTGCTCGTAGTTCAGCGGCAGGACGCTGATAAGGTTCTCAGCGCCGATCTCCGTCAGCGCCTCGGACACGGCCTGGTCGAACCGGTCCTTCCCGATCTCGATGTATTCGGTCCGCTTGAACGACTTGATCCGCACGCCCGTCGCCATCGATCCTCCTCCGCTTCATCGCCACTCATCTCACACGCCCGCGCACCGTACCACAAGCCCTGCAGCGAATCAACAGCGGCGCCGTCACTCGTCCTCGTCCCCTTGCTCCTTGCCGAGCCGGAGCGCGTCCTCCCCGTAGCGGTCGCGCACCGTGTCGATGGCCTTGTAGAGGCGTTTGAGCTTCCGCACATCCAACTCGCCCACGAAGCGCTCCTGCCACGCGCCCGACGTGAAATGCGACGCACCCACCCCGAGCAGCCGCACGCGCGCCCGGCGCGCGTACGCTCTCAGGAACAGCTCCTTGACGTGCTCGTAGATCACCGCGTCGAGATCGGTTCCCTCGCGCAGCGTCACCGACCGCGTCACCGTCCGGAAATCGCTGTAGCGCAGCTTCAGCGTGATGCACCGGGCCTGCAGCTTCTCCTTCCGAAGCGCGCGGCCGACCCGCTCGACGAGCCGGAACAGCGTCCGCTCCATCTTCGCCGTGTCGGCCGTATCCTCGTCGAACGTCGTCTCGCGGCTGATCGACTTCGGCAGCGACCGCACCTCGACCGGGCTCGCATCGATCCCGTTCGACCTCTCGTGCAGCCACACCCCCATCTTGCCGAACGCCCGCTCGAGCACGTCCTTGTCGATCCGCGCAAGCTGCCCGATGCGCCGCACGCCCAGCGTGCGCAGCCGCTCCTTGGTCGCCTCGCCCACGCCCGGCAGCCGCCCGATCGCCAGCGGCGCCAGGAAGCTCGCCTCGAACCCCGCCATCACCGCGCACAGCCCGTTCGGCTTCGCCAGCTCCGACGCCACCTTCGCCACCAGCCTGTTCGTCGCCACGCCCACCGACGCCGTGAGCCCGAGCCGCTCCTTGATCTCGATCTTGATCTTTTCCGCCGCCGCGATCCCCGGCCCGTGCAGCCGTTCCGTGCCCGTCAGGTCGAGGTACGCCTCGTCGATCGACACCGCCTGCACGTCGGGCGTGTACCGCTCGAAGATCCGGTACACGCGCCGCGAGTAGCCGGCGTAATCCTGCAGATTCGAATGGAGGAAAATCGCGTGCGGGCACAGCCGCTGTGCCGTCCGCAGCGGCATCGCCGAATGGATCCCGTACTTGCGCGCCTCGTACGAGGCCGCCGCCACCACGCCCCGGCCGTCCGGATCGCCCCCCACCACCACCGGCTTGCCCACCAGCGACGGGTTCGCCAGCTCCTCGACCGACACGAAGAACGCGTCCATGTCGACGTGCACGATCTGTCGCGGCCGCTTCATACCTATAGTGTAGGCTTCCGGCCCATCGGCCGCAAACGCCGTTCAACCCCCGCAACGAATATGGTATCGTCCCGCCCGGGTCTCAAAGGGAGAACGCACAATGAGCAGTGTAACCGTTGAAGAGGCGGCCTTCGAGGCACGCAAAGCGCTCGAGGAGGTCTACTCGCTCCTCGGACCCGGCTTCGACGTGGAACCGTACAAGCGCGCCTTCGCCCAGGAGCTGACACGCAGGGGGATCCCCTACGATCGGAACGTCAGGATCCCCGTCACCTTCAAGGAAGCCACCGTCGGCGAGTACACGCTCGACTTCGTCGTGCACGGCAAGCTCTACGTCCGCGTCGCAGCCGAGGGCGGCCATCCAGGACTGCTCAAGTCCCAGGTGGCCGCCGCCATCAAAGCCGCCAGGCTCCGCGAGGGCGTCCTGGTCGACATGAACGTCCAGTCGTTCAAGATGCACCAGGTGGTCAACCCGGAGTTCGTCCTCGGCACCGGCGCGTCGATCGGTTCTTCCGCGGTGGCCGAAGAAGGGCCGCCCGAAACCCTGCCGCGCCAGGAACGCAGAAAGCCCAAAGGCTCCGAGGCGATCGACAAGCTCTTCGGCGACTAGGCGCGGCGACACGTCTCCTGCTCGAGCGCACCCCGAGCCCATAAGACGACTTCATCGTCCTGCACTCCGTCGAAGCATCGAGCACCACACTCGCTGCAGTCCACGTGCCCAGCGCCAGTCAAGTCCCAGGTCAGACGCCAGCGAGGAATGCTATGGAACTGACAGTATGTTACTGTGGTGCATGTCGCCCGTTGCCCGGAATCGCTTCTCCCCTCTTTTTTCTCTTGCAGCCCGCCATGCCCACGCGTATAGTTCCGACTCGCCGGAAGGCCCACGGTCCGGACAGGAGATAGATGGGCGCGCGCCGCTTGACCTACAAAAACGCCGGGGTCGACATCAAGGCGATGGACTCGGTCAAGCGCGCCATCGCCCGCACGGTCCGCTCGACGTTCTCGCAACGCGTGCTGGCCGACTTCGGGCTGTTCGGCGGGCTTTTCGATGCACAATCGCTCGGTATGAAGCGGCCGGTGCTGGTCGCGAGCGTCGACGGTGTGGGCACCAAACTGAAGGTCGCAAGCCTGATGGGTGTCCACTCGACAGTGGGCCGGGACCTGGTGGCCCACTGCGCCAACGACATCGCGGTGCAAGGCGCCCGGCCGCTTTTTTTTCTCGACTACATCGGCTTTTCCAAACTCGAACCTCAAGTGCTACGGCACATCGTCTCCGGCCTCGCCACCGGCTGTCGTAAGGCGGGCTGCGCACTTCTCGGCGGCGAGACCGCCCAGCTCCCCGATGTCTACCCCCAAGGCGAATACGACCTCGTCGGAACAATCGTCGGCGTCGTTGACCGCTCAAACATCATCGACGGCTCACGCGTCCGCCCGGGCGATGTCCTCGTCGGCCTCCTCTCGTCCGGCCTCCACACCAACGGCTACTCGCTCGCCAGGGCAGTCCTTCTCGATCACGCCCGGCTCGAGCCCACCGACCCCGTCCCAGGCGGCCGAACCACCGTGGGAAAGGAGCTCCTGAAGATTCACCGCGATTATTCCCAAGTTGTCCACACCCTATCGACGCGCAAAATACTCACCGGTGTGGCCCACATTACCGGCGGCGGCTTCGAGGGAAACATCCCCCGCGTTCTGCCCAAGTCGGTCGACGCCGTGATACGACGCCGCTCGTGGAAACCACCTCACATCTTCCAGGCTATCCAACAACTTGGGGCCGTGTCGGATAAGGAGATGTTCCGAACGTTTAACATGGGCATCGGCCTTGTTCTCATCCTCCGCAGGAAAGACTTGGAAGACGTGCGCGACGTGCTGCGCAGGGCTCGCACCCCGCACCGTGTGATCGGCGAGACGCGGAAGGGTAACGGCGGGCTGGTCTTCGAGTAAGTTATCCACACCCTCAGCAAAAACCATTCCGGCCAGGGCAACATTCCGAACTGAGACCCCAGATACCCC
>CAYUZG010000172.1:0-1562 GCA_964449605.1 uncultured Verrucomicrobiota bacterium | reverse complement strand
CATCTTGCCCGTGGAAAACATGGGCCGGAGGCCCATGCCACGTGGTAGGTGAACAGCATCGGGCCTATACGACCCAGATCGGGCTCGACCAGGCGAACTCGCTGCCCTCGAGCTCGATCCGAAGGTAGTAGTACGTGCCGGCCCTCGCGCCAGCCGGGTCATGCCACTCGCCGCCTGCCTCAGATGAGCCCGGCTCCTCGCGATGCACCGTCTCGTTGTTCCTGACCACTTCCACCGCGACGACGCGGCGATCGGCCCTGATCCGAAAGCCGACCGCCACCGGCGTCCCCAGCCGGGCGAAAGGCACCTCCTGGCCCATGCCGTGGCCGTTGATGCCGAAATCAACGAGCAGCCGCGGCCCCGTCGAGGCGTAACACCGCCGCTGGCGAAGCGCCGCGAACACCTCGTCCCGCGTCAGTTGGCCGCACACGACGGCCGCGACACCCCCGTCCCGGCCCGGCGCCAGCCGGTGCGCGTCGCTGCCCGCGATCAACCCGAGCCGGTACCCTCGCGCCAACGCCGCCTGCACCGAGCACCCAAGCACGGGCGGATCGACGTGCGCATGCGGGTTGCCGTCGTACTCCATTATCCCGTGGTGCGACGCGATCTCGCACAGCCGCTGCACGTCCGGATCGTGGTAATCCCAGTCGGTCGCTCCCCACCTGACCGACACGTGATGCGGCACCACGATCGCGCCCAGCCGCCGTGCCGAGCCGAACAGCCGCTCGGGCGTATCCGCGGACGGCGACTTCGGGCAGAGAAGCTCGCCCACCGGCCCGGGAAAGTAGATGTTCTTGTGCCCGTACGGCAGGCCGACCTCGTTCGACGCCCATTCGTGGCCCACGATCGTCACGAAGCGTCCCGGCTCATTGAACGTCTCGGCCACGAGCTGCCCAAGCCGCCACTCCGGCGCCGTCAGCTCGTCGGGGAACTCGACGTGCTCGACAACCGCGCCGAAATCGAGCCCGCTCAGGTCCCGCGCCGCGTTGTAGAACTGGTCGTGCGTCCCGAGCCCGTCCGAGAAGCAGCAGTGAGCGTGCAACTCGCCGAACCACACGCGCGCGCTCCCGCTCGCCTCGAACCGTGGGGCGTCGGGCAGCGGCACCATCTCGTGACCGGCTTCGCTCGGGAACGCATGGACCGTGAGCGACGGGTCCGCCAGGCCCGTGGCAAGCTCAGGCGTCATGCGCTGGAGGTAGATGTCGGCCCGGCGGCTGAGCCGTTCCTCACCCGCCGGCGGGCTCTGCCAGGCGAGCCACACGTTGCCCCGGCGGTCGACGGCCGTCGCCGGACGCCGGCAGTACGCGCCCGACTGCGGGATCGCCAGCGCCGGCGACCACAACCCCGTCGCCCGGTCAAGGCGCCGCATCAGAAAAACCGACCCCGAGATCCGCCACGTGAACCATGCCGCGTCGGCGCTCACGCACACGTCACACGAGGTATGGACGCAGTCGAGCGACGCGACCCGCTCGGTTCGCCCCTCAACGACCACGTCGTAACAGACGTACTTGTCCGCGCCGATGCCCTGCCACGCGACGACCGCGTCCCCGCGCCCGTCCGGC
>CAYUZG010000171.1:3702-5225 GCA_964449605.1 uncultured Verrucomicrobiota bacterium | reverse complement strand
GGGGTGATGTAGTACTCGGCCGAGAGGCCGTACCCGTAGTCGTTGTCGAACTCGAGATCGCCCCCGAAGTAGCTGCCGGCACCCGCCTTGATCCCCTCGATCGTGTGGAGCGAGGCCCGGAAGCTGAACGCGAACTGCGGCGCCTCGTCGCCGAAATAGACCTCGCCGGTCAGGGCCGCATGCACAGACGCCGGCGCCAGAGCCAGACAGACCAGGCCGACAAAGAGTACCACGGCACTCCTGCTCATCTGTTTCTCCTTTCGAGTCTTGTCAACTCCGTCCGTCACGCCGCCCCGGCCACGAACATGGCTGCGTGGGCGGTTCCCCCTCAGCGTGCCACGTGCCGTGGCGCTGCACGAGATTCTCTACCAGACCGCGCGCCGATCGGCAAGCCTTTTTTCGTGTTCGCCCCGAGGCCACTCGCGCCGCGCTGCGTTTTGGCTCGCCCCGGACCGACCAGATGCCTATAATGCGGGCTCCAACGACTGACTGTGGAGGGACGCCCGTGAGCTTTTGGAACGAGCGCAACGTGATGGTCACCGGCGGCGCCGGGTTCCTGGGCCGCCACGTCGTGCGCCAACTCGAGCAGGCCGGCGCCAAGCGCGTCTTCGTGCCCCGTAGCGCCACGCACGACCTGCGCACCTGGGACGGCATCCAGCACGCACTCGAGGAGGCCGACCCCGACCTCGTCATCCACCTCGCCGCCGTCGTCGGCGGCATCGGCGCCAACCGTGAGCGGCCGGGCGAGTTCTTCTACGACAACCTGATGATGTGCGCGCAGCTCATGGAGGCGGCCCGGCTGCGCGGGGTCGCCCGCTACCTGACCGTTGGCACGATCTGCTCCTACCCGAAGTTCACGCCGGTGCCGTTCAAGGAAGAGGAGATCTGGAACGGCTACCCCGAGGAGACGAACGCCCCCTACGGGCTGGCCAAGAAGATGGCCCTGGTGCAGTCGGCCGCCTACCGCGCCCAGTACGGCTTCGACGCCGTCAACGCCATGCTCGTGAACCTCTACGGGCCGTACGACAACTTCGACCCCGCCTCGTCGCACGTCATCCCCGCGCTCATCAAGAAGTGCGTCGATGCGATCGAGGCCGGCGACGCCGAGATCACCGTCTGGGGCACCGGCAAAGCGACACGGGAGTTCCTCTACGTCGATGACGCCGCAAGAGGCCTGCTGCTCGCCGCCGAGAAGCTCGAGACCTCCGACCCGGTCAACATCGGCGCCGGCTTCGAGATCTCCATCAAGGAGCTCATCGAGCTCATCGCCAAGCTCACCGGCTTCGAGGGCACGCTCGTCTGGGACGCCACCAAGCCCGACGGCCAGCCCCGCCGCTGCCTCGACACCTCGAAAGCCGAGCACCTCATCGGCTTCAAGGCCACCACCCCCTTCGAGGACGGCCTCGCCAAAACCATCGAGTGGTACAAAGCCGAACGCGCGGCCGGCCGCGTGCCGTAGCCGCGGCGCACGACAAAAAGGCGCCCGCGATGCCGGTGCGGAACCGCGGGCGCCTGAAGGATCG
>CAYUZG010000171.1:1950-3602 GCA_964449605.1 uncultured Verrucomicrobiota bacterium | reverse complement strand
GAGTGCATCCGGTAGGTCAGGCCGGACTCGTCGCCGGCGACGACCGCGCCGAAGCCGCCCAGATGCTCGCCGAGCGCGCCAAGCGCCTGCATCAGCTCGGCCGGCGGCCCGTCGTCGGGCGCTGCCGCGGCCAGGAGCGGGAAGACGAACTCGTAAACCGCCCTCAAGTCGACGTACGCCATCGCGCACCCGCTTGTTGGCAGACCGGCCATCGTGGTGCGGAAGTCCTCGCGCGCCTCGATGTTGTTCCCCGGGCCCGCGTCGATCACCGACCGCACCGCCGCGGGCGACGTGCCGACGACCAGGTAGTCGTCGAGCACAGCTACCGCCGGCGAGATCATCGGCGCGGCAAGCACGGTCGTGATCTCGACCCCCTTGTGCTCCGCCTTCGTCAGCCGAGGGGCATCTTCGCCAAGGGTCCCAATCAGATCGAAGACACGCTGCACGAGGCGCTCCACGGTTTCCTTATCAGTCACCTCGATCATGAGCGCGGCCGGCGGGATGCCGAGCGCCTCAGGCACCTTGGCATACAGCGCGATCTCGCCGCCGAACGCGGGGAGAATCTCCTCTTCGAGCTTCATGCCCAAGAGCGCCTCGAGTTGCGCCACACCCTCTTCGAACTCCTCGATGTGAACCTCGGCCGTCTGCACCTCGATCTCCTCGACCATGCTGATGAGCTTGGTGTACAGCTCCTCGGGGCTGCCGACGTCGACGGCGTAATACAGGCCGGCCTCGCGCGGCGTGTGCTTGAGGCTTGTGAACGGCTCGCCCGGCCGGGCGATCAGCCCGAGCATCCCGTCCGGCGGCCCGCCCGTGGTGAGCCGCATCGTGCTCGTCGCGCTGCCGTCGGGCCCGATCGTCGTGCCGAAGCCGATCGCGCGCAGCTTTGAAAAGCCAACCGCCCACCACATAGGCGCCGCCTCGTCATTCTCAGCAACGGCTCGCGCGATGATGGCGCCGAGATTGACGTAGATGCTGAAGTCCGCCTGGCCCAGCGCCCGCTTCACGTCGGCGTAGCCCGCGTTCGACGGCAGCATGGCCACAGCCGGGCCAGGCCCGATGTTGGCGAGCAGCGCGCTGAGCGTGTCGAGCCGCGGCGACAGGATAAACACACCGTCTTTGAGGGCGCAGAAGATCGCGTTGTCCTCGTCCGGCTCAATGCCGATCTTGAGCACCTCGATGCCGGCGACTTCCTGCGTCTCGCGGGCGAGCCCCTGCTCGTCGAGCAGCGGGAACACCGTCTCCTCGAGGTAGTCGTCGAACGCGTCCTGCGTCCCGCTCACATCGACAAACACGGCCACCTCAGGCACTGCGTCTGCACCGAACTCGACGCCGAGGACCGCCACTGCCACCTCGCCCGTGCAGATCTCGCCGAGCGGCTTGATGAACGTGTCGAGTATGTTCTGGGCCTCGGCGTACTTCTCGGGCGGCAGCATCCGCTCAAACAGCCGGAGCTCCGTGAAGACCTTGTAGCCGGCCGTCAGCTTGAGCTTCTCGACCATCTCGGGCACGTTGCGCACCGAGACGTACGCAATCGCGTTGTCCGGCAGCAGGTTGTCGAAGGATTGAGCCCCTTGCGCCGCCCCGACAACGCCCAGCACGAGGGCCACGCACACAACAGACCAGATCGTTTTCATATCACCTCTCCCATT
>CAYUZG010000171.1:0-1850 GCA_964449605.1 uncultured Verrucomicrobiota bacterium | reverse complement strand
GCACGAGGGCCACGCACACAACAGACCAGATCGTTTTCATATCACCTCTCCCATTACCCATTGTCCGAGCCTGTGTCCATCCTCTCCTATGCGCCCGGCCGCGCCGTTGTTCACTCACGGCAACGAAGCCGCCTGCAAGAGCGCTATCAGTCGAAGTCGAAATCGAGGGAGGTAATGACGACCATGAAGCCGGACGCACTGGCCACAAACACATCGGGCGCCAGGCCGCCATTGGCCGAGCGCGACGTGACCGTGATCCCCTCCTCGCTCCCGATGACTTTCACGCCGAGCGGCGAGAGCGCCCCGCCCAACTCGCCGACCGCCTTGAGCGTCCGGGCCGCCTCGCCGGGCGCCCCTATCATCTGAACCGCCATCGGCCAGCCGACCTCGAAGATGCGCTTGGTATCGATGTAGACCGTGATCGCCGCGTTGCCCGGGATGCTCGCGACGTACCGCTTGTAGCCGTCGGCCTGGTCCAGGTGCGGCCCTTCGGCAAGCGTGTCGATCATGTCCTCGATTACGCTCGGGTTCGTCGCCACGACGAGGAAGTCGCCGACGAACGCCACGGCGGGGATGACGTGCGGCACGCCGTCAAGCGAGACGATCTCGACACCCTCGTACGTCTTCCGCTCCGCCTCGACCAGGCCGACGTCGGCCTCGATGAGCGCAGCCAGTGCATCGTCGACGATCTTGCCGACCGCTTCCTTATCCTTCACCTCGATCATGAGCGCCGCCGGTGGCACATCCAGGCCGCCGGGTATCCACGCAGCAACAGCGACCTCGCCACCCAGCGCGGGGAAAACCTCCTTCGCCAGGTCCCGCCCAAGGAACTCCTCGATCGCGGCAACGCCCTCGTGGAATCCCCGCACGTCGTCCGGATCGCCACCAAGCAGTTCACAGCTCTTGGCCACCGTCGCCACGAAGTCACTGTAGGTCTGGCTCAGGCTGCCGAGGCTCAGCGCGGTGTAGAAGCAGGCATCGGCGTCGATGTACCGGAGGCTCTTGAGCGGGGCGGCGCGAGTCAGCGCGCCGGCGATCCCGCCCTGGACGCCGCTGCCGAAGCAGCACATCGTCGTGCTCCCGTCACCGGGCCCGAACGAGACGCCCACACCGATTCCCTCGAACTCCTCGAAGCCGCAGACGGCGCGCGCCATGCCCCACGACCGGTTATAGGACCCGCTCCACCCCCTAGCCATGTGGGACTTCTTCTGCTGGCGGTCAATCGCGCCTAGGTCGACGTAGCCCATGACGTCGGCCCCCGCCAGCGCGCGCTCGACTTGCTGAAACCGCGGGTTCGTCGCGAGTGATCGGCGCGGCGCCTTGTCGAGCGCCTCGATGTCGGCCACCGGCGAGTCACTGAGCGTTGCCAGCACGAAGACCCCGTCCCGAACGCCGAACACGGCCGCCTCATCGCCGGCCCGCTTGGAACCCACCTGGGTGAAGGTGGCGCCACCAATCGCGACATCTTTTCGCTCATACCGCGTGTCCATCCATGGGTGGATGGTCTCCTCGAGATAGCGCTCGAGCGCGGCCTCGTTGCCTGACACGTCCGCGAGCGTCAGGAGATGAGGCGAGAGACCCTCGAAATCGGGCTGGCCCCACACAAGCGCCGCCTCTCCGGCCGGGATCGCCAGGGCCGGCTCGACGAACTTCTCGTAGAAGCCCCGCGTCCTATCGACCACCATCGGCGGCAGCAGGTCGTCGAAAAAGCCCTCACGCAGCACGACCTTGCCGAGCGGCAGCGCCTTGAGCTTCTCGAGCAGCGCCGGCACGTCGCGCACGGAGGCGAAGATGACCGTCTCCTCGGGCAGCAGCGCCTCGAACCCGTGCCCCGCGCCGATCGGCAGCTC
>CAYUZG010000170.1:0-5273 GCA_964449605.1 uncultured Verrucomicrobiota bacterium | reverse complement strand
AGGAAGCGATCCGAAACGGCGTGCGCTACACGGAACGGAAGCGGTTCCTGCACCTCGAACTGAGGCAGCAGGAACGGGCACCGTAGCGACGACGAACCTGCAGCGGCGGGTCCTCGGCGACTCCCCCGAGACCCCTCTCTTCCCCCGGACCTCCTCTTCCCGAGGGCCCGTCGCTCTGATGGGACAACGTTTCGTTGTCCCATCAGAGCGACAAGCTTGGACGAAGCAGCGCTTCAGCCGGCGGGCGGGTGAACACCCGCAAGCAAGGGCCGCTGACGCGTGAGCGATGTAGGGCGGGCGCCCGCGCGCGCGGAACGCGCGACGCCCGCCGCAGCGTCGCAGACGCGATGGATGAGCAGGACGGCGGGGCCAGGGGGCCCCGCCCTACAACGCTGACGCGCCGCCAATCGCCTGGAATGCAGAGACGTCACGAGCAAAGGGATCGACGATGAGCATGCTGAGCAAGGGTCTTTGCTGGATCTGCCTACGGCGATGGATCCGCAGCCGGTTCGGCATCCGATGGCGCAGCGAGTTCTACGAACGCGTCTACGTGATCGACGACCACCTCGTCGAGGTTGACTACCGGCTTCACCGGATCCCGGCCCTGTGCCGCACGTGCCGCCACGAACGGCCCGACGAGGAACCGTTCGGCGTGCGCGGCCAATCGGATCTCGGCTGGCCGTACCATGAGCACGGCCCGCACACGGTGCCCAAGCACCTGCGCTGACAAGAAAGGCAACGATGAACAACAACAGTGACTACGCGCGATGCATCGAGCTGGCGAGACCGCGGCCAGCGCGCTCGACGGCCAGGCTGGCGCTTCGCGACGGCCTCGCGCTTCGCGACGACCATGCGCTCGCCCGTCACGAGCCCGAGTGGGCCGAACTCGCCGAGGTGCCGGTGTTCAATTCGCTCGGCGGCGACGGCGCCGACGAATACGTTGCCGTGCTCGACACGGGCATCGAGCGCGCGACTCCGGCGCTGCGCGACAACTGGGCCGCCGGTGTCTCGACGATACCGGGCGATAGCTACTTCTGGCGCGGCGGCTACCGCACCGACAGCTTCTTCCACGGCACGGCGACGGCCGGCATCGTCGCGCAGACGATGCCGCGCGTCCGGCTCGTTGCGCTCAAATGCTTCGACCAGCAGCGCGCCCAAAACGATGCCGCGTGGTGGGTCGACGCGATCGAGTGGCTCCACCGCTGGCAAGAGCGCTGCGGCATCCGCGGCGTCGTCGTCAACGTCTCGATGGGGCTCGCGCCAGGCCGCGCGCGACGCGGTTCGGCCGCCTGGACGAAGGCATGGCAGGACGTGCGCGCGCTCGAGCGGGCCATCGCCCGTTCCGTCGACGAGTTCGGCAACGTCTACTGCGCGGCCGCGGCCAACGACGGCCAGCGCGGCAGCCCGGCCGCCTACCCCGCTGCGTTCGACGGCCTCGTGTTCGCCGTCGGCAGCATGCGGCTCGCGCGCGCCGACGGGCACAGCGGGTCCGAGAGCCGCTTCCTCGTCGAGCTAAGCGAGTTCAGTAACACGAACGCGTACGTCGACTTCGTCTGCCCGGGCGAGGACGTCTGGTCATTCCTGCCGACGCGCACGGCCGGCGCGTTCCGGCGCGCCTACGGGGGCGCGATCCGTGCCGGCGTGGTCCGCGTCGAGCGCGTCCGTTACGGCCGGCGTCGGCAGTGGCTCGTTGAGCTCGACGGCACCTCGTTCGCCTCGCCGGCGCTTGCGGGGATGGTTGCCGGCCTGGTGGGCGAGTACAAGCGCGCCAACGACGGCCGCCTCCCGACGACGGCCGAGATTCGCCGCGTGCTCGTCGAGCGCAGCGAGCGGTTCGTCGATCCGGCCGGCCGCACGTGGCTCGTGCCGACGATGCTGGCCGGGGGCGACGCGGTGCTCAGCGGATTCCACGAAGACGACTGAAAGGAGTGAACTGATGCGTGAGATGATCATCATGGTGGTGTCAGCGGTGCTGATGCTTGCGAACGAGATCCTCGAGCTCGGCTACGAGAAGGTTGAGATCACGGCCGCCGTCGTGCTGATCGCGACGATCGTCGCGGCCGCCGTCGCTCGGCTCCGCGGCGAGGCCGCGGCCGACCGGATGCGCGAGAAGGAGCTTGATCTCGAGCTCAGGAACGCGGAGCTCGAGCTGCTGGGGCATCGCTGCGGCCGTGGCCGCCCGCAGCGGTCGAGCTGAGACGGCCCTTACCAGGGCGTGACGTTGCTTTCGAAATCCGGGTCGAGCTTCTTGGCCTTGTCGTAGTAATCGAGCGCTTTGTGCGGATCGCCCAGCTCGCGGTAGATCCACGCAAGCTCGGCGTACGCCCGGAGGTCGGGCTGCAGCTCGGTCACCTTGACAAGGTCTGGGATCGCCTTGCGCTTGTCGCCGAGGTCGAAGTAGACGCGCGCGCGGGCTTTGTAGAGCGACGCGTTGTTGGGGTCGCACTCGATGGCGAGCGAGTAGGCCTTGATGGCGTTTTCGAGATTGTCCGTGGCGATAGAGGCCTTCGCGAGCTGCTCGTAGGTGCGCCAGTCGCCGCTGTCGCGCTTGCGCGAGGCGTTCAGGTCGGCGATGGCGCCGTCGTGCTCGCCGAGCTCGGCCTTGAGCCACGCCCGCTTGCGCAGGCGTTCGGCCGCCTTCGGGCTCTTCGGCTCGAGCTTCATGAGGGTGTCGTAGTCGCCGATCGCTTTGGAGGCTTCTTGCGCGCGGCCGGTCTGGCGGTAATCGGCCTCGTAGATCTCGGCGCGCTGCTCGTAGGCCTCGATGCACGCGTCGTCGAGCTCGATCGCCTTGTCGAGCTCGCCGATCGCGCGATCGTGATCGAGGAAGCTCCGGCGCGCCGCCTCGAGATGCGCCTCGACCTCCTCCTGCTTTTTCTTGTTGTTGCCGCACGAGGCGGCAACAACGACACCAAGCACAACAACCAGCAGCGTGGCAAAGAGCCTCACCGCGAGTCCCTCCTCTGTGGTTTGTCGGCGCAGGAAGCACGCGACGCTCGCTCGCCCCCCACGTCCCTGCCCAGCTCATATGATAGCAGAATGCGCGCGCCGGTACAACCCATAGACACCCGGGATCGGCGGACAACGATCGGACGGCGCCGATGAATAGACTGGGATGCGCGGAGAGTCTCGTGCTGTGCAGCCAGACTCCTTTGCACAGTGGCGGCGGGGCGCTTGAGCGTCCCGTTCTTGACAGGCCAGTCCTTTAGGGCTGGTAGAGTACGACGTATCTGCACCCGTCGAGGGCGTTTCAACGTCCTTGTCGTTCTGGCTTAAGCCGCCTGTCGAGAAGCCCGTTGAAACGGGCTCCGGAATGGTCGTGTGCCGCGCGTGATACCAGCCCTAAAGGACTGGCCTGTGCTGAGAGGACAAAAGCCCGTTGAAACGGGCTCGGCACTTCACTGGACAGGCGAGCACGCTCGGTTGGCCTGCACACACACGATGGCGTGCGACTGCGCGGTTCAGGAAGCATTCCTCATCCCTGCAAACATCGCTGGACGCCGATTTGGGTAGACGCGCCGGTTTTGCGCTTGACACGCAGGACGTACTGTGGTAGTCAAAAGCTGACCGCAGGCGCTAGGGAAGGCGGTGAGAATCCGCCGCGGGGGCGCCGCTGTAAGCGGGGACGAACGGTCCACGCGGACCTCGGTCAACGACCGGAGCCGTGACAGCCACTGGTCGTCAAAGGACGGCTGGGAAGGCGGGCCAAGTAGGATGATCCGTAAGCCAGAAGACCTGCCTGCGGGCGCGTGACCCTGACTTCTTCGCACCCGGGAAGAAAGCGGATCATGTCGAGCCACCCGTTGACGGACCAGGCTGGCGGACGAGTCTGTCCACACGCAGCACGGCCCATCGGGCACACGAGACGGGACGCCATCGTCACTTCCCTCCTCTTACCGCGTCGCGAAGCATGCGCAGCCTCACGCGAAGGCCGACCGAGCCAAAGGCTCGGTCCAAGCTGACTCCTCGACTCGGAACGAGTCGAGGAATCAGCCGTGGACGCTCACTTCACGACGAGTAGGAGGTAAGGGAATGAGGTCCTTTGGGGGAACTGCGCTGTTGATGGTGCTTGCGCTGCTGTGTGTTCCGGCGGCGCACGCCCAGTTCGCCTCGGCCGTCGTCGGCTCCGACCGCGGCGGCACGACCGACGACTACGACGACCCGAACGCCGTGCTCGGCTCGCCCGAGCGCTGGACGCCGAACTGGGCGGGCGGCGCCGACGATCCGGTGACGATCATCAACCCCGAGTGGGGGTATCACACGCCAGACGGCACAGGCACCTGGCCGCACGACCAGGTCTTCTCGTTCGGCCCCGGCGGCTCCATCGAGGTCGCGTTCGACGGCCCCGTCGAGGACGACCCACTCAACCCGTTCGGCATCGACCTGATCGTTTTCGGCAACGCGGCGTTCATCAACCAGTGGCCGGACCCGATCCTCACCGACCCCGCGCTGCTCTTCGGCGACGACCTCGGCACGATCGAGGTCAGCCAAGACGGCGTCGACTGGGTGACCGTGACCCCGCCGTATGCGGACGCGCTGTATCCGACGACGGGCTGGGCCGACGCCGATCACACCGCGGCGAGCGACTTCCTCTTGCCGGTCGATCCGGGTCTGACGTTGTCGGACTTCGACGGGCTGACCGAAGCGCAGGCGCTCGTCCTCTACGCCGGCTCGGGCGGTGGCACGGGCATCGACCTGGCCGGGACCGGCCTCGACTGGATCCAGTACGTACGCGTATCGAACCTGAACGCGGAGGCCGTCGTCGACATCGACGCCTTCGCCGACGTGGCACCGATACCCGAGCCAAGCCTGCTCCTCGTTGCGGGGGCGGCCATGATGCTCGGGCTGCGACGGCGCACGAGAGCGTAGGAACTCGCGTGTGCTCCCCGCCCCGTGTGTGGGGCGGGGAGCACACGAACCCCGGAGGGTGACGAAGATGAGACAGCGCGGTTTTACGCTGATCGAGCTCCTCGTCGTGATCGCGGTGATTGCCACCCTGCTCGGCGTGCTGCTGCCGGCCGTCGTCGGCGTTCGCAATAAGGCGAAGCAGACCGAATGCGTCTCGAACCAGCGGCAGCTCGCCATCGCGGCGCTCACCTATACGAACGACTTCGAAGGCTTCTTCATGCCGTGCGCGAACTGGCAGGAGTCGCCGGTCGTGTACTGGTGGGGCACGAACGAGGCCGGTATCGACTACGAGGCCGGCTTCATCTACCCCTATCTCGACGTGAAACCGAACACGGAGCACAGCGTCTTCGACTGCCCCGTGCAGC
>CAYUZG010000169.1:0-5280 GCA_964449605.1 uncultured Verrucomicrobiota bacterium | reverse complement strand
AGTACCTCAGTGGCAGAAGAAGAAGTGAGGTGACGCCGGCGTTGAGGGCGATGAAGAGAGTGAGGAAGCTGAGCGCGTAGAGGAACGCCGAGGCGCGGGGCTGCCGGCCGCCGTTGTGGACGAGGTCGCGCCAGGTGAAGTGCGACACGACGGGGAAGCTCATGAAGCCGAGCAGGCCGTAGAAGGCGGGCCGCCACCACTCGCCGAAGAAGGCGAGGCCGCACACGCCGCCGGTGATGTAGAGGAGGAGGAAGAACTTGGCGATCGGGATGCCAATGAATCGCTGCGCGCCCATGAAACGCTGGTAGCGCGAGAAGCGTGTGTTCTTTGGGGAGAACGTAAGGTCGCTCGTGAACGCCTTGGCCGGGCAGCGGAACTCGAGGCGGCTGTAGTACAGCGGCTCGCCTTCCGTCATCCCGCCGCGCATGCCGGGCGGGAACGCATCGGGATGGCCGTAGTCTTGGACGTAGTCGTGGCGGTCGGCCCGCGCGAGCATCGCCGCGTCGCCCTCGGGCGTCGTATGGCCGATCGTGGCGATGTTGACGGTCATCTCCTGATCGCCGTACCCGGCCGTGGGCCGCATCGGGTAGAAGAGCTTTTCGGCGGGGAACATGACGTAGAGCGCGGGCCAGCGATGTGCGGCGCCGTCCGTTGTCCAGCGCTCGTCGTCGGGGAACGCTGCGTGCAGCGCCTCGGCCGAGGCGATGGATGCTGCGACAAGGACGTATGAGCTGTTGAGATACGGCTCAAACAGGGCAAGCTCCTCGGCTGCGAGCGCCACTTCCTTCCCCGCGAGGTACTGCGCGAGCGCCTGGACGGAATCAGCGGTGATCGTCTCCGCGCGCAGGCCGTGCTTCTCGACGTGTTGGTGGATCCTGAACCCGGCCGTGTCCCTCTGCCGTTCGCCTTGCATGGCAGGGAGGAAGAGGAAAGCAAGGACGGGATTGATGACGACACCGATCTCCAGGCTCACGCTCTCGGTGATGCGGGCCTGGCCCGCCCCGATCACGTCCCAGCCGTATGTCGCTGGGAAGCGGTCGAGCAGATCGACGGTGACCGTGTCGGGCGTCCCGGGCACGGGGAAGAGCCAGAACCCCTGCGCGTCCTCCTGATCGAGCTGGACGTTGATGGCGATGAGCATGTGCTCGGTACCGTCCTCGAGAGCGAGGAACGCGCTCTGTTCGTCCTGGTGCAGGGGCAACCAGGTGGCGTAGTCCCTCAACCTAATCCACGACGAGCCGTCGGCGAAGGCGGCAGTGGGGAGCACAGCGGCGAGTGCGGCAACGAGAACGATGGCGTGTCCTGTTCGTGTCTTCATCGGTCAGTACCTCAATGGCAGGAGAAGAAGGAATGTCACGGCGATGTTCAGGGCGATGAAGAGGGCGAGGTAGGTGAAGGCGTAGGCGGTTGCGAGGCCGCGCCGCTTGCGGATGCCACGGCGTTGGAGGTCGCGCCAGGTGAAACGCGACACGACGGGGAAGCTCAGGAAGCCGAGGAGGCCGTAGCAAGCCGACCGCCGCCACTCGCGGAGATAGATCAGGCCGCACAGCCCGCCGGTGATGAAGAGCAGGACGGCGAACGAGACGAAGAATGTGAGTATGCCCCATGGGCCGAAGAGGTGCTCAAGCAGCAGCTCGTAGCGGGCGGCCGACGCGCTCATCGGCTCGAAGGTGATATCGCCTGTGAAATCCTTCTCAGGCGCGAACATCCACGTCAGGCGTGTGTAGCTCGGCGTGTGGATCGGACCCAGCGCGGTCCGCATCGGCTCCGGCAGTAGGGACGGGTCAAAGCTTCTCTGCCTAGCGAGCCCGTACCTGGCGTGGCGCAAGACCATCCGATCCGCCTTGGGCATGACGTGGCCGAGGACAACGATGTCGGGCCGACCAGGGCAGTAGTGGCGGACGGCCCTTGGACGCATCGGATACCAGAGCTCTTTGGTCGGGAACCGGATGTAGAGGGCCAACCTGTGTGTCGGCTCAGCGTCACTTTGCCGGGAGTCGTTAATGCTCGTGAACTCGTTGCGAACGGCTCGGTCGTCGAGGATGCGGGTCAGAACGAGGGAGAACCCCTCACTGCAGTAGGACTCGAAGACCGCGAGCTCCTCGTCGGACAGCTCCACGCCACGTTCGGCGAGTTGGGCTGCAAGCGACTCGGTTGACAACGCCACAATCGTCTCAACATGCAGGCCATGCTGCGCGGCCTGTCCCGCAGGGCGGTTCATGATGGCGGTCTCTTCCGACGAGAGCGCCGGCGCCATGAAGAAGAAGAAACCGAGCACGGGGTTGGCCACCAAACCACACTGCACCGTGCAGTGGTAGATCAGATCGTGATGGCGCTGTCGCTTGTGTAGGGCGTTCGACGATATCCGGTCGTAGCCCAGTATGGGGAACTCGTCGACGATGTCGACGGCGACGTCGTTTTGAGAGGCCGGGACCGGGAACAACCAGAAGACCTCGGCCCGGTGTGTATCGCTGCCTATGGGGATCAGGATGTGCTCGGTGCCCTCCTCATGAAGCAGCACGGCTTGTTGTTCCTGCTGACGCATGAAACGGACCGTGTGTTGTTCCTTTTCCTTACCCGGGCGGTTCGCGGGTTGTTCGTCGCCGAAGGCGGCGGTGGAGAGCAGGGTGGGGAGGGCGGCGAGGAGGATGAGGGGCCACGGTCGGTGTCGCATGGCGGGCTCCTTGAGCCAGCGTCCCAGCGTGTCACTGTTATGTACACCGCGCGCGCTGCTTGTGCAACGGGCGGGATGCAGGTCTTGATCGTCTGCGGTGCTGTGTTAGGGTGGGGGCGCGTGACGGATGCCGGTGATTGGGTTGCCCTGAGTGCCTGGGGCTGGCTTCCAGTGGTTGGGCAGGTCGAAACGAGCATCGAAACGACTGGAGGAATCATGGCACAGGCAAGCAGCGGCGACACCGTGAAGATCCACTACACGGGCACGCTTGAGGACGGCTCGGTCTTCGACAGCTCGCGCGGGCGCGAGCCGATCGAGTTCACGATCGGCGAGGGCCAGGTCATCGCCGGCTTCGAGCAGGCGGTGGTCGGCATGAGCCCGGGCGACTCGAAGACGGCGACGATCCCCGCGGCCGAAGCGTACGGGCCGCGTCACGACGAGATGATGATGCAGGTCGAGCGGGATCGGCTGCCCGACGACCTCGACCCGGAGGTCGGCATGCGGCTGCGCATCGATCGCGGTGAGGGGCAGGATATGGTCGTAAACGTGACCGAGGTGACCGACTCGCACGTGACGATCGACGCCAACCACCCGCTCGCGGGCAAGGACCTGACGTTCGAGCTCGAGCTCGTCGAGATCGCCTGAGGCGGCGGCTCACTCACCGGCTCCCCGGTACGGCCTCGCGTTGACCGGTAAGGAAGGAGATTAGATCATGGTGCGCTGGTTTCTCATTCTGTTTGCGCTGGTTGTTGTGTCGTCCTGTGCCGCCCGTCGGCAGGACGGCGATGAGTCAGGCGCGCCCGTTGACTGGTCGAAGCCGGAGACGATCGACCCGCTCAATCCGACGATCTGGGATTCCCTCGTTCAACAGGCTGGTGAGTACCGTGGGGCAGGCGAGGAGGCGTACAAGGCGAAGGACTACGCGACGTCCGCGCAGTACTGGCTGTTCCTGGTCTGCAACAACAAGAGGGACGATATGGCCTTCTTCCATCTCGCGTGCTGCTACGCGCAGTTGGGCAAGGCGGACTTCGCGGCGAGGGCGCTCGAGTTGGCCTATTATGCCGGCTACATGGACGTCGACTGGATGAAGCAGGAGCCCGAGCTCGCCAAGGTGCGCGGCACCAAGGTATTCGACGAGACGATACAACGGCTCGAGCAGGTGGCGGCGGGGCATGAGGAACAGCTCGGTGAGCACGACTACATTCTTGGGTCGGCCTACCTCGAGTACCGGGTGCGACTCCCCGAGGGGTTCGATCCGGAGAAGGAACACCCCGTCGTGATCCTTCTGCATGGCTATGGGCGCAAGCCGAGCGACTACATGCGGTTCTACGACTGGTTCGAAGCGCCCGACTTCATCTACGTGGCGCCGCGCGCTCCCAGTGTTTATGAGGGCAACCCGACCGGCTACAGCTGGTACCTGGACGTCCCGGAGGACCCCGAGGGCGAGCTGGTCTACGAGTCGTGGAAGCGGTCGGAGCAGTACGTCGCCGACGTGCTGGAGCATCTGAAAGGCAAGTACAAGATCGGCGACGCCTATCTCCTCGGGCATTCGCAAGGGGGCTGGCTCGCGCTGTCGACAGGGATCCGATTCCACGACCAGTTCAAAGGCGCCATTTGCTGCAGCGGCGGGTTCGGCGCGGAGGGCTTCTCGCCGGAGGAGATGGAGCAGGGCAAGGGGCTCCGCGTCTTCATCGCACATGGTCCGGTTGACGAGGTCGAGGGGAGGGCGGCGCGTGACACGCTGACCGAGGCGGGTTATGCCGTCACGTATTATGAGTATGACGGCGGCCATGGTCTCAACGAAGGGACGCTCAAGGCCGCTGAGAAGTGGATGAAAGAAGAGTAGCATCGAAGGCCGCGGTCACCACCGGAACGGCGTGGCGCTTGCTGCACACGCTGGGGTTGCTTGCGGGCAGGAAAAGGCAGGGCACACGATTGTGGGCCCTGCCTGGGATAACTGCGTGTCTGCGAACGGCGGCTGCTAGCGGACTTCTTTGAGGTACTGGTCGCCGTCGAGGCAGGTGACGTCGACCCAGTCCTTGATCTCCTGCACGTTCTGGGCGGTGGTTTCGAAGCAGCCGGTGCTCAGCAGAAGGCCGAACGCCACGAACGCCAGTAGTACGAGCGCAAGTGCCTTTCTCATTCCCTCATGCTCCCGATTCGCGGCCTGGCGGCCGTCGTGTTGCGGTGCCGGACCTGGCCCGGTCCGGTCGTAAGCTCCTAGCACCATCATACTAGCACCGGCCCCGAGCCGAAACAAGGGGTTTTTCGCGTCTCCTGGGGCCTGGGGCCGGGTTGGGGCCCTCAGAACCCGCCGTCGCCGTCGTAGTAGCAGCCGGTTACCCGGCCGACGGCCCGGCGCTCGCGTTTCCTTTGCCTGAGCCATCGGAAGGCGGCGGGAAGGGCTTGAACAAGATCGGTGGCGATCAGGCCGATGGGGTCGCCGTGGGCGGCGACGATGTCCCCGGCCAGCGCGTGGAGCGTGACGCCCAGCTTCGCGGCCGCGTCGGCCGCAAGTCCTTGGGCGAGAAGCGATCCCACGACGCCGGTGAGCACGTCGCCAACGCCGCCCGAGGCCATGCCGGCGTTGCCCATGATGTTGACGT
>CAYUZG010000168.1:0-5298 GCA_964449605.1 uncultured Verrucomicrobiota bacterium | reverse complement strand
TGGCTGGGTGGCTGATGCGGATCGCGACCAACTTGGCCCTCAACCACCTGCGCTCAAAGCACCGACTACGCGAGTGACGATTTCGGCGTGCAGCTTCTGCTCATCAAGAGCGGCGCGCGCGGCGGCGTGCACCACTTGCAGCGGCTGCTCGGCGCGATCGGGCCTCTGGCGCGTCCGGGAGGCGGTCAGACGGTCGTGCGCGCCAACTTCGCGAGAGGGATCGATTCTGTGGGCCTCGTGGCCCATGTCGCCACAGCGCGTCGGGCGCTGGCCGATCTCGTAACCAGTCTGGATGCTGTGAGACAAGCGTACGGCGTGCAGACGCCGCCGACGGCGAAGGGCTTCGGCGTTCTGGCTCGGGCGATGCGGTCCGAGCGGCCCGGCATCGTGTTTGCCCGCGCTGCGGCGAACGAGGAGGTCGATCCGTTGACAGACCTCGACAGCCGCCTGTTCGTCGGCCTCAGGCCGTAGACGACGCACGGGATCGCCTGCGAGACGCGGCGCCGCAGCTCCGCCTGGTTTCGGGCTGCGGCGCGGTTGACGGCATGAGGCGCGGATGGCACGCTGTGTTAGCTGACCCACATCGGGGACGGTCAGGACTTGCACGATGTGGAGTGTGCGGAGGCGATGAGAGCTCACGAAGATGCATTCGGCCGTGCGCTGTGGGACTACTACCGAGGAGAGACGGAGCGCGTCCGGCAACTCGGCTGGGAAGCGGCGTGCTCGCGCTACTTCACGCCGTACGAAGAATGGTGTGAGCGGGAGCAGAAGGCGATTCGGCTCGCGACAGGACGGGTCCTCGACATCGGGTGCGCGGCCGGGCGGCACGCGCTCTACCTGCAGGAACACGGACACGATGTGCTCGCCGTCGACAACTCACCGCTTTCCGTCAAGGTCGCGAGGCTCCGCGGCGTCAAGAAAGCACGCGTCATGTCGATCACGCAGCTGAGCTACAAGCTTGGTGTCTTTGACACGGTTCTCATGCTCGGCAACAACTTCGGGCTGGTCGCCACGCCGGAACGGGGCCAGTGGCTCCTGCGGCGGTTCAAGCGCATGACGTCCGACGACGCGTGCATCCTGGCCGGCTATGGCGGCGACAAGCCCCTCAAGGCCGAGGACGTGAAGGACTACCCGCACCTGAGAGAGCAGGTTCAGGCCAACACCCGTCGAGGCAAAATGCCGGGTGCTGTGGTGGTCAGGAAGCGCTATGGCCGGTACGTGGCGAGAGTCCCGTGGCTCTACTGCTCGACGCGTGAGGTCAAGGCGGTTGTCAAAGGCACGGGTTGGGCCATGCACGACCGGATCTACGACGAGACCGGGGCCTGCGTCGCCGTTCTAAGAAAGGAGCGCTAGGGAATCAAGCCACAGGCAGATCGGCACCGTGCGGCTGGCGACCGCGCGGACGGCCTGAGAGAGAGGAAATAGGTGCCTGTCCCTGTTTTTCTGTCGTGGTATGGTCTGCAGAGCGAATCGCGGGATCGTGTGCTTCGCGTCCTTCCATGAGCGGAGACGGCGACGTGCACCCGAGAGTGTACAAAGCATTCGAGCGCGTGTGCGCCGAACGCGGCGCGGGTGGCCACGTGCTCGAGATCGGCGCGGTGCCCGACGAGACGAGCTTGCTCAACATGCAGGCGCTCGCCGGCGCCGCGAGCAAGACGGGCCTCAACCTCGATGGCCCCCACCGCTTCGCCGGCTACGAGATCGTCCAGGGCAACGCGAACGACATGGCGTGCTTCGAGAGCGGCTCGTTCGACACGGTGCTGTGCAACGCCGTGCTCGAGCACGACGCGTTTTTCTGGAAGACGCTGACGGAGATCCGGCGCGTGACGAAGCCGGGCGGTCTCGTCGTGATCGGCGCGCCCGGTTACCGCGAACTGTGGAAGGACCGCCTCATCCGGTCGCAGGGCGCGAGTGGGACCGCACGCGGCGGGCGCGAGTCGTGGCTCAACGCGCTCGGGCGGCGGCTGTCGGCGTGCCGGCTGTTCGACTTCCTGATCAACGCGACGCCCACCTTCCGCGTGCACAACGAGCCCGGCGATTACTACCGCTTCAGTCCGCAAGCATTCCGCGACGTGGTTTTTGAGGGGATGCGCGACGTGCGCGTCCGCAGCGTCCTGATCCCCCCGCGCCTCATTGGCTCCGGCCTCAAGACGTGAGGCGCACGTCGGGGCCCCGCCACCGCGTGATTGCTGAGCAGCGGCTTGCGATGAGGAAGGACCCGGAATCCTGAGAGGACGCGATGGACGTCGGCGTTGATCAGCTCGAGATGCTTCAGAAGCTCGGCAAGTACCGCGCGGCCACAACCAAACTGAAGAAGTCGGCCGCGTTCGGCATTCTCTTCGGGCTCTCGGCAGTCGCAACAGTGCTCGGCGGCGGCGAGCAGCTCCCGACGAATGCACTCGACGCCGTCCTGCTGGTGATCGGCATCACGATGTTTATCGTCAGCGTGTGGCAGCTGAGCAGTCCATCCCTCGGCGGCCTGCTGGCCGAGGGGCTGCTGATCGTCGTACTGGGCGCGTGGAACATCACGGCCGGCGTGGTGCTGGGCGCGCGCGGCGTGGAGGACGCTTTCAAGTGGGTTATCGTTGGGATCTTCCAGATAGGCGTCAGCGTGCACGAGCTTCGGAAATACGTGCTGCTCAGGAAGGATTTCCCTGAAGAGCCCTCGCGCGAGACGATCCGGTTCGTCGACGAGCTGGTGAAGGGTCTCTTGGCACGTAAGCGCAAGAAGGACGAGGATTTGGTTGAGTTCCAGTCCAGGCCGTTCATCGGTCAGCCGTGGCGCTGGAAAGGCGTGCTGCTTGGCGACGCGACGATTCTGGCGACCAAGCAGCGCGATGTGATCGCGACCCAAAAGGCCCGTATCTCGCTTGAGCTCAAAAGGAAGCTTGCACTGCGGAAGGCCTACCGCGTCGTGGTTCGCGTCGGCGACGTGAAGCACAAGGGCACCATGCCGAAGTGGGCGGTCGAGCGCTTCGAGGCGTGGAAGGCGGCGCCCACGACCGAGCCGGCGCTGGGTGCAGACACGGCGAGGATGACAGATGAGGGCGGCAGCACTCTTTCTGATTCTGTGCCTCCTGTGCTGCGCTAGCGCGGCGGCGCAGGACGAGGCGCGCGTGGTCCACGTGTTTGTTGCCCTGTGCGACAACGAGCACCAGGGCGTCCAGCGCGTGCCCGACGAGCTCGGCGACGGCGACGACCCGGCGCACAACCTCTACTGGGGCGCGCTCTACGGCGTGAAGACGGTCTTCGCCGGGAGCGAGGCGTGGGAGCTTGTTGCGGCGGTCGAGGCGCCGAGCAAGGCCGTGCTCGAGCGACTCGTCTTCAAGCACACGACGGCGAACGTCTACCTTGTTGCCGACGCGTACAGGGGGCGCGAGATCAAGCGCGCGATCGGCGACTTCATGGCGGCGGCATCGGGCGAAGGGGCGGACGAGATCGTTGTCACGCTCGACGATCGGGAGGTATCGGTGCGCGCCGGCGGTGCGGCCGATCTCGTCGCCTACGTCGGGCACAACGGTCTGATGGAGTTCGAGCTCGACGAGGCGGGCGCTACCGCGCCCGGAGACACCGCACCATCAAGGGACAGCGCGCCGCCACGAGACGGCGTCGTCCTGTGCTGCAGCAGCAAGTCGTACTTCGCCGAGCGGTTGCGCAAGGCGGGCGTGCGGCCGCTCCTGCTCACGACGGGCCTGATGGCGCCCGAAGCCTACACGCTTGAGGCCGCTCTCGACGGCTGGATCGCTAATGAACCGCCCCAGCAGGTCCGCCTTCGTGCCGCCAAAGCCTACGACGAGCACCAGGACTGCTCGCTCGCAGCGGCCAAGCGCCTGTTCGACGCAGAGGGCAACTGAGCGTCCGGGTCGCAGTGCAACGCATCCTCCGTCGGCCGCGCTTGTCATCGAGGAACTCCCTGACCTGCTTTTCCATGGCTGCGCCTCACACACCGAGGTGGGAGGCCAGAAGGACGTGGAGCAGGACGGTTGCCCCGACGAAGAGGACGGTGAAGACCGCGATGAACCGGCCGAGGCGCGGGTGTTTCAACACAAAGACCGCGCCCACCACTACGCCGAACAGGCTCAGGAAGTTCAGCAGGCCGATGGGAGCGGCTCGACGCCATCGTTGGCCCGACACGATGCCCGCGACACCTGCGCTCAGGTAAGACAGCACGGCGAAGACAGCAAGCCCGATCACGAGGAGGCGCCAGCGGAGGTCTGTGATCACCTCGGCGAAGGCATGGCCCCTGACTTGCGTCGGCGTGAACGCGAAGTCGCTCGTGAACACAGAGGCCGGCGTGTCGAGGTAAACGACGGTGTAGTCGAACGTGGTGTCGCGGCTGAGGCCGAAGAGAGACTGCGCGGGCCAATCCGGGCGGTCCTGTCGATAGTGGTAGACGTTGGCCTCGTCGAGCATCTCTGGGTCGGCGTGCGCTTCGACGTGGCCGATGATGTAGAGCGTCACGGGGAGCTGCGTGTCGCCGTACGATGCCGTGGGCCGCATCGGGTAGAAGCCGTTGTCAGTTGGGAACTCGACATACAACGTCGGCCAACAGCTTTGCCAATCATAGGTGTCATCGTCCGACTCCCCGAACTGCGTCTCAAGCGCTGCGCGGTCAGTGACGCGCACGACGACGAGGACGTAGGCGCCGTTCAGGTACGGCTCGAACGGGCTGAGCTCGTCGGGTGGGATCTCAGCTCCCGACTCGCCCAGGTGTGAGGCAAGCGCCGCGGTTGACGGCGCGGTGAGTGTCTCGGCGCGCAGGCCCCAGCGCTCGATCGTCTCGTAGACCTCGGCCGCTTCTTTCTCGTTTTCATTGCCGTGCTTCCGGAAGCGGGCGTGGCGAAGGGCCAGGTCGGCGATGAGCGGGTAGATCTGCGAGGCCCGCATAAGAAGCATGGCCCTGTCTACGATCGAGCGCGCCCAGTGCCTGCTGTCGTGGCCCCAGAAACGGGGGAACGCGTCGCACAGGTCGATGTCGACCTGGTCGGGCGTGCCGGGGACGGGGAAGATCCAGAGCCCTTCGTCGCCTGGGACCGCATTGTAACTGATGGCGATCACCATTCGCTCGCGGCCGTCACCGAAACAGATGGCGGCCTGCTGCGCGTTCTGCTCGAGCGACGCGAATGCTGAGAGGTCGCCGCTGCGACTGAACAGCTTGCCGTCGGCGAGGGCCGCAGCGGGGAGCACCACGATAAGTGAGACGACAACAGCAACGACGCGTCTTGTATGGGTTCTCATGGGTCAGTACCTCAGTGGCAGAAGAAGAAGTGAGGTGACGCCGGCGTTGAGGGCGATGAA
>CAYUZG010000167.1:2327-5298 GCA_964449605.1 uncultured Verrucomicrobiota bacterium | reverse complement strand
TGACCGAGTCGAGGACCATGCGCTGGAGCTTGGTGATGCGGATCGTCGTGCGGATCTCGTCCTCGTATTCAGAGCGGGGCTTGCCCGCGGCACGGAGCCGCGCCTCGTATTGCTCCTCGTCGATGGCCCCGTTTTCGCCCCGGCAGACAACCCGCAGGTAGCTCAACACCTCGGCGTCGCTGACCGGGATGCGGAGCCGCTCGGCCTCGTGGGCAAGCACGAGCCGCCGCCATGTCAGTCGTTCGAGCGGCTCGTTGCTCAGGAAGAACTGAGCCGCGTAATTGTCGCGGCGCTCGGCGATGTACTCGTCGTCGGTCATCCCGAGCTCGCGCAGCCGCTCGTGGTACTTGGCCTCGTCGTAGACGCCCGTCTCCGGATCCGTGAACTCCTTCCGCACCGCCTCGCGCACGTCGTCGAGCGGGACGAAGTCAGGCTCCGGCTGCACGCTGCCCCTCTCACGCGCATCTTGCTCGATTCGCCACCGATACATCGCCTTTACGTCGGCGAGCCCCGCAAGGATCACGTCGCGAGGCGCGCGCAGGAAGTCGTTCTGCGGCTTGCGGTGCTCCATCCTCATGATCCCCGCGATGAAGTCGCTCACGGCGCGGCGCTCGGCCCGGTAGGCGTCGAAAAAGTCGTCCGCCGTGATCCGCTTGCCGAACATCGTCCCGTACGTGGCGCGCGGGCCGCGGCGAGCCAAGTACTGTGGAACGTACAAGAGGATAAACGCGGGCACCACCAACGCGATGATGATCCAGAAGACCAGTTTCGTGTGCTTTCGCAGCGCGATCAGCATGGCGTGCGCTCCTTGAAGCCTTCAGGTTCGGCCGCCCGCCGCGCCCAACGCCCCCGCCAGGGGACGCTTCCGCATGGGACATGCCGGAACCGCGTACTATAGCCAAGGCCACCGGGCGCGGCAAGGCTTTTGCCGTCACACCCGCTCCCAGGACAAGTCCGGCGGCTACCAGTGCAAGCTTCCGGAACTCCGATGACGCCTTGCGCCTGACGCATATGCGATCCCGCTGCCGCGCAAGCCCAGCCCGCGCAGCGGGCGACATGGTGTAGCCACGGTCGTAAGACCGTGGAACACGATGTCTCATCGTCGCAAGCCCCCGCAGGGGGCGACATCTGACGGCGAGGTCGTACACTACCGACAGATGTTCCTGAGCACGATCGCGGCGGCCGCGTCCGTGGCGAGCGCGTCGAGGAGGCGCAACTGGCACAGCGTCAGCGTGCCGGCGCCGTGCGGGAGCTGCACGAGGTCGGCGCCGAACTTGGTCCCGAACGTCATCACGGTGCCCGCGACCGGCCGAACATCAAGGCCGAAGACCGAGTTGCGCGGATAGACGTCGCGGTAGAAGTCGTTCATAAGCCCGCCGCGCGGCAGCTCGTCGAAGAGCGCATCGTCCTGCACCCAATGGAAGCCGCCGAGGAACATGCCGTCGCTCCACTCGACCCGGAACGTGGCGTCGCCGAGCGTGATGTCCGGATCGCCCTCGCGAAGCCCCGGCAACTCGAAGAATACGGCCTCGGCGCCGGCCTCGGCCTGGGCGAGCACAGCGTCAACGGCCGGCCTGGAGTAGTCCGACAGCTTCTCTGCCGGTGGAACAATGATCAACTTCGCCTCGGTGTCTTCGGACCACGCCGACCACGACGCCCCGATCGAGTCGAGGGCGGCCGCAAGCTCGTCGCTCGGATCGACCACGTGCATGGGCCGGCACCCGTCGAACGAGGCCGGCTCGTAAACGCTCAGGCCCGCACGCGCGACGCGCACCAGGTTGCCCATGTAGATCAGGCGCGCCTCGAAGCTGTAGTGGCCGGGCTTGACGTCGAGCTCGACCGACACGGGATCGAGCGTGTTGATGCCGTCGCCGAGCTGGGCGCCGAACCGCGCCTTTTGTACGTCGTCGCCATCTTCATCGACGATGGCCCACTCGAGCGTCACCTCGCCCTCGTAGCCGAGCTCGTTGACGATCCAGAGCCCAACGGTAACCGTCTCGCCGACGAGCACGTTGCGCCGCGGGCACCACGCCACGAGCAGAATGGGCGCATTGGCGACGGCGAGCTGGACCGCCACCTGCTTTGGCCGCCGGAACGCGTCGACCATGCCCGCGCCGTACTCGAACGACGCATCCTGGAACTGCGTGAAGCAGTAGCCGCCGAGCTTCGGGTTGACGCGCATCGCCTCGATCTGGCGCCGCGCAGCAAGTGCCTGAACCGACTGCGCCGCCTCGGCAAACGCCGTGAAGCTCGGGTAGACGTCGTAGAGGCCGTGCTTCTCGAGCCCCTCGTCGAGCACCTTGACCCGCGCGGCGAGCTCCGCCTTGTCCTGGTAGTCGCGGTTGCCGTGCTTCGCGTACTCGTCGAGCACGGTGCTCAGATCGCCCAGGCCGCCGAAGCCGAACTCGCTGATATAGCCGAGCTGCCCCTCGACGCCCGCGGTCCGGAAGTACTCGAACACGGCGTCATCGACCGGCCCCGGCTTGTACGGATGGTGGTCGTAGTAGTCGACAGTCTTGTCGGACCCGGGCGGCATGTATGTCGACGGCTGCTTGGTCCACTCCACGCCGCCGCTGTCGTCGACGATCAGCCGCGTCGGGTCGTGGTGCCGCGCCTCGTCGCGGAGCTCGGCCTTGATCGCCTGCGCGCCGCCGTCCGGGTCCCGCCACGAGCCGAACCAGTTGCCGGTCTCGTTGAGCATGCTCCACATCACGACGCTCGCATGGTTACGGTCGCGCAGGACCATCTCGCGCACCTCGCGCAGGCAGCGCTCTTTCATATTCCCAGAAAACTTGATCCAGCCGATCGGGGGCTCCTCCTGCACGAGCATGCCGAGCTTGTCGCAGAACTCGAGCGTTACCGGCGGCGGCGGCTTGATGTGCATCCGAAGGCAGTTGAAACCGGCCTCCTTCGCGAGCCGGATCTCGTGCTCGGCGAACTCGCGATCGAACGGGTACGCGAGCGTGACCGG
>CAYUZG010000167.1:0-2227 GCA_964449605.1 uncultured Verrucomicrobiota bacterium | reverse complement strand
AACAGGAAGTCCTCGAGCGCGAGCGTGAACGTGTGACAGCTCATGCCCGGCGGCAGCTCGAGCGCGTGCTCCTCGTCGGCGAGCACGGCGGGCGGCTCGAAGTCCTCGGGCGCGAGCTCGCCTTCGAGCGAGGTCTCCTCGTCGACATATTCCTGGACCTTGAGCCGCAGGACCGACTCGGCGGACTCGGCGGTGTCGTTGCGGATCGTCACCTCCGCCTCGATCGAGCCAGCGCGGATGTCGGGCTTGATGAAGCAGTCGGCGATCCAGATGCGGTCGGTCACGACGAGCTCGACGTCCTGCCAGAGCCCGCCGAAGTTGCCGTAGCAGAACTGCTTCGCGTTCGGCACCTCTTCGAGCCGCAGCCCGTCGATGCCCTCGTCGGCCACCGGCGGGAAACGCTCGATGAAGTCGGCCTCGGCCGTCAGCGGCGGCACGAGCACGCGCACCACCAGCGTGTTCGCCGCGCCCGGATGCAGCGCCTCGCCCGCGTCGAGGACGAACGGCGTGTAGCCGCCCTCGTGGCTGCCGATCGGCAGGCCGTTGAGCCACACCTCGGCATGGTACGACGCCGCGCCGAACTTGACGCGCACCACGCGGTCGGCCCAATCGGCATCAGCGTCGAACCGCGTCCGATACCACGCCACGCCCACGTAGCCGGGCCGCATCTCGTTCCACACCGACGGGACGCGGATCTCCTCAACCACCGCCGGGAACTTCTCGTGCCACCCTTCCGCCCTGCCCACGTTGCCCGGATCAAACGCAATCTGCCACGTCCCGTTCAGGCTCAGGATTTGCCGTTCCGGCATGCCCACCTCCTCAAGGCTGACGGTTTCGATGAAGCGCTTTCGGGCTTTTGAAGCCGGCATTATGCCACGTCGCTGTGCGCCGCACCACTGGCTCCACTCACCAATCCGCGTTAAAGACACGCAATCGTTCCTTTCTCCCGGTTTTTCCTTGACCTGTTACGCGTCCTCAGTTATCATTCGCGCGTCCGATTCAAGCTCCGCCCCGGATCTGCGCTGACTTCTCAGCGCGCGGGGCGGCGACCACAAGGGGGATTCGATCCATGAAGGGCGCATTCCGCGCTTCCAATCTGTCTCTTTGCACACTGCTCGCGCTCCTCGGCCTCGCCGTTTCTTCCGGCCCGGCAACAGCCGTCACGCAGTACACCATCACCGACCTCGGCACACTCGGCGGCACCGAGAGCCATGCGTGGGGCATCAACGCGTCGGGGCAGGTCGTGGGTCATGCGGGCCCCGTGGGCGGACGCTTGCACGCCTTCCTGTGGAAGGACGGCATGATGCAGGACCTCGGCACTTTGGGTGGCTCCTACAGCGATGCCATCAACATCAACGCGTCGGGACAGGTAGTGGGTGCCGCGCACATCCCGAACGGGGACGCGCACGCGTACCTGTGGTTGCCTGAGCCGGCGTATGGAATGCCCGCCGGGATGAACGACCTGGGCACTCTCGGCGGCACCTACGGCGGGGGCGACGGCATCAACGCGTCGGGGCAGGTGGTTGGCTGTTCGTTCATAGGCGGCACGAGTTCACGCGCCTTCGTGTGGTTGCCTGAACCGGCCTATGGAATGCCCGCCGGGATGCACCAGCTCCCCACGCTGGAAGGCACTGAGGGCTGGGCTCTCGGCATCAACGGAGAGGGCCAGGTGGTGGGTGCCGCGACTAGCTCAACCGGGAGTGACCATGCCTACCTGTGGGAGCTAAAGGACGGCGTGATGCACGATCTCGGCACCCTCGGAGGGGCCCGAAGCTGGGCCTACGAGATCAACTCCTCGGGGCAGGTGGTGGGCTGGGCGTACACTGAAAGCTCGTCGAAGCACGCCTTCCTGTGGAAGGACGGCGTGATGCAAGACCTTGGCCCCGGAGAGGCTTACAGCATCAATGAGTCTGGACAAGTGGTGGGCCGGGCGGGCAACGCCTCCCTCTGGGAGGACGGCGTGATGTACGACCTGAACGACTTCATCCCTTCCGGCTCAGGGTGGGTCCCAACGTCAGCCGAAGGGATCAATGATCTCGGGCAGATCGTGGGCTGGGGCTCGTACGACGGTCAAACCCACGCTTTTCTGTTGACGCCGATTCCGGAGCCGTCGGTGGTGGGCTTGGTTGTGTTCGGCGCCGTTGGCCTGCTGCTGCGGAGGAGGCGGAAGAACTAGAGGGCCGGCAAGACGGCCGGCCGGAACGGCCGGCTGAGGAGATAAGGGGGA
>CAYUZG010000166.1:0-5342 GCA_964449605.1 uncultured Verrucomicrobiota bacterium | reverse complement strand
CGATGAAGGGCATCATCTCCAGCACCGACCTCGATGAGAAATCGCTCGTCCAGAAGGCGCGCGACTGGGTCGGCCTCGTCGGCGAGGACATGGTCAAACACGTCACCTGCACCGAGCCGTACCACTGGGACCCCGACGGCGAACTGAGCCGCCCGTGGACAACCGAAGAGCAGCGCCCCGAGCTGCCCGAGCCGCGCTTCCGCGTCGCCGCCATCGACACCGGCATCAAGACCAACATCCTGCGCCGACTGCGCCAGGAAGGGTGCGACGTCACCGTCTTCCCCGCGAAGGCCACGGCCGACGAGATTCTCGCGGTGAAGCCCGACGGTCTCTTCCTCGCCAACGGCCCCGGCGACCCCGCCGGCGTGCCGTACGTGTCCGAGACGATCCGCCGCCTGCTCGGCACCGTGCCCGTCTTCGGCATCTGCCTCGGCCACCAGCTCCTCGGCCTCGCGTGCGGCGGCACGACGTATAAGCTCAAGTTCGGCCACCGCGGCGCCAACCAGCCCGTCATTGACCTGACCACCGGCCGGATCGAGATCACCGCCCAAAACCACGGCTTCGCCGTCGACATCGACTCGCTGCCGAAGGCCGTCGTCCAGACCCACCTCAACCTGAACGACCGCACCAGCGAAGGCCTCCAGCACACCGAGCTCCCCGCCTTCAGCGTCCAGTACCACCCCGAGGCCTCCCCCGGCCCCCACGACGCCGCCTACCTCTTCCCCCGCTTCGTCGAGCTCATGGAGAAGAACCCGGTGAAGGCGTAGCGTCCGAGGGAACGTCGCGCTACAATGGAGCCGTCGACTCACCGAGAGGGGAACGGCTCTTGAGACCGCTATTCTGGCTCTACGGGCACCTCACGGGCCGACCGGTACCCGAGCTCCCGGAGGCATGGAAGCGAGCGAGCGCCATGCGCAAGTTCGGCTTCTGGGGGCCGCTCGGGTGTCTGATTCTCGCCGGTATCCTCCACCTCTTCTTTCCCGACTGGGCAGAGCCCCCCGAGAGCAAGTACGGCGATCCCACGCCGTACTGGTGCTTCTGCCTGTGCGGTGCGGGCGTGTGCGCCGGGATCGCGTGGCTCGTGTTCTGGATAAACAAGCGCTGGCTCGACGTGCTCTTCCTGCTCGTCTCGCACGCAGCGTTCGGGTGCCTGATCGGAGCCTATGTCGCCGTGGCGCGCTGGGGCAGGATCGTGCTCGTGGGCGTCGCCGCCGCCGGCGCTGCCTCCTGGGGTACCGTCACAGGCATGCGCAGGCTCCTGGCGCCGCTCCGCGCCAAGCGCGCTCAACAGCACCTGGACGCCGCGATCGGCTTCCTGGGCGTCGCCTTCCACGAACGGGCTCTATCGCAAGTCGACAACGCCGTGAAGCAAGACCCCGAGAACTCGCTCGCCTGCCTGACTCGGGGCTTGATCCTCGCCGACATGGAGCGCTCCGACGAGGCAATCGCTGACCTGACGCGCGCCGTAGAGCTTGACCCGGACCTCGCCTTTGCCCTCGAGATGCGCGGCATCCTCTACGGGCGCCAGGGGCGCTACGCGGATGCCGTTGTCGATTTCACAGCGGCAATCGACTGCGTGCCGAAAGATGGCAGCCTGTACGAGTACCGGGCCGAAGCGTTTGCCTGGTCCGGCTTCTACGCCCAGGCATGGGACGACGTCGCGCAAGCTCATGCCCTGGGCCATCCTCTCGGCGAGCGCTTGATCAGCAAGCTCCTCCGGGAAGCCCCCGAGCTCGAGCCGCCGCACTGAGCATCGATTGAGAAGGATCTGACAACGACCGACCCAGGCCGCACGGCGTGTTGCGCTTTGTGCTTGAGCGGCTGGATCGAACGAGAAGAATTATTGCATTGATTGTCCTCCAGTTCCGTCAAAGTCGGTGAGCTCTGCGCTGGGAGGAGACCCGCCATGAGAAGGACCCGCCTCTGGCTGATCGCGACGCTTGTTGCCGTCGGCGCCACGTCATACGTGCTCACCAGGATAATCGACGCCCGCTACCCCAGGGACGGCGCCATCTCAGGCACCGTGACCGATGATCTCGGCGCACCGATCAAGGAGGCCAAGGTCTGGTTCGAGAAGCATGCGGAGCCGGAAGGAAACGGCGACGACAGGACGTCCACCTCGGTCGAGCGCAAAGACTGGGCACGGACCGACGCCGAAGGCGCATTCGCTTTCGAGGGGCTCAGGCCGGGCACCTACACGGTCGGGGCCGAACACGGCGAGCACCTCGACGCACAGGAGCAGACCGTCACGGTCCGTCCGGGCAGGATGGCATCCGGCCTCAGACTGCTCCTGGCGCGAGGCGCGTCAATCGCCGGCCGGGTCATTGACCTCGACGGCAACCCGGTGCCGGGCGCGGAGATCTCGGCAACACCGCAAGGTAAGTTCGCCTATCGCAACGCAACCGCCGGCGCCGACGGCGCTTTCATCCTGCGCGGCCTCGAGCCAGGGCCATGTAACGTGCACGCCTATGCGGACGGCTTCTTCCCCTATCAGAGGAGGTCTTGCGCGCCCGCCGAAGGCGTCGCGATCAAGATGCGTCCCCTTCCCAGGATCAGGGGGCGCGTCATCGATAAGCGCACTCAGCAGCCTGTCGAGGTTTTCGGCATCGCGGATGACGATGTGCCTTCAGACACCGTCCACCACCCGGGCGGCCGTTTCGAACTCACCACGTATCCGGGCGAGAAGACGATCTGCGTCCGTGCGCCCGGCTACGCGCTGGCAGTCGTGAAAGGCGTCCGAGCTGCCGACGGCGTCAAGCCCGACGAGCTTCTCATCGAGCTCGTCCCGGGCGTTACATTGGGCTTCCACCTGACCTCCGCCGAGACCGGCGAGCCCATCGAGGGCGCCACGCTCCAACTCGAGAGGCCATGGGTTAAGCCCGGCTTCGTTGAATGGAACCCGGCCCATGATCAGAAGGAGCCTCTCCCGCGCTTGCTTGAACTCCATTCCGACGCGGCAGGCGAATGCTCGACGGACCACTTCCCACCCGGCCTGCACGAGTTCACTGTGACCCATCCCCACTTCGCGTCGCAGCGGATCGCCGTGAAGGTCGAAGAGCACGAGACGCAGAAGACAGTCGAAGTTGGCCTTGGCAAGAGCTTGACCATCCTCGGCCGAGTCGTCTCGAAGGCCGAACACAGCCCGATCGAAGGCGCGACTATCGCCCTGCAGGATCCTGTGACCCTGTCCTGGGTCTTCTTAAACGAGCAGAAGGAATTGCCCAGAACGGACGCATCGGGCGCATTCGTGCTCGAGCGCGTCACGCCGGGCGACTACACGCTGCAAGTGTGGTGCAGACGCTTCGCCACTTTCAAACAGGAGATGCGTTTCGACGACGGCTTCGACAACGAACTCCTCGTCGAGCTAAGCCCCGCCGGGCGCATCGTCGCGACGGTGAAAACGAGCGATGGCTCTCCTGCCATCGGTGCCCACTTACCGTCCGCGTTGTCGTGGCGGGAGGCTTGGATAGACGCCGAAGGCAGACGCGTGATCGACGACCTCGAACCAGGACCGAATTGGGTCACCGCGGCGAGAGACTCCCGCGCAATGCAGGAGATCGTGTGTGTCGTCGTGTCTCCTGGCGAGGAGATGTCCATTGACATCGTGCTGGGCGAGAAGGCGCTCTTCGGCATGGTGACATCCGGGGGACAACCTGTTGCCGATGCCTACGTTGACGTCACATCCCGGATGAACGGCTTCTGTTGGGCGTCCAGAGTATCGCATGGCGTGGCGACGACCGACGAGCACGGGCGCTACCGCCTGGAGGGGCTGCGCCCCGGCGCTTACGCGGTGTCTCAAGGCGACCGCACGGTCGTCGTCGAGAACAAGGACGTACGGCTCGATATAGAGCTCGATGAGACTGACAGAAGCTCTGTCGCGGGTGTGGTCCGCATGCCCGGCGGGCGGCCTGCTGCGGGGGCGTTCGTCAGCCTGCTGGAAGAACCTGTCGGTGACGACCGCCTTGATGATCTCGTTCGCGCGTACCACTCGTTCCCTTGCTGGACACACACTGACGAAGACGGCGAGTTCACACTGGGCGGTGCAAGGCCTAGTGCACTGCGTGACGAGCCCGGCCTACAGCCGGGTCCATATTCCTTGCTCGTTTTCAAGTGGGGCTACGCACAACGCTTTCTCACGATCCACAAGGAACCGCGCAAGGACATCGATGACCTGGAAATCCAGTTAGAGAGGGATATCCCCGTCCTGGCGAGCGTGTCGGCCGAGGGCGGTGAACTTCCTCGCAAGATCCGGATCGCGGTCTGCGATGAGCAAGGCCGCCTCGGAACCGAGGTGTTCCGTGACGTTGATTTCGAGACCCGCCAATGCCGCATCTACGGCCTCGGGGCCGGGCGCTTCACGCTCCTCGCCGAGGCCATGGGATATGCACCGATCCGCACCGAAGTGACGGTCGTCACAGGTCACGAGCCGCACGTCGATCTCGACTTCAAGAAGGGGCACCGACTTGCAGTCACCGTCCTCGACCGTGATAGCGCGCCGATCCCGCTAGCCGAAGTGGTCGCCGATCCGGGCGGCCCCGTTTCGCTGGTCGCTTCATTGCTGAAACGGACCAGCGTTGAACCAGCCGACGCCGACGGCCGCGTGACGTACGATCATGTCGCCGACGGCGAGTACACGGTCCGGGTGCTCGCCGAGGGGTACGAGCACGGCGCCGCGCCCGTCCGCGTTGCTGGGGGCGACGAGGCAGTCACCGTGATTCTCGAGCCCGCGACGAGCGACGAGGAGTAGCGACCCGATTCCCGGCGAACCCCTTGTCGCCGCGTGTGTCTCATGGTATACGGCTAGGTGCAGCAGACGCACAGGATCGAGGGAACTCAGGAGGCAGTCTGTCGTCGAATCCTCCGAGTTCTGCTTCATCTGGGGAGGCCCGCCATGAAGAAGATCTGTCTGTGGCTGGCGGCCATCGTCATCATCGTCGGCCTCGGCGCGTACTTCGCCCTCCGGAGTCTCGGCCCCGGCGCCGACGATGCACGCCGGCCGGCGCCAGAGGAGCCTGCAACGCTCGACAAGCCCGGCGCAACTGAGGCGTCGGCGGACGCTGGCGCCGCAGAGGCGGCCGCCGCCGAATCGGCCCCCGCCGACAAGACGACGCACACGATCGCCGGCCATGTCCTCGATGCCGACGGCAAGCCGGTCGCCGACGCCGACGTCTTCCTCATCCTCGAAAACGCCACCGAGCATGCGCCGGGCCGGACCACGACCGACGCGAGCGGCCGATTCCGCTTCGACGGCGTCGAGCCCCAACACATCCGCCTCGCCCTGAAGCGGCCGCCGCTCGGCACGCCGTGGAACCTCGGCAGCGTCGAGATGACGAAGAAGTCCG
>CAYUZG010000165.1:0-5362 GCA_964449605.1 uncultured Verrucomicrobiota bacterium | reverse complement strand
CCGAGGTACACCTGCATCGGCCCCAGCTTGGCCAGCGGCAGCTTGTAGGGCATCTCGCCGTGGTGGTAGTCGGAGAACCAGAGCAGGGCGCCGCTGTCCTCGTAGCCGTAGATGACCGACATGTCGAGCGTGTCGTCGTAGGCGAGCACTGGCAACTGCGCGTCGATTGACCGGACAATCTTCGCACGAATCGGCTCGCGGTCCGGCTCTTCCTCGCCGAACTGCGTGTCGGTCGGAAGACTCCAGCCTGTGCTGCGCCAGATGGCGTGGCGCTCGTCGGGCAGCTCCGCGACAACGGACGACGGGCAGAACGTCGGCGACCATCGAACGCGGAACGCCATGCCGCTGAACGCCATCAGGTCGGTGTAGCTGAAGGGCCGGTCCGTGACTGACATCGCCGCCTCGATCGAGCCGATGAACGTGCAGTCGCGATCCAGGCCCCAGCCGAGCTTCGGGACGCCCTCGATCCAGACGGCGCCGTTCTCACGCTTCAGCTCGGGCGCTGGCTTTCCTTCGCCCTTTTCCAGCGCGTGCTTGAGCTGGCCCCAGCTCTTGAAGCCGTGCTCGACGGCCAGCGCGTGCTGCACGTCGGCGAGCACGACGTCGGCTGACATGATCTCCTCAAAGCCGGCCCGGGCGAAACGCGGCAGCCGCCGTAGCCGCGGACAGACGTTCGTCTGTCCGTCGCCGTGGGCCTTGAGAATCTCCTTGGCCTGCTTCTTGAGCTGGACGAGATTGGGATTGGATGGGAGCGGGGACATGAGTGGACCCTCCTTTTCCGTACGCGCCCGGGGCCTGTACACTCAGGCAGAAAAGAAGGTTTCTCTGCTTGATTCTCGAGGAGGGTGGACTCGGCCCTTTCCACAGGCCAGGCGGCGCCCCTCAACGCCGGCTGTAGTGTTGCACAACAGCGCTGCGGTGTCAAGGACTTCCCGCCAGGCGTGTAGAGCAGCAGGGGCGGGCCGGAGCCTGCCCCCGCTGCTCCGTTCGCACGCTACAACACCGCGGCCATTAGCCGCTCGTGAAAACTCTCTGCTGTGCGACCCTGTTTCTGTGCCTCTTCAACCTGGCGCATGACCTCCGGAGGGGAGTCTCCGCGGGCCCACCCTGGCAGATTGTCTTGGGGTTCCATTGGACCGAGTACCCGAAATCCAAGCTTGGCGTACCTCGTATATGGAAGGCGCCCACTCCACGTTGCGTACTCAAAGAGACCTGTTGGTGCTCCGATTCCTGCAACCGTCGCATACCCGTGATCTCGCGCCCACTGGACGGCGCACTTGCACAATGATGTCCCGATTCCCTGGCTGTAGTAGCGCGGTTCCTGCCTAACAAAGCGCGCCGAGCTAGTACGACGCAGCTCTGCGAGCATCACTTCCACTTGCTGAAGCTCCATATTCACTCCGTCAAGCGCGTTGAGGGCTGCAGTCGTTCGTTCCGGATCCCAGGCGTTCTCCAACGCAAATCGACGGACCAACTGCAGCATCTCCTCACGATCGCTTGCCAGGGTCCGCCCCACATGGATACACGCCAGACACCAGATCGGCCCAGGAAGGTCGAATGCAGCCTCTCTCGTTCCAGTAGGCCAGGACTTTGGACGCCACCAATTGCTCCACGACGGCCAGTCGGCATTCCCGGCCGTGAGATCATCAATCCGGTAACCGTGAATGACGCCCACGTTCTTGGAGCCTTCCCACGCGGCCATGCCGATCGTCTCTTGCTCGTCGATGAGGCGGAGCAGCTCGTCGCGGTCGGGTGGCCAACACCGGAGCACGATCCGGTCCAGCTCGTCCCGCCGGATGGGTTGCACTTCAATATCCAGCCGGTGATGAGCGGGCAGGGGCGTCACCGACTCCACGTATGCCTTCAGGTGATCCCAACTGCGGAACCCGTAGATGAGGGCCAACGCGAACTGCACCTCCTGGAGTCCGCATGGAGCAGAGAGGATCGTGGCGTCACTGGCCCCGGCGAAGCGGCGCAGCATCCGGAGCGTCTGGCAGGAGGATGGATCTCGCGCGTCGTGCGCCTTGAGGAGATCCTTAGCTTGCTTCTTGAGGTGCTCGATGTTGGGGCGTTCGGGCAGTGGGCCAGTCATAGTTTACCTTCCTTTCCGTACGCGCCCGGGGCCTGCACTCTCGGGCAGAAAAGAAGGTTTCCGTTGTCTGCTCTCGAAGGTGGGTTCAACCTTTCCCGCAGGCCGGGCGGCGTCCCTCAACACCACGGTGAGTGTCGCACAGAAGCTCTGCCGTGTCAAGGGTTTCCTGTCCGTGGCTGCGGGCAGGTGAGAGAACAGGGGCGGGTCGCAGCCCGCCCCTGCACGGCCTGTGACGTCATCGGCGCCGAGCTAGTCGAGGTGTTCCACGGCTTTCCCGAGCGCTTCGATTCCGGCCGCTTCCACCGAGATCGCCTGCTCAAGGAGAGGCGCGATCACGCTGATGCGCTCCGGCGTGCGTGCGCGTTCGCTGAGGCTCAGCGGTGTTGGCTCACCGGCGGCCACCTCTGCCCGATACTGCTCGTAGAGCTGGAACGCCTTGCTGTAGAGGCCGGCTGCATCATCGAGCGACCCGGCGCACTCGTCCGGCACGAGGCCCTTCAGCGACCGCAGCCACACCGAGCAGCACTTGCGCGCCATGAGCCGCTCGAAAGCCGCCCAGCAGAACCACTCGACGCATTCGGCGAAGTCCTTTGACGGGTCGGCGATGTCCGCCAGGTACGCCCGAAGCGCCGCTATCCCTTGCGGCACGCCGCCATGCTCGTGGGCTGACGCCTTGCGCAGCGCGCGTCGCAGCGCTTCGCGCGCGATCTGTTCAGGCGGCTCGGCCTCACGGGCACGGACGAGCACGTAGACGGCATACGGATGCAGCTTGTCGATGTCGGTCCACCCGGCCCCCGCGGTGCCATCGAAGTACACTTGGCGCGTGCCGTCGTGCTCGCGGGTGCCGGAGATCAGGCCGCCATCGAGCTGCTCGCTCATAATCGGCGTTCCCGCGTCGACGTGCTTGCGCACGAACGGCCAGAGCTGCTCGGGCTTCTTGGTCTCGGCCATCTCGTAGTCGAAGCCGAGCCGCGTCGGCAGGAACGCGAACACCTCAAATGGCCCGTCGGCGCGCGGATTGCCCCGCACGGCCATGCACGCCGGAGAGAAGTCGTCGTACGCGTAGCCGAAGCTGAAGGCCCACCCGGTTGCCGCCGCGAACTCCATGAGGTCGATGTCCACGCCGGCATGGTTCAGAGCGGCGACGACTCCGAGCGCGACCCCGGCTCCAGCGTACTCGGGGATCTCTTCGGCGCTGCGAGCGATCACGGCCTCGAGCGTGCTTGCGCCCGTCGCCTGCTCCGCCCGCACGTGGCGCCGCAGCTTGTCCCAGCTCGCGAAGCCGTACTCCAAAGCGAGCGCGAACTGCGCCTCGTGCAGTGTCACGTGCGTGCCCAGAATCTGCTCGTCCGCGGCATCCGAGAACCGCCTGAGCTTCCGGAGCACGTGGCATCCGGCCGCATCGCCCGTTCGCTGGGCCTTGAGGATGTCTTTGGCCTGATGACGAAGCTGCCTGAGGCTTGGATTGGGTGGGAGTGAGAGAGACATGACAGACCTCCTTTTCCGTTCCCGCCCAGGGCCTGCGTACGTGGGCAGAAAAGAAGGTTTCTAGCAAACGTTGCGGAAGGTGAACTCGGTTCTTTCCGCAGGCCAGGCGGCGTCCCTCAGCACCAGGAGAATCATCGCGCATCAGGCCGCCCGTGTCAAGCGCTTCCTTTCGCTTCCTTTGAGGGAAAGCACGGTCGCCGCAGATCGTGGGGAGCCAAAACCAATCCGACGGGATTCGCCACCGGTTCAAGATAGCGGAAACGCCCGACCACGGGACTGGCCGGGCGTTTTCGCATCCCGTTGCTGACAAGGTGTACGGCGAGTCTGCCGCCCGTTCCGGCGCTCTCTGGTTCGACGAGCGCGCCGTTGTTTGCCGCGACGGATCAACCAATCGCCGCCTGTGCAGCCTCTATTCGCTCGACAGCTTGATGATCGTGCAGGGCAACGCGTTCAACCAGCTCGGCCAGTTGTTCGCGGCCTGCCGGCGCCGCCAGAGTCTCCTTGCTGACGTCAGCCGTCTTAAGCGTTTCCGTTTCTTCCACGTAGATGGCCGCGGCCTCCTCCAGCAGAGACGCCACGCGTTGGGGATGACGCTGTGCCATGCTGCGGAGATACCGTACGGCTGCGGCCCGATGCGGCCGGAGGTGTCCCAGCAGATTGGCGTGGTAGAAGTGTGCTCCCCAGCCTTCGGGGTCTCGCAGGAGGCGGGACCAGAGAGCGAACGCGTCTTGCCATCCGAGCTTGTTGGCTGGAGCGAGACCCCCGAGTTGATCCTTCGCGAGGGCCACGGCAAACCTGAGCGCCTCGCCATCGGCTTGGGTGCGATCCATGGGCGTGACGGCCTTGCCCGGGACGACTACTCGCCAAGGGTACTTCGCGAGTCGCGAGATCTTCTCCTCCGGCAAACAACTGACTTGTCCCAGAAGCGGAGGTTCGCCATCATCGTAGCCACACACAAGCCGCACATCGTTTTCCACGGCTATCGGCGGCTGATCCTTGTGCAATGCTTCGACAATCGCAGCATGGAAGCGATCCAGATAATGTTTGGCAGCGTCGGCTTCGCATTCGCTATCGCTGAACGGTAGCGACCGCAACTCCCTGCCGCAAACCTTGCCGAGGAAGTCCAGCCGTAGCAGCGCCCCCCAGGGATCCAGCGGCCACCAGCCGATGTCCAATTGCTTGACCGGCTTGCCGTAGGGGGTATGAACCGAGTCGGCTTGGAGGATGAAGGCGATGCCGCTGTCGCCCATCATCGTGTCGTAGTCGCAACACGTTCCGCACCGACTGAGTGACATGGAATAGCCGTAGATGAACCGATTCACGCCGTTCCCGCCTGGCGGAACGTTCTCGAGAAGGAACGCTCCCGGGCGCACCGAGGGCTGTTGGCCCGACGCCCGCCGTATGCTCTCGATCTTGCGAGAGAGATCGTCCCAGTCCTTGAAGCCGTAGTCCATCGCCAGAGCGAACTGAGCTTCCTGAAGTGGGATGTCCGCTGCGAGGATGTCCTTGTCGGTGGCATCTCGGAAGCGGTGAAGCGTTCGGAGTGTCGGGCAGACGGCAGTGTCGCCCGCGCGGTGTGCCTTCAAGAGAGCCTTGGCTTCGTTCTTCAGGCGGTCGACGTGAGGATGTGGTGGGAGTACGCGAGACATAATAACCTTCCTTTCACTCTCGCCCGGGCCTGCTCGCAGGGCAGAAAAGAAGGTTTATTGAGTAGCTCCGTTGAAGGCGGACTAGCCCGCATTTCTCACAGCGTTTGTTTGTGAGCTGCTCATCGGGGTGATT
>CAYUZG010000164.1:0-5401 GCA_964449605.1 uncultured Verrucomicrobiota bacterium | reverse complement strand
CGTACGCCTCGACGCACCCCCGGTTGCCGCAGCCGCACACGAGCCCGTCGGGCACGATGGTCACGTGCCCCAGCTCGCCGCCGAGGAGATCGGCGCCCTCGAGCAGGCGCCCCTCGACAATGGCCGCGCCGCCGATCCCGGTGCCCAGCGTGTAGTGCAGCATGTTGGCGACGCCCTTGCCGGCGCCAACCCAGTGCTCGCCGAGCCCGGCGCAGTTGGCGTCGTTCGCCACCGTGCACGGCACAGAGAAGCGCTTCTCGACCGCCGCCTTGAGCCTAACGTTCCGCCAGCCGGGCATATTGGGGGAGACCAGCAAAACGCCGCGCCGCGCGTCGACCGGGCCTGGCGCGCCGATTCCAATGCCGGCCACATCGCGCGACGCCTCCTCGATCACCGCGCCGATTCCCTCCAGGATCCGCTCGAGCGCGCGCGCCGGCCCCTCATGGCTCTCGCTGCCTCGTTGCCGCCGCGCCATCACCTTGCCCGTCGACGAGACCAGCGCGAACCGCACGTTCGTCCCGCCCAGATCGACCGCAACGACCGGCTTCGTCATCACAGGATGCTCCTCGCCTTCGCTTCGCCGAGCGCCAGCAGCACGTCCACAACCTCGAACGACTTCGCCTCCGCGTAAACCCGCAGCACCGGCTCCGTGCCCGACGGCCGCACGAGCAGCCAATCGTCGTTTTCCGCAATGAACTTCACACCGTCGTATGTCTTCACCTCGACGACGCGCGAGCCGTCCAGTTCCGCGAGCGGGTTCTCCGCCAAGTGCCGCAGCAGATCGTCCTTGCGCTCGAGCGGGTACTCCACGTCGACCCGCCGGTAGCGGAACGTGCCGTACTCGGCGTCGAGCTCCGCCATGATATCGTCGAGCCGCTTGCCCGTCGTCGCCATCAGCTCGAGCAGCAGCAACCCGCTCAGCGTCCCGTCGCGCTCGGGGATATACCCTTTGTACCCGATGCCGCCGCTCTCTTCGCCGCCGATCAGGACGTCACGCGTCCGCAGCAGCTCGCAAATATGCTTGAAGCCGATCGGCACCTCGACGAGCTCGAGCCCGTGCTTGCGCACGATCTTCTCGACAAGCGTCGTGCTCGAAATCGTCTTCACGACGAGGCCCGTCCCCTGGCGATTCTCCAGGAAATGCAGCAACAGCATCGCGAAGATCTGGTGCGGGCTCACGAACTCGCCGCTCGCCATGCACGCGCCGATCCGGTCCGCGTCGCCGTCGACGCCGAGCCCCACGTCGGCGCCCCGCTCGCGCACGGCGCGCTGAAGCGCCTCCGTATGCGGCGGAATCGGCTCGGGGTGGATGCCCGGGAAGTTCGGGTTCCGCTCGCCGCGGATCACGTCCACCGTGCACGTCGTGCCATCGAGCAGCGTGTGCATCAACCGCTGCTGCGCACCGTACATCGCGTCCGCCACGACATGCAGACCGGACGCGGCGATCCGCTCGAACTCCACGAACGCGCGCACCCCGTCGAGGTAGCCGGGAACCAAATCCATCTCCTCGACGCGGCCATCCGCCTTCGCCTTGTCGAGCGGCACGATCCGCGGCTCGGTCCGGTGCAGGTGCGACTCAACCTTCGACGTGAGCGCCTTGTCGGCCGAGCCCGCGTACGCCGCCTTGAACTTGAAGCCGTTGAACTCGGGCGGATTGTGGCTCGCCGTGAACATCACGCCCGAGTCGAACCCGTGCTCCTTGATCGCCCACGACACGCACGGGCTCGGGATCGCCCGCGTGCTCAGCACGACATGAATCCCGTTCGCCGCCAGCACCTCGGCCGCGAGCGCCGCAAACGTCTCGGACTGGAACCGCGTGTCGTAGCCGATCACGACGCGCACCTCGGGCTTGCCGAGCGTCCGCAGGTAATCGGCCGTCGCCTGCGAGACGGTTCGCACGTTGTCGAACGTGAACGTATCGGCGATGACGCCGCGCCAGCCGTCGGTGCCGAACTTGATGTCGGTCCTATTGAGCGTCGCGTCCGCCATTGCCTCGAAGCTCCCTGATCGCCGCCGCCATGTCCTTCGCCTCGAACAGAAACGTCCCCGCCACGAGCACGTTCGCGCCCGCCTGCACCACCAGTGGGGCCGTCGTGCGATCGATCCCGCCGTCCACCTCGATATCGAGCCGCGTGCCGAGCTCGCCAGCCCGTCGGCGAATCGCCATGATCCGCTCGATGCTCTCGCGCATGAACGCTTGCCCGCCGTAGCCCGGATGCACACTCATCACGAGCAGCATGTCGATCTGCTCGAGGTACGGGAACATCGCCTGGACCGGCGTGTCGGGATTCAGCGTCAGCCCGACGCGCACGCCGGCGGCACGTATCCGCTCCATGTTCGCCCCGACATCCTTGGACGCCTCGACGTGGAACGTGATGTTATCGACCCCGGCGTCGCAGAACTGCGGGATGATCCGCTCGGGGTTATCCACCATGAGGTGCGCGTCGAGAAATAGCGACGTGTGGCGCCGGATCGACGCCGCCGCCTGCGGACCGAACGTGATCGGCGGAACGAAATGGCCGTCCATCACGTCGAGATGCAGAATGTCCGCGCCCGCCTCTTCGGCGCGTTGCGCTTCCTCGCCCAGCCTGGCGAAATCGCCCGCCAGGATCGACGGCGCGATCACGACCCGCGTGTCCGGAAACGCTCGTGCCATTCGTCACCCGATCCTACAACTCAACGCTTCGCGTCAAGCACGCCTCGTCCTGCGGCGGCCCGATATAGGCCAGGCCCATCCGGTGAGGCCGGAACACCATCCGCGCCACGCGCTGCACGTCGTCGGCCGTCAGCGCCTCGATGCGCCGCATCACGCGCGCCGCGTCGGGCACGCGCCCGCTCAGCAGCAGGTTCTCACCCACCCATACCATACGGCTCATGCTCCGCTCCAGCCCCATCGTGAACTGCCCGACCACGTAGCGCTTCGCACGCTCGAGCTCGGCCCGCGGCACTCGACGAGCCCGCAGGCGGTCGAGCTCGCGCACGATGGCGCGCAACGCCGTCGTCACGCGCGCCGTATCGAACCCGCCGCCGACGTAGACGCATCCGGTGTCGACGTACCGGTCGATCCCGCTCTGGATCGAATACGCCAGGCCGCGCTTCTCGCGCACGTTCTCGAACAGCCGCGAGCTCATATTCTCGCCGAGCAGCGTGCTCGCAAGCTTCAGCGCGAAACGCGCCGGATGATCCCGCGGAAACGTCCGGAACCCCAGCACGACGTGCGCCTCCTCCGTCTCACGCGGCTGCATACAGATGCGCGGCGCACCGCCCCGGTTGCTCGCCGGCCGGAAGCGCTGCCGGCGCCCCGCAGGCATCCGTCGAGCCGCAGCGCGCACGAGGCGCACCGCCTCGTCGTGGCGCACACGACCAGCCAGCGCCACCACGCACGCGTTGCGCCCGTACATCCGCCGATGGTACCCGACGAGGTCCGCACGCGAGATCGCTCGGATCGACCGCGCCGTGCCGACGATGCGCCGGCCAAGTGGATGCGAGTCCCAGAGCGCCTCGCTGAACAGCTCCTCGACGAGGCTCGCCGGCCGGTCCTCGATCATCCGGATCTCCTCGAGGACAATGTCCTTCTGTACGTCGAGCTGGCCGGCGCGGAACGCCGGCCCAACGATCATGTCCAGAAGCACGTCAACGGCGAGCTCAAGGTTCTCGGGCAGCACCTGCGCGTAGTAAAATGTGTTCTCCTCGCCCGTCGACGCGTTGACCGAGCCGCCCGCACCCTCGATCTCACGCGTGATCTCCTCGCCCGAGCGCCGTCGCGTCCCTTTGAATGCAAGATGCTCGATGAAGTGCGAAATCCCGTTGAGCCGCGCCGGCTCGTCGCGCGAACCGCAGCGCACCCAGACGCCGACCGCGACCGATGCGCGCTCCGGCAACTCCACCGTCACGACCCGTAGCCCGCCATCGAGTGTCGTCACCTGCGTCATTCGCTCTTGTCTCCCGTGCGGTGGCGATGCGCGTCCAGATAGCTCTGCAAGATCAACTGCGCCGCGACCGTGTCCACCTTGCCTCGACGCTTGCGGCTGCTCACGTTCGCCTCGTCGAACACGCGCCCTGCCGACGCCGTCGTCAGCCGCTCATCCCACAGACTCACCGGGACAGCCGAACCGCGTTGGAAAAAGGCGACAAAGCGGATGGTCTCGCGCGCCTTCGGCCCGATCTCGCCGCGCAGCGTCCTCGGCAACCCGAACACAACGTGCACGGCGTCGTGCTCGCGGACCGCATCCTCGACGGCGCCCATCGCCTCGCGCGGGCTCGACACCGTCACCGTCCCGACCGGCTGCGCCGTCAGCCCGAGCGCGTCGCTCACCGCGAGCCCAATCCGCCGTTCGCCGTAATCGACGCCGAGTACACGCCCGCCCATCGTCTACAGATAGCCCTTCAGATCGTCGCGCGCCTTCAGCTTCCCGACAAGCTCCTTGACCTCTTGCACCCGGTCACGCGCGCACAACAGCAGCGCGTCCTCCGTCTTCACCACGACGAGGTCCTTGACGCCGATAGCCGCGATGAGCGTCCCGTCGCCCGACACGATGCAGTCTTTCGCGCCGATATGCTCGAACGGCCCGACGACGATGTTGCCGCACTCGTCCGCCTCGACGTGATTCGCCAGCGACGCCCACGAGCCGACGTCGTCCCACAAGAACGCGCCGGCCGCCGTGTAGACGTTCTCCGCGCGCTCCATCACGCCCGTATCGATCGGCTCGGCCTTGAGCCGCTCGTACACGCGCCCGATCACGTCCGCCTGCGCGGGCGTGTCGATCACGTCCCGCATCTCGACGAGGCCGGCGTAGAGCTTCGGCATGTGCCGCTCGAACGCGTCGCAGATCGCCGCGACCGTCCAGACGAAGATGCCGCTGTTCCAGTAGTAGTCGCCCTGGCTCACATACTCGCGCGCCGTCCGCTCGTCGGGCTTCTCGACGAACCGCTCGACGGCGTAGATGTCCGTCTCGCAGCCGAGCCCGGCGTCCGCCGCGCGGTGAATATACCCGTAGCCCGTCGAGGCGTGCGTCGGCACGATGCCGATCGTGACCAACCCGCCCGTTTCCTCCGCCGCCGTGCAGCAATCGAGCAGCGTCCGCCGGTACACGTCGAGGCCCTTTGCGCCGATCGCCGCGTCGGCGTGCAGCGACATCATCGTCGAGTCCGGGTCGCGCTTGCTGAGCGCCGCCGCCGCCAGGGCGATCGCCGGCGCCGTGTTGCGCCCCACCGGCTCGCCGAGCACGTTGGCCGGATCAAGCTGCGGCAGTTGCTCGACCACCTGCGCCCGCTGCGCCTCGGCCGTCACGACGTACGTCCGTTCCGGCGGCACGAGCCCGTCAAGCCGGTCCACCGTCTGCTGGAGCATCGTGCGCTCGCCGATGATCGCCTGAAGGTGCTTGGGCGTCGCGAGCCGGCT
>CAYUZG010000163.1:0-5463 GCA_964449605.1 uncultured Verrucomicrobiota bacterium | reverse complement strand
TTCATCGGCGCCGAGGCCGATATCGCCGACGTGCAGACCCGCCACCACACCCCGTCGACCGTCCGCCTGATCCTGCGCAGCCTCACGAGCAAAGCCGTGCGCTGGAAACTCAAGTTCAACCGGGCCCGGCGCTCGTGACCGGCCGCTGCTGGGGCCAGGCGAGCGTTGACTTCGGCGCCGGCGCTGTGTGAGACTGGGTTTGTCGAAAGCCGACATGCCGGAGGGCAACCCGTGAGCCACGACCTGTACGCCAATCCGTTCGTCGACCGCTGGGGGAGCCGCGAGATGGCCGCGATCTTCTCGGACGACTTCAAGTTCCGCACCTGGCGGCGCCTCTGGGTTGCGCTTGCGCGGGCCGAGCAGACCCTCGGCTTGCCGATCACCGACGAGCAGATCGCCGAGCTCGAGGCCCACGTCGATGAGATCAACTACGACGTGGCCGACGCGAAGGAGCGCGAGCTGCGCCACGACGTCATGGCCCATATCGCGGCTTACGGCGCGCAGTGCCCGAAGGCGAAGGGCATCATCCACCTCGGCGCGACGAGCGTGTTCGTCTGTGATAACACAGAGCTTATCCAAATGCGCGAGGGCTTGAAGCTCGTCCAAGCGCGGCTGGCGCAGTGCATCCGCGCGCTCGCCGGGTTCGCCGACGAGCACAAGGCGCTCCCGACGCTCGGCTTCACCCACTTCCAGCCGGCGCAGCTCACCACCGTCGGCAAGCGTGCGTGCCTGTGGCTGCAGGACCTGGTGCTCGACTACCGCGAGGTGACGCGCCGGCTCGACGAGCTGCCGTTCCGCGGCGTCAAGGGCACAACGGGCACGCAGGCGAGCTTTCTGGCGCTCTTCGAGGGCGATCACGCCAAGGTCGTCAAGCTCGATGCGATGGTGGCCGAGGCGATGGGGTTCTCGACGGTACTGACGATCACGGGCCAGACCTACACGCGCAAGATCGACACGCAGGTCCTCGAAGCGCTCGCCGGCATCGGCCAGAGCGCGCACAAGTTCACCACCGACGTGCGGCTCTTGTGCCACCTGCGCGAGGTCGAGGAGCCGTTCGAGAAGTCGCAGGTCGGCTCGTCGGCGATGGCGTACAAGCGCAACCCGATGCGGTCCGAGCGGGCCGGGGCGCTCGCGCGCTACCTGATGAGCCTCGTCGTGAACGCGCAGCAGACGGCGGCGACGCAGTGGCTCGAGCGCACGCTCGACGACTCGGCCAACCGGCGCATCACGATCCCGCACGCCTTCCTCGCCGCCGACACCGTGCTGACGCTCATCCACAACATCGCGGGCGGCCTTATCGTGCGGCCCGAGGTGATCCGGGCGCATGTCGAGGCCGAGCTCCCCTTCATCGCCACGGAGACCGTCCTGATGGAGGCGGTCAAGCACGGCGGCGACCGCCAGGCGCTGCACGGGCGCATCCGCGAGCATTCCCTCAAGGCGGCCGAACTGGTCAAGGCGGGTAGGCCGTCCGACCTGGTTGAGCGCCTCGCCGGCGACCGGAAGCACTTCGGGCTCGACCGCGCCGCGCTCGACGCGCTCATGCGCCCCGAGTTGCACACCGGCCGGGCGCCCGAACAGGTGCAGGAGTACCTGCGCGAGACCGTGGCCCCCCTGCTGACCGACGCGCCGAAGCTCGCGCCCCAGAGCGCCGTGACGCTCTAGCGCTTCGCTTCCGCGTCCCCTCGTTTTCTGCTAGACTGGCGTATCGATTGCATCACCCGCAGGCGAGGCATCACCGAGTGCACTTCGTCGTTCCGACCAGGCCGAACGAGCGCCTGCTCGTGCCCCCGCTCGGCGAACTCGTGCCCGCGGCGATCGCCAACCGCGAGCGCCTCGACGCGGCAGGCGTCTCGATCGGCCCCACGCCTCTCATCGAGCTTCGCGCCGGCCTGCGGCGGCGTGTCCTGGCGCTCTGCAAGTGCGACGCGGACGACGAGCGGCCGCTGCTCGCCACCGGCCACCAGCCGGGCCTGCCGCACCCCGGCATCCTTTACAAGTATGACGTCCTGAACCAGGTCGGCCGCGAGGCCGTGTGCGTCAACATCGTCGTCGAGAGCGACACAGCCGAGACCCTGAGCATCAAAGTCCCGGCGCGGCGAGGCGATACGATAGCCATCGCCAAGATCGCCATGGCGCGGACGCCGGGCCGCATGGTGCTCGCGCGCGCCCCCAAGCCGGACCGCCGGGCCTTCGAGGCGCAGCTCAGCGAGGTGCGGCGCACGGCGGCCCGCCTCGACTGCGACGACATCCTCGACGCCCTCGACCGATTCGCCGCCATCCACCGTGAGGAGTACCCCCAGCACGAATCGCTCGCAGCGATGCTCACCGCCTATCGCCGGCGCTACTTCCCGACGCCGCTCGTGCACGAGGTGCCCTTGACCGCGCTCTGCGAGACTGACGAGTTCCGCGCGTTCGCCGCCGCACTGATCCACGATGCCGCCGGTTTCCTCGCCGCGCACAACAACGCCCTCGACCAGCATCGCCGTGCGCGGCGGATTCGCACGCGCGTCAACCCGTTCCCGGACCTTCGGCGCGACGGCGCCCGGCTCGAGGTGCCGCTGTGGCATCTCGACGACAAAGGTCTGCGCTCGCCCGTCTACGTCGAGTCCGATGGGAAGAAGACCACGCTGTTCGCCCATCGGACAGCCGTCGGCGAGTTTCGCACCCGCGCCGAGCTCGACGAGCTGCTGCCCACCATCCAGCTCCGGCCGAAGGCGCTCACGCTGACGATGTTCATTCGGCTCTGCGTCGCCGACGTGTTCGTCCACGGCGTCAGCGGCGGCAACTACGACCAGGCGACCGACGCGATCATCCGCGACACCCTTCGCCTCGAACCGCCCTCGTTCGGCGTTGCCTCGCTCACGGCGCGCTTGCCGCTCGATTTCGACGACGGTCTCGACGAGCGCGTACGCGAGCTCGCCTACCGCGCCCGGCGCATGACGTGGAACCCTGACGAGTTCGTGCCGGAGTCCAACCCGCTTCGACTCGAGAAACGACGTGTCCTCGCCGCCTCCGGCGCCCGCCTGACGCGACACGAACACGAGCAGATCGAGTCGATCCGGCAGCGGCTCCTCGGCACGATTGCCGACGATGGGCGCTCGAACAATGAGGCGCTCGCCGAGGCGCGCCAAGCGCTCGCAGATCAACAGCGCCTCGGCGCCAGGGACTTCCCGTACTTCCTCTATCCCCTGCCGGTGCTTCAGGCAGCAATGGCGGCGGAAACGCCGTGCACCGGATAGTCGACGGCCATGGGGCGCCGAACGTTCATCAGGCAATCGGCAGCAGCGCTGCTCATGTGCGTGCCGGTCGTGGCGCTCGCGCTCGTGATCTTCCTATCGTTCACGGGCCGCCGAGACAGGTTCGACACGCACCTCGTCGTCGTCGAGCCCGGCGACACGCTCTCCGAGATCGCCGCGCGGTTCGGCGTCACGCCCGACGGCGTGGCCTCGCTCAACGCGATCAACGACCCGTCGCGCATCCACCCGAACCAGGTGCTCCTTGTGCCGTCGGGGCCGGACGCCCGCCTGCCCGAGTCGCTCGCCGAGCGCGTCGTCGCGCTGACCCAGACGCCGCGCGGCGTTAGGCATCGCCGCTGGCGCTACATCGTGATCCATCACAGCGCCACCACCTCGGACTGTGCGCGCACGATCAACGACTTCCACACGAACGTGCGCGGCTGGCCGAACGGGCTCGGCTACCACTTCGTCATCGGCAACGGCAGCCGCACGCCCGACGGCTGGATCGAGGCCGGGCCGCGCTGGGCCAGGCAGCAGCCCGGCGCGCACGCCAAGTCGCCGCAGAACCGCATGAACGAGATCGGCATCGGCATCTGTCTCGTCGGCAACTTCGAGGAAACCGAGCCGACCGAGGCCCAGATGGAGGCGCTTGTGGCGCTCGTGCGCCGGCTCCGACAACGCGAGCGCATCCCGCGCCGCAACGTGATCGGCCACCGCGACGTGATCAAAGGGTATACCGTATGCCCCGGCCGCCACTTCTCGATCGAGCGCCTGCGCGAGATGCTCTAGACGCCTCAGCAACCGCCCCGCCGCGCGCAAGAATCCCGCTTGACGAAAGCACCGCACAGTCACTATGCTGAAGCAACCAGAGGGGTCGCTCTCCTGCCACAGTGGGGAAAGCCATGACCGAGGTCGACACTGTCACCAACTACATCACGTCGCTCACGCGCGAACAGCTCGGCGAGCTCCGGCGCTATCTCGAGGCCAAGGGCTACGAGTTTCGCCACCCCAAGTACAGCCACTTCGCCGCGTCGGGCAGCAACATAAGCCTCACCGCTTACACGAACGGCAAGCTCCTTGTGCAGGGCAAGGGCACGGCCGACTTCGTCCGCTACTACCTCGAGCCGCAACTGCTCCGGGAGATCAAGTTCGGCTACGAGCATCTGCTCGACGAGAACCTGTCCTTCGAGGAGCGCATCGGCGTGGACGAGAGCGGCAAGGGCGACTACTTCGGACCGCTGGTGGTCGCCGGCGTGCACGCGGACGCCTCGGGCGTCAAGATTCTGCACGAGCTCAAGGTCCGCGAGAGCAAGAAGGTCTCGGACCAACGCGCCCTGAAGCTCGCAGCCGCGATCAACTCGAAGCTCAAGACAAAGGTCGTTATCGTCGGGCCCGAGAAGTACAACGTGCTCTACGACGGGATGGGCAACCTGAACAAGATCCTCGCGTGGGGCCACGCCCGCGTGATTGAGAACATCCTGTCCGAAGTGCCCTGCAGCAAAGCGGTCCTCGACCAGTTCGGCAACAAGTCGCTCGTGCGCAACGCGCTCATGAAGAAGGGCCGCACGGTCGAGCTCGAGCAGATGCACGGCGGTGAGCGAGATATCGTCGTGGCCGCTGCGTCGATCGTCGCGCGCGCCAAGTTTCTCACCCGGCTCAAGAAGCTCAGCGACACGTTCGACATCGAGCTGCCCAAGGGCGCGTCGAAGCAGGTGATCGAACAAGGCAGGCGGTTCATCGAGCAGCGCGGCATCCAGCAGCTCACCAAGGTCGCCAAGCTCCACTTCAAGACGACCCAGCGGATCCTCGGTCTCGACGGCGGCGAGACGGAAAACGACTAGACCCCCTCCCGTGAGCGCGCTAGACTGCCGCCGGATTGTATCGACCCCCACGATGGGCGGCTCTATGACGTCCGCCTTCCTCGACCAGCCTGTTTCCCACGTCACAGGCGTCGGCCCGGCGCGGGCGCGGCTGCTCGCCCGCCTCGGCGTGACCACGGTCCGCGACGCGTTCTGGCATTGCCCGCGCGCCTACAGGGACCGCCGGGCCGTCACGCCGCTCGCCGAGTGCCGCGGCGGCGACGAGATCACCGCGATCGGCACGATCACGTCCGTCCGCCGCCGACGCTACACGTGGCGCCGCAGCCTCGTAACCGTCCGGATTCGCGATGACACGGGCGAGCTGTCGCTTGCCTGGTTCAACCAACCGTACCTGCGCGACCAGTTCA
>CAYUZG010000162.1:0-5469 GCA_964449605.1 uncultured Verrucomicrobiota bacterium | reverse complement strand
CCCGCAAACGGCGGGCCTGGAAGGGCAGTCCTACCGCGCGCCAGGTGTCGGCGCCGTCGGTTGTGATGTAGAGGAGTCGGTCTTCGTGGATCCAGAGCATCATCGAGCCCGACTTGCTCTGGGCAGTCTGCAGGGCGTCGATCCACAGGCCCGGCGGCACGGACCCCCGCGGCTGCCAGGTCTTGCCGGCATCGGCGCTTTCGAAGCGGGCAGGCGTGCCGTCGCAAACGAGGCCGATCGTGAGCCGCTTGTCGTCGTCGGGGTCTCTCGTGAAGCTTTGGACCGAAACGCGGCTCTTGTCGTCACCTTCTCTGCCGGCGTAGCCCGCCGGGCTCCAGGTGGCGCCGTCGTCCTCCGACATGAAGTGCCACCAGCGGAGGACTGGGACGCCGTAGAGGATGCTCGGGAACCGCGGGTCCATGCCGAAATGGCCGAATCCTGCGTGGTGATGCAGGCCGTTGTTCTTGATCTCCCAGGTGGCGCCGCCATCGGTGGTCTTGAAGACGCCCGCTGCCCCGCCCTCAACGTAGACGGTGTCCGGGTTCGCCGCGTCAACCACGATGGCCCTTGCATCGGACCACCGCTCGCGGCCGGGGTCGAGTTCGCTCCAGGACCCACCGCCGTCGGTGCTCTTGAACACGCCGTCGCCGTCAACGGCGTAGACCACGAGCGGGTTTGTTGGATCGACGGCGACGTCCTCGGCGGCGTGCGCCCGTCCGTCACTCCGCAACAACGCCGTGGGCTGCCAGGTGACGGCGCCATCGGTGGACTTGTAGACGCCGTACGAGCAGGCGACATACAGGACTTCCGGCTTGTCCCTGCACAGGGCCAGCGCTGTGACGTCGCCACTGGACGGGCCGGCCGGGTTGACCCAGCGGTGCGGGCCGGCCTGCGTGACGACGGCGGTAATCGGTTCGGTCTCCGACTCGGCCTCGGTTGGCGTCGCGGTCCGGGCGACCGGTACGGCGAAGATGAGCAGCACAAAGCCGGTCAGCAGAACCAAAGATGCGCTTCGCATTGGATGATTACTCCTCATTCTCGTCGGGCTTGGTCTCTTCCTCGATCACGAGGCGGTAGACGCCCGCGCCGTCTGTCGCGGCGTAGACGGCGCCGTCGGCGGGCGAGACGACGATCTGCACGACGTGGGGACCGGGGAGACCCGTGGCCAGCTCGTCGAACGTCTTGCCGCCGTCTTGCGTGCGCAAGATGCCCCCGCCACCATACGGACAACTGACGTAGAACACGTCGGGGTCCGCGGGATCCATGCCGATGCAGTGCACCCACCAGCCGTTCCGGCGCAGTCTGCGCGCTGCGGGGATTGCGCGCCACGTGTCGCCGGCGTCGTCGGAGATGGACAGCTTGTTTCGCTGGTCGGCGACAATAACGCGCCTCGGATCGACGGAATAGACGTGAACAGACCGGATGTAGCTGGCCGTCTTCGGCAGTGTGAGCTCCTTCCACGTCTGACCGACGTCGGTACTTCGGAGGAGCTTCCTCTGGTCGTGGATCTGGTAGATGACGTCGGCGCTCGCCTGACAGGTGCCGGGGAAATTGCCGCTCAGCATGTGGTAGCTTGTCTTGAACGGCCGGCCCGTCGAATGCCAGGTGCGGCCGCGGTCGGTTGTCTCGAATATCCCGGTGTCGGCGAGGATGTAGAAGGTGTCGGCGTTCTTTGAGTCGAAGACGATGGCCTCGACGCGGCTCGCCGAGATCTCCTCGATCTGGCGCCAGGTCTCGCCGCCGTCGGCGCTGATGTCGGCCGAAGACCGCTGGTAGTTTTCGGCGACGAGGACGATCTGCGGGTCGAGCGGATGGACGGCCAGCAGCGCACCGTTCATCAGTCGGGTCGGCTTGGCCTCTTTCCAGCTCTTGCCGCCATCGGTGCTCTTGTGGACCGCATACGCACTGCAGGCGTAGACGACTCCCGGTGTGTCGCCGTCGCACGCGATGCTGCGCGTCGGGTAGGCGCTGAGGCCCTGATTGGCGGCTGCCCAGTGCTTGCCGAAGTCGACGGTCTTGAGCACGCCGGCCGATGGGTAATCGGCGCGGTAAACGATGTCGGGGTCCGACGGGTGCGGGATCATCCTCGAGCCCCTCCACCGGAGTCGCCCGTCATCGGGGCCGATGCCATAGAAGAAGCACGTGCGCAGCTCGTCGATCGTGGCGGTTTGTTCGGCGTCCGGGTCGGACTCGGCCGAGTAGAAGAACTCCCACGACTCGCCGCCGTCGTCGGAGAAGTAGTAGACGTCCTTTTGCCTGGCGGCGTAGAGGATGCCGGCCCGCGTGCTGTCGGCCCGCATCGCCTTGAGCTCCCTGGGCTCGAAGGGCAGCTCGACGAGATGCCAGGTCTCGGCGCCGTCGGTTGTGACGAACACGTCCCGTGCGTCGTGGTTGAGAATGGGCAACGACATCGACTTAGGGTCGTCCTTGTCGATGCTGAGCTGCATGGGCATCAAGTGCCACGCGTTCTTGGACCGGGTGTTCCAGTTCATGCCGTTGGGGCTTTCGAAGATGAGCTCGCGGTCATTGTCGACAAGCACCAGGGTGAAGGCCTTCGGGTTGTCGGGGTCTCTCTCGAGTTTCTTGATCGTGAGATCTTCGATGGTGCCGTCGGACTTGCTCCATGTGGCCCCGCCGTCGCTGGAGACATACGTGGCCTGCTTGCACCACGTGACGGCAAAGAGCGTTGCCGGGAAGTGCGCATCGACCTCGAAAGACCAGAAGGCGAAGTTGGAAAGGCCCGTGCTCTTGATCTCCCAGCTCTCGCCGCCGTCGGTGCTCTTGCACACACCGCGGCTCTGGTCCCAGACGTAGACGGTGTCCGGCTCCTTGGGGTCGACCTCGACGCCGTTCGCGCCGCCGCTTCTTCGGCCGTCCGGCCGGAGCGTTGTCCACGACGCGCCGCCGTCCGTGCTCTTGTGAAGGCTGCCGTCGGCGGCATAGACGATGTCGGCGTCCGTGGCGCTGACCGCGACGTCCGATACTAGGGTTTGGCTCCCGTCCCTGCGAAGCGGGCCGGTGGGCTGCCACGTCGCGGCGCCGTCGGTGGACTTGAAGACGCCGTTCGAGGTGGCCGCGTACAGGACGTCCGGGGTGCCCACGCACAGGGTCACGGTGAAGACGTTGCCGCCGTACGGGCCGCCCTCGTTGACCCAGCGATATGACTTGGCCTGTTGGGTCTCGGCCTCGACGCTGCCCGAGTCGCCCGGCGCAGTTGCCGCCAAGGCGCCGCCGGGGCACGCGAGCACGAGGGCGACGGCACCGATCAAGAACGCGAGCCATCGACGAGAAGAACGAAGCATTGCTGTCTCTCCGTGTTGACTGTGCTCCGAGCTAACAGGGTGCTGAAAAAACCCTTGGATTATGAAATCGTCTTGTTGTGCACAGCGCTTGTATCGCCCCTTCAGGGCTCAATGGATGTGTTTTCTGGTCGAGAACCCGGGCCTTACGGCCCAGGCTAGCATCCGCCGGGCCTTCGGCCCTCATGAGGCACCCGCTCGGCCCAGGCACGTTTTTCAGCAACCTGCTAGTGGATGATGCCAGCACTGTAAGAAACCCTCTGCTCCGTCAATCACTACCATTGCCGGTTGGGCTCGGGTTCGCCGATCTCGAGGCGGTAGACGCCAGCGCCGTCGGTGGCGGCGTAGACGGCGCCGTCGGCGGGCGAGACGACGATCTGCGTGATGCGGGCGGTCGGGAGGCCGTTGCTGAGCTTCTCGAACGTCTTGCCGCCGTCGCGCGTGCGGTAGACGGCGTCGGCGGCGATGTAGAACACGTCGGGGTTCTTCGGGTCGAACGCAGCACACTGCAGACCAGGCCCGAGCGTGATGTGCTGCCACGTGCGGCCGGCATTGGTCGACCGGAAGAGATCGTCCTTCGATGAGAATACAAGCAGGTGTGATGGATCGGTCGGATGAACGTAGACGGCCGTGTCCGAGTCACGGATGTCGGTCGTCGGCAGCTCGGTGGTCTCCCAGGTCGCGCCGAGGTTCGTGCTGCGAAGCAACGGCTTCTCGAAGTCGGCCGAGTAGATGATCGCCGACGAGGTTTGGCGCACGCGCCAGAAGCCGGCGCACTTCTCTGGGGAAGAAACCTCGCGGTCCCGCCAGGTGCCGCCGCGGTCGACCGTCTCGGCGATGCCGCTCGTCGTGAGGAGGTAGAAGCGGTCGGCATCGTCCGGATCGAAGACGCACGCGACCGGCTTGCCGCGCACGCCGTGCTCGATCTCCTGCCAACTGTGCTGCCTGTCCTGGCACAACCACGCGCTGCGTTTGGCGCAAAGAACAGCGAGCTCGCCGTCGGCCGGGTGCAGCGTGAGCGCGAACACCGGGTCCGTGTCCTGCAGAATGCCGCACGGGCTTCCGCTACAGCCATGGCTGTGTCGGTTGTCCGACTTGTGGTCGCGATGGAAGTATGTCTCGGTCAGGGCGTACACCGTGCCCGGCAAGGTCGGGTGACAGGCGATGAGCCGCACAGTGCTCATGCGGATGCCGTGGCCAGCGTCGGACCATGTGGCGCCCCCATCCTCGGACTTGAGGATGGCGGCGCGCTTGCTTGTTGCGTACAAGATGCTGCTGTCCGACGGATGGCAGACGATCCGGCTATCGTCCTCCGGACGGATGCCGCGGTGGAACAGCTTGCGAACGAGGGCGATCGTCTCGGCCTGCTCGCGGTCGGGATCGTCCTTGGGCGAGTAGAGCAGGTCCCACGTCTGGCCGCTGTCGCTCGAGAAGTAATAGGATTCATCCGCCTTCCACGTCGCCGCATACAGCACGTCGGGGTCGTCGGGATCAACGCGCAAGGCCGCGAGCCGCAGGCCGTCGACCGGGAGCTCGGGGGAGCGAATCGTCTTGCCGCCGTCGCGCGTGATGTGGACACCGGTGGCCGACAAGCCGCGGCGTCCGCGCATCTTGCGGACGGTGATGCTCAGGCGCCTCAGCCCGTTCTCGCCGCTCGATTGGCCCGATCGAATCACCTGGAGGCCGGTCGTGTCGGCGCCGTCCGTCCGGCTGAAGCGATGCTCGTGGTCGAGCGTCCACTCCTGTCCGCCCCAGTCGAGCCTAAGGGTCCACGCGTCGGGATCGTCCGGGTCGTGCTCGACGCCGGTTAAGGAGAGGTCCGGGATCGTGTTGCGCGTCAGATCCCAGGTCTTGCCGTTGTCCGTCGAGTCGAGACTCGCCTCGTATTGGAAGAGCCACCAAAGCGTCTTGGGATCGTTCGGGCACATGGAGAGGCGCGCGCTTGCGACGGGGTCGAGCGTCCGCCAGGTCGCGCCGGCGTCGGTGCTCTTGAGGACGCCGCGTTTGTCATTCACAGCGTAGAGCGTGGCCGGGTCAGTGGGATCAACGAACAGGTTCGAGAGAAAATGATTGTTGGTGATCGGTGTCCACGACTGCCCCGAGTCCGTGCTCTTCAGCACGGACGCTCCCCAGGATGCTCTGATGTACAGCGTGTCGCCGCACGCGGCGA
>CAYUZG010000161.1:0-5470 GCA_964449605.1 uncultured Verrucomicrobiota bacterium | reverse complement strand
TTCCCCGAGCTCGAGGAGGACCAGATCGCTGCCATCGTCGAGGAGCTCCGAGACCAACTCCACGCCCGCTGACGCGGCGCCGCTCGGCCGGCCCAGACACACGGCCTGTGTCGCCCTGGCGACCGTCTTCGGCCTCGGCCGTCTCCCCGGCGCGCCCGGCACCTACGGCGCGCTGGTCGGCATCCCGCTCGCCATCGGCCTGCGTCTCGTCGGGCTTCACTGGGCCATCGAGGCGGCCATCCTGCTCGTCCTGGTCGCATGTGCCGTGTTCGTCACGGCCCGTGCGGCACGCGCGTTCGGCCGCCCGGATCCGCGCGAGATCGTCCTCGACGAGTTCGTGAGCGTTCCCGTCACGCTCTTCCTCGTGCCGCTCGCCGTGCACTGGTACGCCGTCGGCTTCGGCCTGAACCGCGTGCTCGACATCGTCAAGCCGCCGCCGATACGCCAGCTTCAGCGCCTGCCGGGGGGATGGGGCATCGTCGCCGACGACCTCGCCGCCGCCGTCGTCGCCAACGTCGTGCTCCAGGTGCTCGTGCGCCTGCTCGCCTAACGAGAGCTTGATCTCTCGCAGAGACGCAGAGCCCGCAGAGGCTGAAAGCCCCTATCTCTGCGAGCTCTGCGTCTCTGCGAGAGGATCCGTGATGCACGGCAGCGCCGTTCCGGAGTAGACCGGAGGGACCGTCATCCTGTATCCTCGCGGCCGAACCGAAGGGAGGAGGAACGGAGCCATGATTACGCCGACGGCCGGTTTCATCGTCTACGGCGTCCACAAGGACGGGCTCAAGGACCCGATGGGCACGCCGTTCATCGACGACAAGATCGTCGCCAATGCGAAGAAGGCGCTCACAAAGGCGGGCGTCAAGCTCGTCAAGCACGACGTGGTGATCGCCTCGAAAGCCGAGGCCCGCGCCGCGCTCAAGAAGATGAAGGACGACGACCGCGTCGACTGCGTCATCCTGTTCTCGGGCACGTGGGTGTGGTCGGCGCACCTGATCGGCGCCATCCGCGACTTCGCGACGACGGGCAAGGGCGTGCTGATCTGGACGCATCCCGGCTCGCAGGGCTGGCGGCCCGTCGGCGGGCTCGTGCTCTCGGCGGCGCTGAACGAGATCGGCCTCGAGCACAAGTTCGTCTACGGCGCGGCCGACAAGCCGGCCGAGATCGCCAAGATCGTCAGCTTCTGCCAGGGCGCGCACATGAAGAACTGGCTCAACATGTCGACGATCGGCGCGTTCGGCGGCCGCGGCATGGGCCAGACGTGCGGCGTGGCCGACCCAAGCCAATGGATGAAGATGTTCGGCGTCGACATCGACACGCGCGACACGACGGAGCTGATCAAGACGGCCGAGGCGATCACGACCAGGCAGCTCAATGCGCTCCAGCCGCGAATCAAGAAGCTCTTCCACAAGACGCCGCCAAGCGACCTCGTGAACGAGCGCTCGATGCGCCTCTACCTGGCGATCAAGAAGCTCGTGCGCAAGAACGAGTGGGACTTCTACACGATCCAGTCGTTCCCCGGCCTCGCCGACGACTACGCCGCCACCTGCTTCGCCCAGAGCATGATGCTCGAGGACGGCGTCGGCACCTCGACGCTGAGCGATTTCAACACGGCGCTGTCGGTCCTGCTGCTCACGAAGCTGAGCGCCGAGCCCGTCTACTACGGCGACCTGCAGCACATCGACAAGTCAACGAACGAGATCAAGATCATCGGCGACGGGGCGTGCCCGCCGTCGCTCGCCGGCAAGCTCGGTCCGGCCGGCTTCGCCGAGCACGGCATCCCGACCGAGGGCGAGGCCGGCGGCCTGTCGGTCAAGCTCGTCTGCAAGGTCGGTGAAGGCGTGCTCGCGCGCGTGAGCCGCGTCGACGGCGAGTTCCAGATGGCCGTGACGCGCTGCTCGATCTTCGAGCCGCCGGCCAAGCAGCTCAGGAAGCGCCAGCTCGAGTGCGGCATCCCGTTCTGGCCGCACGGGTTCGTCACCGCCCACTGCGACATCGACTCGCTGCTGCAGAACTGGAACAACGAGTACGCCGTCCTCGGCTACGGCGAGCACCTGTACGCCGCGCTCGAGGAGTTCTGCACGCTCACGGGCATCTGGCCGATCATGCTTTAGGCGTCGTCGGGCAAAAGGGGACGGGAACGATGAAGATCGGCGGGAAGACGTACACGCGACGGGAGCTCAACGAGCGGGTCGGCAACCTGGCGCAGCTCGGCGGCACGCGGCGCGTCGTCCTCGACGACGGGCCGGCCAAGGGCGTCAGCGCGATCGACGTGGACACGGGCACCGGGTTTCGCTTCACCGTGCTGCCGGACCGCGCCCTCGACATCTCGCGCGCGTCGTACAACGGCCTCGGCCTGGTGCACCTGACGGCGAACGGCGAGGTGCACCCGGCGTTCTACGACCCCCGCGGCCTCGGCTGGCTGCGTAACTTCTTCGCCGGGTTGCTCACGACGTGCGGGATCACGAACATCGGCCCACCCGGCACCGACGGCGACGAGGAGCTCGGCCTGCACGGCCGCTACGCGAACCTGCCCGCGCAGCGGGTCCAGGACCGCTCGGGCTGGGACGGCGACGAGTACCGGATCGAGATCGCGGGCACGGTCGAGCAGTGCGTGCTGTTCGGCGACAAGCTCCGGCTCACTCGGACGATCTCGACGCACATCGGCCGCCGGGGCGTGACGATCCACGACCGGGTCGAGAACTTCGGCCACCAACCATCGCCGTTTGCCATCCTCTATCACGTCAACCCCGGCTTCCCGCTCCTGGATGCGGCGAGCGAGCTCGTCGCGACCGTCGCCAAGACCGAGCCGGTCAACGAGCACTCGGCCAAGGCGATCGGCGAGTGGCACCGTTTCAGCGCGCCGACCGCCGGGTTCGCGGAGATGAACTACCTCCACACGGCGAAGCCCGATGCGAACGGCTTTGCGTGCGCGGCGATGCTCAATCGCGGACTCGCCGGCGGCTTGGGTCTCCGCGTGCGCTGGGACACGACGACGCTGCCGTACTTCAACGAATGGAAGATGATGGGCCAGGGCGACTACGTGGTCGGCATCGAGCCGTGCAACTCGCCGTGCGAGACGCGGGCCGTCGTGCGTGAGAAGGGGCTGCTGCCGATGCTTGAGCCGGGCGAGACGCGCGAGATGCACGTCGAGATCGACGTGCTCGCGGGCGCCGGCGAGCTTGACGCGTGCGCCACCGCCTGCGCGAAGTAAGCGAACGGCGAGCGAAAGCGGTAGCCTCACGGCCCGTCAGCGAGTCCGACCGAACGGCACGGGCAACGGGACGGCCCATCACCGCAGGAACAGCCGGCGTGAGAATCCTCATCGTCAATAAGTACTACTTCATGAAGGGCGGCGCCGAGCGCTACCTGTTCAACATCAAGCCGCTCCTCGAGGCCCGGGGCCATACCGTCGTGCCGCTGACGATCCGATTCGCGCGGAACGAGCCGACGCCCTACGCGCGCTACTTCCTCGATCCACCCGCCGGCGAGGGAGCCGTCCAACTCGAGCAGTTCAGCCTCAGCCTCACGACCCTGCCGCGGATGATCCTCACGGCGTTCTACTCGCCGCACGCGAAGGCGCGCGTGCGCCAGGCGATTCGCCAGGAGCGCATCGACCTCGTCTACGCGCTGAACATCTCGAACTACATCTCACCGAGCATCATCGACGCGGCCCACGCCGAGGGCGTGCCGTTCGTGCACCGGCTCAGCGACTTCCACCTCGTCTGCCCGGACGCGCTGTTCTACCGGCCCGGCAAGGATCGCTGCCTCGACTGCTTCCCCGGCAAGTACTGGCACGGCGTGCTGCACCGCTGCATCGGCGGATCGCTCGGCGCCTCGCTCGTTCGGTCCGCCTCGATGTTCTTCCACGACGCGATCCGCATCTACCACCGGGTCGACAGCTTCGTCTGCTCGAACCCGTTCATGCGTGACGTGCTCGGCGAGCGCGGGTTCGACCGAACGAAGCTCAACGTGATCCCGACCCCGATCGATGCGGGCCGGTTCCGGGTCGGCACGGACGACGACGGCTCGTTTCTGTACGCGGGGCGCATCAGCCGCGAGAAAGGCCTCGACGTGCTCGTCGAGGCCGCCGGCCTGATGCAGTCGCATGATGCGCGCGTGGTGATCGTCGGCGACACGGCGAGCCCGTACGCACACGAATGCATGGACCTGGCGGCCCGGCGGGGTGCGCGCGTCGAGTTTCTCGGTCCGCGCTACGGCGACGAGCTGCGCGGGCTGCTCGCGCGATGCCGGGCGAGCGTTCTGCCGTCGCGCTGGATCGACAATCTGCCGAACGCGGCGCTCGAGAGCTTCGCCGCGGGCAAGCCCGTCGTCGGCACGGACGTTGAAGGGGTTCGGACCGTCGTGCACGACGGCGAAACCGGTCTGCTGGCCGCGCCCGGCGATGCGGCCGACCTCGCCGCCAAGCTCGATGCGCTTGCGCGCGAGCCCGATACGGCCAAGCGCATGGGGCAGGCGGCCCGGCGGTTCGTCGAGGAGCAGCACTCGCCCGAGAAGCACTGTGAACGCCTCACGGAGGTGTTCCGGCAGGCGATCGCGCGGCGCCGCGCAAAACGCTAGGGTTTGACTCGGCGGCGCTGCGCCACTAGCATACGCAGCAATCTCTGGCAGGCTGTCAAGGGACAACACCAACGGTGAAGAAACGCAAGCACACCCTCGTGACCGGCGGCGCGGGCTTCGTCGGCAGTAACCTGATCGAGCGCCTGATGAAGCGCGGCGGCCGCGTCACCGTCTACGACAACCTGAGCCTCGGCCGCAAGGAGCACCTCGCGCCGTTCCTCGGCAACAGCCGGTTCCGGTTCATCCAGGCCGATCTGCTCGACTTCGGCCGGGTCAAGCGCGCCATGGCCGGCGTCGACTGCGTCTGGCACCTGGCGGCGAACTCCGACATCGGCTACGGCGAGCGCTACACGGACTGGGACCTCAAGCAGGGCACGCTCGTCACCTACAACGTGCTCGAGGCGATGCGCCTGCGCGCCATCAAGGAGATCGTCTTCGCGTCGAGCTCGGCGATCTTCGGCGAGACCGGCACGAAGCGCATCAAGGAGGACCACGGCCCGCTGGCGCCGATCTCGTTCTACGGCGCGAGCAAGCTCGCGTGCGAGGGGCTCGTCACGGCGTTCTGCCATAACCACGGGATGCAGGCGTGGATCTACCGGTTCGCCAACGTCGTGGGCGACAACGCGACCCACGGCGTGGTCTACGACTTCGTCAACCGGCTGCACAAGGACCCGACCGAACTGCGCATCCTGGGCGACGGCAAGCAGAGCAAGCCGTACCTGTACGTCAAGGAATGCGTCGACGGGATGCTGTTCGGCTACGACCATGCGACCGAGCGCGTCAACGTGTTCAACCTCGGCTGCACCGGCTCGACGAGCGTTGACAAGATCGCCGGCATCGTGATCGCCGAGATGGGCCTGCGCGGCGTCAAGCGCTGCTACACGGGCGGCGC
>CAYUZG010000160.1:0-5478 GCA_964449605.1 uncultured Verrucomicrobiota bacterium | reverse complement strand
GACAGATCACCCGCGTCGACTCATCAACCAGAATACTCACGCCGCTCCTCGCTCCTCCGCCTCCATGGCCGAATCAAAGGCCGCACTATAGCAGAAGGGAGCGGGAAATGAACCACCGATCGGCGTCGATGTCGGGCGAGACGATCCGACCGGTGATGATACGTGGCCTGTTCCGGCTGGGGGTCGTGAAGGCAAGGTGAACTCGGACGTTGAGAGCGCTAAGCGGAGCCGAGCTGCGACAACTTGCGCCTCGCTCGGCGGTGCCCCTGCCTTGCGGCCCTTGACAACCACGCCCGGGCGTGACGGGTGTTCCTTCTGACGCCATCGCCGTCAAGATAGCAGATGCCTAGGTTAAACTGCGCCTTGCTGTCTCCTTGGCGCGCGGCTTCTCTGAGCCAGTGCACACCGCGTGAGGGGTTCTTGCGGACGCCTCGACCCTCCAAGTACATCGTGCCGAGATTGCAGTGCGCTGGAGCATCCCCAAGCTCGGCTGCTCTTCGGTAGTAGCGCGCGGCCCTCCTCGGGTCTTCAGGTGTCCCATGCCCCAGATCGAAGCAAATGGCCAGATTGCACATGGCAGCTGGATGCCAACTCCTGGCAGCCTTAGCGTACCACGCGACGGCCGCCTTCCGATTCTGCTTCACTCCGAGACCTTCATCGTAGCAGCAGGCGACAAGATTCTGTGCATGGACAATGCCGTTTTCTGCTGCTTCCAGCAGGAGCGGGAACGCCTTCTTGAAGTTCTTCCGGCGCGAGTCGCCGTAGAAGAACTCCTGGCCCTCAGAGAACGCCGCATATGCTGTCTTCGATTTCATGGTCTAGCTGATCGGTTGTCCAGGCTCGCCGCGGGGTTGTCGCCTGGATGATCGGCGTTGGATGCTCTGCTTCGATCTCAGTCGCCCCTGCGGGGCTCTGGTTGTGTTGTCGTGCACGATACCACGGGCTTGCGCCCGAGGCTACTGCCAGTCGTCGCTGCGCGACTCCGGATCCGATGGTGTGTGCCTGGGCAACGCTCTTGTTTGCCAGCCTGCTCCTGACGAGAAGCGCAGGGCTGTCCCATTTCGGAGCCCCGAAGGGGCGTTTGGGAGTAGCCTCGGGCGCGAGCCCGTGGACTGCGGCGCAATCAGCCATCCATTGAGCCCCTTCAGGGGCGATTGAGGGATCTACCGCCTCAGCTTGCAGCCGCGCATCAGGAATTCACGACGGAGGACACGGAGAGCACGGAGAGGATGATAACCACGGGGGGCACGGCGGGCACGGAGAAAATGACTCACCACGGAGCGCACGGAGATCACGGAGAAAAAAGACTGACCACAGAGGACACAGAGACCACAGAGGGAAAGAACAACGCCTGCCTTGGCTCCTGCCAAGACAGGCATCTCCGTGCTCTCCGTGACGCGATCGGCGCGATCGCGCCTCCGTGGTAAGACTCCTATCCGCGACGATCTGTGCGATCTGTGGCTACTCCAAGTGGCCGAAGTAGTTGACCTTCATCGCGTCGCGGACGGCCTCGAGGACGGGGCCCGTCGTCCGGCGTGCGCGGCGGGTCGATTCGAGGATGAGCTCGTCGACGTCTTTCGGTCTCGCTTCCCACACGGCGCGGCGTTCGCGGATCGGGTCGAGGAAGGCGTTGAGCGCGGCCGTGAGCTTCTTCTTCACCTCGACGTCGCCGACCTTCCCGGCGCGGTAGCGGTCCTTGAGGTCGTTGACCTCCTCGAGGTTCGGGTTGAACGCGTCGTGATAGGCGAAGACCGGGTTGCCCTCGACCGTGCCCGGGATGTCGGCCCGGATGCGTTTCGGGTCCGTGTACATCCCGCGGACCTTCTTCTCGACCTCGCTGGCCGAGTCCTTGAGGTCGATGCAGTTGCCGAGCGTCTTCGACATCTTCGGCGAGCCGTCCGTGCCGGGCAGGCGTTCGACCTCGCCGATGAGGGCCGCGGGCTCGACGAGCGTCTCGCCGTACAGGCTGTTGAACTTGCGGACGATCTCGCGCGTCTGCTCGATCATGGGCGCTTGGTCGGCGCCGACGGGCACGAGGTGGGCGTTGAACGCGGTGATGTCGGCCGCCTGGTGGATGGGGTAGGCGAGGAACCCGACCGGCACCTGCGGATTGACGCCGAGCGCGGCGAGCCGGTGCTCCTCCTCGTCGTCGAACTCGCCCTTGCCGAAGCTTTTTTGGGTGATCTCGGCCTTCACCGTCGGGTTGCGCGTCAGGCGCGACAGCGTCACGAGGTTCATGTAGTAGATGGCGAGCTCGTGGATCTCGGGCGTCATCGACTGGAGCACGATGGTCGCCACGTCGGGATCGATGCCGACGGCGAGGTAGTCGAGGACGACCTCGCGCACGTTCTCGCCGAGCATCTCGGGATGCTCGAAGTTGTCGGTGAGCGCCTGCACGTCGGCGATGAGCACGTAGGTCTCATACTCGTGCTGGAGCTTGACCCGGTTGGCGAGCGAGCCGACGTAGTGGCCCAGATGCAGCGGCCCCGTCGGCCGATCGCCCGTCAGAATGCGTTTCTTGTTCATTTGTTAGCCACAGATTGCACAGATTGACACTGATAGTTAGGACCCTAATGCTGCTTGTACTCTCTTGTACACAGGATGCGCCGGATCTCGGGCTTGTCGCCGAAGTTCAGGAGCAGGCCGAGCTCGTACTTCGTAGCGGTCAGGTAGTTGATAAGCTGAGCCGCGTGCTCCTCGGTCAACGTCCTGACGGACTTGAGCTCGACGACGACCTTGTCCTCGACGACGAGATCCAGGGCAAACTCGCCGATCACATGTCCTTTATACACTACCGTAGCCGGGGCTTGCGTCTCAACTCCCAACCCCGCCTCCTCCAGCTCAATGGCCATTGCTCTTTCGTACAGCTTCTCCAGGAAGCCACGGCCGAGCCGATTATACACCTCATAGAAACCCTTGATGATCTTTTCCGTCAACTGCCTGTGCGGAAACGGGCGTCCGCCCTCGGCAACGGCGCTATGATCATCCATTTCTGTCTGTGTCATCTGTGTAATCTGTGGCTGATCTTATCAGCGGCGTCGGAACGCGAGCGAGAGAACCACAATGCCGGCGGCAATCAGCCCGATGATGACAATCGGCTTCTTGTACCACTCGATCTTCTGGTATTCGAAGCCGGGGTGGAACTCGAACGAGTCCTGGAACTGCCGGAACGTTGACCCCAACCTGCTGAGGTCCCTCTCGAGGCAGTAGCAGTTGACCATCACCAGCTTCTTGCGACCGAAATGGCCGACGCAGGATCCGCGGACCCGTCCTATGTTTGCGACGTCAGCGCGGAGCTCCCAGATGAACTTTTTCTCGGCCGGAATGAACTCCGTCTTGATCGTCCCCATGTTACCGAGCGCCTCGGCGACTTCGCGTCGCACAGGAGCCTTTAGCTCCTCCTCTGTGAGCCCTGTCACCTGTGCGACCATCTGGCGCATGCGGTGCTCGCCGGGCTCGCCCCAAAAACCATAATCGATCACCTGCACGATGATGTACGGGTGCACGAACCACGGCGGTCTCCTCGCCTGGAAGGCAATCTCAAATTGTGCACTTTGGGCCTTCTTGTCTCTGAACACGGTTTTGCAGAATTGCCGTATGGCGCTGTCTGGGATTCGGTGCCACCCGGCGGGCGCTGTGACGGAAAAACCGTTCGACTCGCTCGAGTACGTCTCTTGCCTTTGGGTTCCTGTAGCACGGGCCTGAGTGATGTATCCTGCTCCGACGATGCAGACCGCAATCCAGGCCAGGACGAACTTCCTAGCCATTGTCCTACTCCTTCGAGTGTGTTTTTCCGCTGACAGCCACTTGCTGGACCTGCTCGAACATCGCCTGGAAGAACCGGAGCTCCTTTGGCTCGTAGACCATCTTCAAGCCCCGAATCCTGTCCCGATGCTTGTGAAGCTCCACGATTGATTCAGCGGTGTACTCCATCTGCGTGTTTGTGTAGACGCGTCGCGGGATCGTGAGCCGCACGAGCTCGAGCGCGGGGAAAACGTTCTCGCCGGTTTCTTTGTCGCGTCCTTTCGAGACCGCGCCGCGCTCCATGCTCCGGACGCCGGAGGTCTCGTAGATCGCCGCGGTGAGCGACTGCGCCGGCCACTCCTCTCTGGGCAGGTGCGGCAGGAACTCCAGCGCGTTGACGAATACCGCGTGCCCGCCGACCGGCCGGATGATCGGAACATCGTGTTCCATCAGCATCTCGCCAAGATATCGTACCTGCTCTGTCCGGTATCTCAGGTAGTCCACTTGCGCCCCTTCCCTGAGCCCGCGGGCGAGCGCTTCCATGTCCCGCCCCGCCATTCCGCCGTAGGTGTGCAACCCCTCATAGACCACCACCAAGTTGCGGGCTTTCTCGTAGATCTCTTTGTCGTGCGACGCGATGAAGCCGCCGATATTGACCAGGCAGTCTTTCTTCGAGCTGTACGTGCAAGCGTCCGAGTAGCTCATCATCTCGCGCAGGATTTCGACGACGGATTTGTCGGCGTACCCGTCCTCCCGCTGCCTGATGAAATACGCGTTCTCGCTCGAGCGCGTCGCATCGAAGATCAGCTTCAGCTTGTGTTTATCGCAGAATGCCCTGACGTCCCGCAGGTTGTGCATCGACACGGGCTGGCCGCCGGCCATGTTGACGTCCATCTCCACGTGCACGCACGCGATCTTCTCCCGGCCGTGCTCGCGGACGACTCGTTCGAGCTTCGCCAGGTCGATGTTCCCCTTGAACGGGTGCTCATTCTGCGTGTCATGTGCCTCGTCGATAATGACGTCGGACAGCTCCGCGCCGCGCAGGTCGATGTGCAGCTTCGAGGTCGTGAAGTACATGTTGCGCGGAACGATCTGACCTTCCTGGAGCAGCACCTTGCCCAGCAGATGCTCGGCGCCCCGGCCCTGGTGCGTCGGCACGACGTACTCGTAGCCGAGGACGTCGCGCACCGCCTCTTGCATTGCGAAAAAATTCTTCGAGCCGGCGTATGCCTCGTCGCCCAGCATCATGCCGGCCCACTGGTTGTCCGACATCGCCGACGTGCCGGAGTCCGTCAGCAGGTCGACGTAGACGTCTTCCGATTTCAGCAGGAACGTGTTGAAGCCGGCCTCGCGGATCGCCTCGCTTCGCCGCTTCTGGTCTGCGATCTTGATCGGCTCAACAACCTTGATCTTGAACGGTTCAATGGGAGCTTTCATCCACATGACCCCAAAGAAGTGAACCCAATACAGCGAAACAACAGAGGGCAAACCGAGGAGGAAGCAGTTGTGTAGTTGGACCGGCCAACACGAAACGAAGTCGGCATTATGAGCAATATGGTCCTTTCACCATCTGCGTTGTCTGTGCGATCTGCGGCTACGCTCTCTTCGTTGCCGCGACGACTTTTTCGGCGGCGTCGGCCATGCTGTCGGCCGTGGTGAGCGCAAGGCCGCTCTCATTGAGCATCTTCTTGCCGAGCTCGACGTTCGTCCCCTCGAGCCGCACGACGAGCGGCA
>CAYUZG010000159.1:0-5486 GCA_964449605.1 uncultured Verrucomicrobiota bacterium | reverse complement strand
TCGCGGGCGAGCTTGTCGAAGGAGGCCGCATGGGCGGCGGGGTCGGGGTTGTGGGGCAGGTTGGCGAGGACGGGGGTCTTGGACCACTCGGCCAGGATGGCGGGGTTGGTCTCGACGGCTTGGGAAGGTTCGACGGGCTCGACGGCGTTGATGACGAGGCCGGTCACGTCGACGCCGTGCTCGCGGGCATAGCGAACGGTCAACAGCGTGTGGTTGATCGTGCCGAGCGTCGGGCGCGTGACGACGAGCGCGGGCAGACCGAACATGGCGATCAGGTCGAGGACAGTTGCGCCCTCGTCGAGCGGCACAAGAATCCCGCCGATCCCCTCGACGACGAGGAAGTCGTGGCGTCCGGACAGCGTCTCGTAGGCGCGCCACACGGCGCCGAGGTCCGCGCGTGTGCCTTCAAGCCGTGCGGCCACAAGCGGCGCGAGCGGCGCCTCAAGGCACACGGGATTGACGAGCGGCATGTCGTCAGTCGAGTCAACTGCTTCGGCAAGCTGACGCGCGTCGCCGGACACCAGGCCGTCATCGGTGCGTCGACCGCCCGACGCGACCGGCTTCATGACGCCGACGTCGACGCCTTGCGCCTTGAGCGCGCGCGCAAGCCCTGCCGCGACGAACGTCTTGCCGACCTCCGTGTCCGTCGCCGTGACGAATATGCCGCGAGTCGTTTTCATGCGTGACGAGATCTTAGCATGTTCAATCGCCGGTGATGATCATCAACGCAACGCGTCGCGGAATGTAGGGCGGGTCGCCCTCGGCCCGCCGCAGCCGCGGAGCGGCGACAGACACACACGACAGGCGGCAGGCGATCTTGTGTCGCGTCTTCGACGCTTCGGCGGGCCGAGGGCGACCCGCCCTACAACGCTGACGCGCGGAACACGTCTCCTACCTTAGTCGCTCGATCGCGCGGCGCGTCGTGCGCAGCATGTGGGTGAGCTGCTCGTCGGTGATGCAGTACGGCGGCATGAAGTAGATGATGTTGCCGAGCGGCCGCAGCAGGACGCCGTCGGCGCGGACCGCGTCGCACACGCGTCCGCCGACCGCTTCATCATATGAATAGCCGCCCGCCGCGCCCTTCAGCTCGACGACGCCGATGAAGCCGCATTGCCGGACGTCGGCGACGCGTTCGAGCGACCGGAACTCGTCGAGGAGCGTGCTCATCACGCGGATCTTCGGCTGGAGGCTTTCGATCACGCGTTCGCGTTCAAAGATCTCGAGCGTCGCGAGTGCGGCTGCGCAGCCGAGCTGGTTGCCCGTATACGAATGGCCGTGGAAGAAGACGCGCCGTTCAGCAAGGAACGCGTCGAAGATCCGTTGGCTCACCATCGTCGCTGCGAGCGGCATCGTCCCATTCGTCAGGCCCTTCGACAGCGCCATGATGTCCGGCTCGACGCTCTCGTGCTCGCAGGCGAACATCGTGCCCGTCCGGCCGAAGCCGGTCGCCACCTCGTCGAGGATGAGAAGCAGGCCGTGTGTCTCGCACAGCCGCGCGATGCCCTCAAGATAGCCCCTCGGATGGACAATGAACCCGCCCGCGCACTGGATGAGCGGCTCCATCACGACCGCGCACGTGCGCGCGGCATGCTGCGCGATGATCCGCTCGGCCTCGTCGAGCGCGGGCCCGGGATCGTCGCCCGACGGCGCCGGGATCGCCACCGATTCGAACATGAGTGGCGCAAAGGTGGCCGTGAACTCGGGGACGTGGCCAAGCGACATCGCGCCGAGCGTATCGCCGTGGTAGCCGTGCTCGAGCGAGATGAACGTGTGCCGGTTCGCGTTCGGCTCGACGAGCCGCCAGTACTGGAACGCGAGCTTGAGCGCGACCTCCATCGCCGTCGAGCCGTCGTCGGAGAAAAACACCTTCGTGAGCTTCGCCGGCGTGATCTCGACGAGCTTCGCCGCAAGCTGCGGCGACGGCACGTTCGCCAGGCCAAGCATGGTCGAGTGCGCCACGCGATCGAGCTGCTCGACGAGCGCCTGGGCGATCTCGGGCCGGCCGTGGCCGAGGACGTTTACCCACATCGACGAGAAGCCGTCGATGTATTCGTTGCCGTCGACGTCGCGCAGCATGCAGCCGTGCGCCGACTCGATCACGATCGGGTCGGCGTCGAGCCAGTCGCGCATCGGCGTGAACGGTTGCCAGACAGCGCGCTTGTTCATGTCGACGATCTCGTCGCGGTTCATCGTATCCTCAAGCGGTTTCTGCCGCCCCTACGGGGCTTGGGGGTGTTGCTGCTATCGTCGAATCCCTGGGGCTTACGCCCCAGGCTACCGCCTGCCGGGCCTACGGCCCTAGCTGTGCAATGACGTGGAAGGCGCCCGCGTCGCAGCCACGCGCCCCCAGCTTACTCGACGGGCTTTCGGGTGTCGGGGTCGGTGAGCGGCGCGCCCTGCTTGCACAGCGGGCACTCGGCCGGTTCCCACGTGCTCATCTTGACCGTCGCGAGCGAGACGAACGGCACGTCGAAGCTCACCTCGCCGCCGCTGCGGTCGACGATCAGGCCCGCGGCGACGACCGTGCCGCCGGCCTCGCGCGCCGCTGCCATCGCCTGGCGAACCGAGTCGCCCGTCGTGCTCACGTCGTCGACGACGATGACGGGCTCACCCGGCTCGATGCGGAAGCCGCGTCCGAGGCGGTGGTGGCCGCCTTCCTTCTCCGTGTACAAGGCGCGGATGCCGAGGGCGTGGCCCACGGCGTACGCCATCATGATGCCGCCGACGGCCGGCCCGACGACGACGCGCGGCTCGTAGGACCGCAGCTTCTCGCCGAGCGCCGTGCACATCGCCGTCACCACGTCCGGGTACTGGAACGCCTGCGCCATCTGGATAAACTGGTCGCTGTGGCGGCCCGAGTGCAGCAGGAAATGCCCCTCGAGCCACGCGCCCGTTTCTTTGAGAAGTGCTTGGACGTCAGTCGTCATCACTGTCTCCCCGTCTCGCTTTTGCTGCCCGCTTCTGTCTCGTGCGCTCGACGAGGTGGACCGCGTCGAGCACGTCGCGCTGGCTGATCATGCCGACCAGGTGCGTGTGATCCTGCGCGCTCACCACCGGCAGGTTGGCGAGCTCGCCGGGCTGGTTGGCGAACTTCCCCATCACCTCGCTGAGCGTGTCCTCTTCATATACGACGGGAAAGGCGGATGACGCAAGGTCTCGCGCAATGACCAGGCCGGCCGTCGCCGGGTCAAACGTCACGGTGCGGACATCGGACAGCGTGATGCCGCCGGCGAGCCGCCCCTCTTTGTCCAGGACGGGAAACAGATCGGAGCTCGAATGGGCGATCGCGCGCACGATGGTCGACATCCGGGCCTTTTCCGACAGCGTCTCGACGTGGGCACGCATCACGTGCCGCGCCGTGACGCGCTCGAGCGGTAAGGCGTGATAACTGGGAATGCCGAGCGCACGCCGCACCTGGGCGACGGCCGCGCCGAGAGCTTGCGCCACGCCATGCTCGGCGACCAGGCTGATCAGTTTGACCTCGCCCACGCGCACGATCGAAAACTTGACCGCCAGCGGCCCGACGAGCTCGAAGAACGCGACCGACGCCAGCGCCAGCGCGACGACCGATGCCGCTCGGCCGCCGGGCTCGGCCAGCGCCAGCACGTGGGCCAGGCCGATTGTCACGCCGCCCGCCGGGAGCAGCGCCCACCCAAGGTAGAGGCGCACCTCGCGCCGCTGGCGAGACAGCCTCGTGCCCAGCATGCTGCCGAGCACGATGCCCACGATGCGCGCGGCGATGTACGGCGCCACCAGCAGACCCACTGTGCGGATCGCCGAGAAGCGAATGGCCGCGCCCGCCATGACGAAGAACAAGCAGTAGACGAGCATGTCCACTCGCTTGACCCGGTCGAAGAGCTGGGCGCCTTTCGTCGACGCGTTCGCGTACGTCGCGCCGAACGCGATCGCGGCGATGAGCGGATCGAACCCGCGCAGCGGCGCCAGGTGCCGCACGCCGATCGCGACCAGCAGCAAGGCCAGCGTGACCGCGATCAGTTCACTCGTCGACGCCGACACCCGCTCGTACGCGCCCAGCAGCAGGCCGAACAGCGCCCCAAGCACGATCGAGCCCGCCACACCGCCGATCACCTCGAGCGCACCCAGATGCCCGGGCACAGCGAGCGGAAGCGTCAGGTCGAACAGCACGAGGCCGACCATGGTGCCGAGCGCAACGACCGTCAGCAGCATGTGGGTGAGCGGTCCGTCCGAATCGTACTCGCGCACGACGAGAACAACGGCCGCCGGCGAGGTCGTCACGGCAATGATGGCGAGCAGATGGGCTGTGCCCAACTCGGCACCGGCGGCCAGCATCGCCCCCAGCGTCACCGCGAACGTCACGGCAATCACGCAGCCCATTGTGATCAGAACACGCCGGCCGAGCTTGCGGAACGTGCTCGCGTGGAACTCACGTCCGAGGCTGAACATGATCAACCCGAGCGCGAGCCGCTCGACAAGCTCGAGGCTGCCGAGGTCGCCCTCGGTCAGCAGCCTCAAGGCGCTCGGGCCGAGCACCATGCCCGCGAGGAGGTAGCCCGTGACCTTCGGCAGGCGGAGCCTCTTGACAACCGCGCCCGCAAGCAGGGCGGCAAGCACTGCCAGGCCGCTCTCCAACAGGACTCTCGGATCCACCGCGTCGCTCCGCCAGTAGCCTGCCGATTGCTGCAAGGTATACGCCCGACGTGAGAACCGACAACTATTTTGTTGACACGTCGCCCGCCGCCGCCTATCGTTTGCTCAAACCGATGCACCATCACGGCGTGGGTCCTATGACGCGCACCGTCGTACAGTCCGGAGGCGTTTCTGTGCAGCTTGGCAGCGTGCTCGAGTTCAACTGCGTGACCGAAGGGTGTGGCCACGCGATCAAGTTCGCGATACTCGACGTCAAAGACGGTCAGTACCTCACATGCGCCGGGTGCGGCCAGTGGTATTCCTTCAACAAGGAGCTGGTGGCCGCGCTGGCGAAGTTCGACAAGCTCTGCCGCGCCATCCACGAGGCCGAGGGGATCCTGGGCGACACGAACGTGGCCGTCCACGTCGCCGGTCACGAGGTGAAGATCCCGTTCCGCCTCCTGCTCACCCGACTCAACACGAGCCTGACAATCCGCATCCCACAAGAAATCAACGGCAAGACCGTCGAACACCCGATCGACATCCAGTTCCGCCTCCAGCCACTCACCGACATCGAGTGACCCCTCCGCTCTGCGATCTTCGTCTTCTGTCCTGCACAACGCCTCTCATCGCTCGGAAGCAAGCACGACGGCATCTCGAGCCCCCGCAGGGGGCGACATGTTGTAGCCACGGGCGTCAGCCCGTGGAAGGCGAGCCCAACAGGACGCCCAGCCCCCGCAGGGGGCGACATCTGTCCTACCTCGTCGTCAGATGTCGCCCCCTGCGGGGGCTCGAACTCATCTCATCACTCCCAGTCCACGGGCTGACGCCCGTGGCTACACGATTCCGCCCGCTGCGCGGGCTCAGATAGCGTCTGA
>CAYUZG010000158.1:2446-5487 GCA_964449605.1 uncultured Verrucomicrobiota bacterium | reverse complement strand
GGCCACCTTGTAGGCGTCGATCACGTAGAACTTGAGCTTCTTGTCGATGATCTGCTGCTGCACCTGGCGCGGCAGGTGGTCCCACACCTCGTCGGGCCCGTAGATGCTGTTCAGCAGGAACGTCGCGCCGGGCACTGCATTGCGCAGCATGTCGTACTTCTCGACAAACGACCACTGGTGGCACGCGACGAAGTTGGCCGCGTTCACCAGGTAGGTCGAATGGATCGGCTTCGGCCCGAACCGCAAGTGCGAGACCGTCACCGCGCCCGCCTTCTTCGAATCGTAGACGAAGTAGCCCTGCGCGTAGTTGTCCGTCCCCTCGCCGATGATCTTGATCGAGTTCTTGTTCGCGCCGACCGTGCCGTCGCTCCCGAGGCCGTAGAACATGCCGCGCACCACGTCGTCGGGCTCGACCGAGAAGGCCGGGTCGTAGTCGAGCGACGTGTGCGTCACGTCGTCGTTGATGCCGATCGTGAAATGGTTCTTCGGCGTCGGACTGGCGAGGTTGTCGAACACGCCCTTGACCATCGCCGGCGTGAACTCCTTCGATGACAGGCCGTAGCGGCCGCCGACGATGGTTGGCTTCTCGGTGAACGGCGCTTCGCCGGCCGCCATCTTCTCGTTGATCGCTGTGACGATGTCCTCGTAGAGCGGCTCGCCGGCCGCGCCTGGTTCCTTCGTGCGGTCGAGCACGGCGATCGCCTTGACCGTCTTCGGCAGCGCTTCGACGAACGCCTTCGTCGAGAAGGGCCGGTACAGGCGCACCTTGATGACGCCGATCTTCTCGCCCTGCGCCACGAAGTACTCGACGGCCTCGTGCGCGGCCTCGGCGCCCGAGCCCATGAGCACAACGACGCGCTCGGCATCGGGCGCGCCGACGTAATCGAACAGGTTGTAGCGCCGGCCGACCACTTTGGCGAACCGGTCCATCACCTGCTGCACGATGCCGGGGCAGGCGTCGTAGTACGCGTTCACCGTCTCGCGGCCCTGGAAGAACACGTCCGGGTTCTGCGCCGTGCCGCGCAGCACGGGGCGGTCGGGTGTCATGGCGCGCGCGCGGTGGGCGATCACGTCCTCGTCGTCGATCATGGCGCGGATGTCGTCGTCGGCGAGCTGCTCGATCTTCTGGATCTCGTGGCTCGAGCGGAACCCGTCGAAGAAATGGACGAACGGCACGCGCGACTTGAGGCTCGCCGCGTGGGCGATCAGGGCGATGTCCATCACTTCCTGGATCGAGCCGGAGGCGATGAGGCCGAAGCCCGTCGAACGGGCAGCCATCACGTCGCTATGGTCGCCGAAGATCGACAGCGCGTGCGTCGCCACCGTGCGGGCCGAGACGTGGAACGTGGTCGGCGTCAGCTCGCCGGCGATCTTGAACATGTTCGGCAGCATCAGCAGCAGGCCCTGGCTCGCCGTGAACGTGGTGGTGAGCGCGCCGGTCTGGGCGGCGCCGTGGACGGCGCCCGAGGCGCCGCCCTCGCTCTGCATCTCAATGACCTGAGGGATCGTGCCCCAGATGTTTGTGCGCCCCTGGACCGACCACTCGTCGGCATACTCGCCCATGCCCGACGACGGCGTGATCGGGTAGATGGCGATCACCTCGCTGACCTTGTGCGCCACGTAGGCGGCGACCTGGTTCCCGTCAATTGTGATCTGTCGGCGTGTCATTGCGGTCCTCTCTATCCTGTGTGTGCCGGTCGCCGGGTGGGTGCGCGCGGTGTCCGCGCCGGTGCGCGCGGCGTCCGCGCGGGCCGAACAGGCCGGCGGCCTTGGGGAAATCGTGTGCCTGGAGGCACGCGCGGGGCCTCGCACCGGGACGCGCCCCGCACGCCTGCGTCAGCACAAGATAGCAGAACACCGGGGGCCTGTAAAGGGCGTTTCCGGGGTTGCCTCGACCTCCTTGACCTGGGAGAGGCAGACGATCCCGTGCTTCGTGCTCGGTGTGCTGCTTCAGCCCAGCCGGCGAGTAGGCGCTCGCTCAGCGTCACGAAAAGAACGGGGATGGCGGCTGGGCCGCCATCCCCGTGAGGACGCTGTTGGTGTTGTCGCCGGTTTGCCGCTAGTTGTGCTGCACGACGGCGCCGATGATCACCTGCCGGTTGGGAGCCGAGTGCTGGATACTCGGCGTCTCGCTGGCACCGGTCGCCGCCTTGTAGCCGGCCACCCCATGAGCCGAGGTGATCGTCGGCTGGGCTCCGATGGTGAAGCCGTTGTTGAGCGTGTACGAGCCATCGTTGCCGCAGGTGCCGGCCACGATCACCATGTCGCCGTCGTTGGTCGACAACGCCGTCGTCGTGATCGGATTGGGCGTTGACGCCGTGGTGCTGTTGCTCGCGTTCGCACCGATCGGACTGGCCTGGGAGACGTTCTCGAAGAACACGCTCGAGTAGCACGCTCCCGCCGACGGGTTCTCTGCCCAGGTGAACGCGAACTGGTTGCTGGTCGCGTTGCCGATCCCGGTCTCGTTGAGGATGTAGACAGCGCAGTGGGCCCTGAAGCCGGTTCCAGTTCCCGCGTTGATCTCGAGCACCTCCGTCATCGCCTGACCACCGTAGGTCACCGAGGTCAGGTTCATGGCGGTGTTGTCATCCTCGGAGTGAACCGTCAGGACCAACAGGCGGTTTGAGCCGGACGGCGCGGTGTGCGTGTACGACGAACCGCTGCCCGAGTTCCACGAGCCGCTGATCTCAACGTCCTCACCGCCACCGGCCTGGGTTGTGGCCGATTCCGTGCTCGACCAGGCGGTCTCGTTCTGGTTGGTGCTCTTGTCACGAGCTCTGACCCGGTAGCTGTACTGCGTGCTCGGGCTCAGGTTCGTGTCCTCGTAGGTCGTGCTGTCTTGCCAACCGCTGTCGTGGCCGCCGCCGGCCGTGCAGTCGAAGGAGTACTCGACGTCGTTCAGGTCAGTCGCCGTCGTGGCCGTCATCGAGATCGACGTCGAGCCGGTCGCGTACGGCTCAGTAGCCCACGTCATCGGATCGGGCTCCGGCGGGGTTGTGTCGGGACCACCGCCACCGCCGGCCTTCACGACGAAGCCAGCG
>CAYUZG010000158.1:0-2346 GCA_964449605.1 uncultured Verrucomicrobiota bacterium | reverse complement strand
ACTCCTTGGTGTGGCTGTGGCTCGACGTGCTCGTCGTCCACGAACCGACGATCTCGACGTCGCCGCTCGGACCACCGCCGGTCGTGAAGTTCAGCTCGACGAAGCCCGGGGCGTCTTCCGCGTAAACGCCGGTGTAGACGTCGTCCGGACCCGTGATCGATGCCCCGTCGACGTCCTGGAACGAGAAGGCCACGCGGATCGAACCGCCTTGCTGGAACGTGACGTTCTCCAGCGCGCTCGCCAGGATCTCCGTCTCCATGACATAAGTCGTCGCGGTTTTGCTGAACACCGAGTCGATGTCATCGAGGTCGCCGCTGCTCATCGGCAGCAGGTCGTGCGGGATCGCGTTCTCACGGTACCGGCCGAAGACGGTGGTGTCGCCGGTGTACACCGTGCTCGTGTGATCCGGTGCAAAGCGGAACCTGTAGTCGTTTACCGAAGGGACGGGGGGATTGTCGTCGTTCCCCAGGTTGTACCAGCCGTCCGCGAGGCCATCGAGCAGCAACTGGAACATGTCGTCGTTGTACTCCGCAGAGGAGCCTCCGGCGTCGGCGTCGACATCGTCGTCATTGACCTCGACCGCGATGTAGAACGCGCCGTTGTCCCAGGCCGCGTAGATCGTGGCGTTCAGGTCGCTGTTGGTTCCGAACACGTGGGCGACCTCGGTCCACACGCCTCCACCGTCAAGGGTGCCGTCGATCTGCGGTGCGCCCTGCGCGATGTCGAGGTTCGAGGTCGCGTAGAGCGGGAAGGGATCGGACCCATCAGGCGTGTCGTCGTCGTCGCTGTCTTGGTTGTTGTCCGGGTCGGACGAGCCGTGGTACTCAGCCGCCATCTCCTCGATGTCGGTGAGCTCATCGTCGTCGTAGTCGTCCGAACCGTAGGTGCCAAGCGACGAGTCCGTGAATGCGAAGTTGCCCGAGTCCGGGATCCCATCGTTGTCGTTGTCGGTGGCGTACCGATCGATGGCCCACCTGGTGTCGAGCGCCAGCCACTGCGCCGGGGGCGGGTTCCCCATGCTCTGGAACCGGAAGTCCCACATGCAGTCGATCGGGAGACTGCTCAGGTGGACCGCCTCGGGATCCGGGAAGTAGGTCGGATTCTCGACGGTCTGCAGGCCGCTCTCGTTGAAGACCGAGAACATGTAGTTGTTCCATTCGAACTGCAAGCACCCATCTATCGCGCCGCTCCAATCCCAGGGCTGGAGGGTGAGGGTGATGACCCCGGCGTCACCCCAAGGTTTGTCCCACTGGACGCCCATCGTCCCGCCGAAGTACACCGTGTAGAACTGGCTGTCCTCCTGGAACGGATAGATGCCGAACAGGCACGAGTAATCCTCGGGGTCCAGGCCCGCCTGCTCGATGTCGTAGGCGATGCGCTCATCCGAAAGCAGGAGGTTCAGCTTCCCGCTCATTACCCGGATGTTGTCGATCGCGATATCGCCGTAGACGCCTCCGGCCGCCACGGCACGAATGCGAAGCTGGAGCGTGCCCGTGTACCCACTGAGGATGACCTGGGCCGTCTTGTAGATGTCGTCGTAGCCCGTGTGCTGGGCGCCCGACCGGCTCCAGACGCCGTAGTGCCACTGGCCATCGTAAACATCGACGTAGAGCGTCCCGATGCTCGAGCCGTACATGTGGTAGTCGAACTCGAGCACGCGAGTGCCGCTGCCGCCGATGTTCGGGCTTTGGAGGATCGCCGTGTCGCCGGACTGATTGCCGGTATCGGCCTCGAAGTACGCGTAGTAGATGTCCCCCCCGTAGGGCGATTCACCGGACGGCCCGGTGTAGGAAGTCGGCGTATGGCCCGTGTTGATCGTCCAGTCGGCATCGTCGCCGCTCACGTTGCTCCATGAGTCAAGCGTGCCGTTCTGGAAGTTCTCCGTGTTGAGCTGGGTGCCACCGTTCTGGAAACCCCACGCCTCGAAATCGAGCGGCGGCGGGATCGCCCGATTGAAGTCCGGACTCAACGTGTGGCCGCCCTGCTCGGTGCTGCGGACGTAGAGCAGATCGCCGTCCGGATGATCGGCCGGGTCATACTCGGTCAGATCGAACTGCTGATTGCACATGCAGTTCGACGATCGCCAGCACCAGTACCGCAACGCATCGATGCTGGCCAGGATGGTGTTGATCTGATCCTGCGAGAACGACACCTCCGTGCTGCCGTTCTTGTAGTGGGTGTAGATCACGTAGACCGTGTCGAAATCGACATAGCTATGCGTGGTTGCGAACGTGGTCGGGGAAGAAAGAACGAGAAGAACAAGGGCAAGTGCAGAAACCAAATACACTTTCACGGCTTTCTCCTTCTGATTTGTCCTCAGTGCTGCGGGACGCTGTCCGTCCGGCA
>CAYUZG010000157.1:2930-5488 GCA_964449605.1 uncultured Verrucomicrobiota bacterium | reverse complement strand
CTTCAGGGGCGAATGAGGTGGTGCGGGTGATGGCGCGTCGGCAGTCGCCTACTCGAGCGCTTCGTAGAGCGCGGTGGCGCGTTCCTCGTCTTTGACGACGAGGATCTGGCACTTCGCGCGGCGGAGCATCTGCTCCTTGGCGTCGAGGAAGCTCTCGCGCCGGCTGGTGAACTCCTCGATCTCGTTCAGCACGAGCAGGTCGATCTTGTGTTCGTCGAGCTGCTTGACGACCTCGCGGGCCGGCTCGCCCTTCAGCAGGATGGGGGTGACCTCGATCCCCTTGGCCCTGCCGAGCTGACGGACGTGGTTCAGGTAACGCTTGCCGTCCTCTTCGAGGTCGTACTCGTAGTCGGCCGCTTCTTCCTTGATGAAGATGCGCACACGCATCAGGTCGTCGAGCACCTTCGTGTCGACCACGTACGCGGCGTAGAGCGGCGCGGCGTGCAGCTTGGCGAGCACGATGGCGTACTCCGCGGTCGAGATCGAGGTTTCGGTGCCGTCGATATAGACGAGGATCCTGTTGACCGTCCTGGGCTGCTCAGGCATTCGCCGCGTGCCTCCTGGCTTCGAGCCGGTTCTTGATCAGCTTGAGCACGTAGAACGCCTCGCGCTCGCCCTCCTCGAGCACGTCGCCGATGTACTTGATCGTCTCGCGGAAGTCGGGCAGCGCGATCTTGTCGAGCGCGTTGACGCGCCGGATCGTTTTCTTGACCTCCTCGGTGAGCCGCGCCACGGCGACGTTCGTCTCGGCGTACTTGCCGAGAAGATGGAGCACGTCGCGGAAGTTCGCGAGCGACTCGTCGAGCCAGAAGCTCGTGTCGCCGAGGCTGTAGTGCGGCGGCTGCTCGACGATCTCGGTGTCCACCACCGGCACGGTCACCCCCATGATGCGGCGCGAGCCGATGCGCACGGTCGTCTTGGTGTCCACCGCGTGCGCCGCCGCGGCCACGCTGCGCCGGCCCATCCGCACGACGGCCCGCTGCAGCGAAGCGTACGCGAGGCCGAGCGCCTCGTCAACCCGGCGCTGAAACTCCTTGGCGCGCTCCATAATGCCCATGAGCTCGGCCACCAGGATCTCGCGCTTCTGCTCGAGCAGCTCGTGGCCCTCGTGCGCGAACTGGTAGTCGCGCCGCAGCCGCAGCAGATTCGTCTTTGTCGGAGCAACGTCGTACCGCGCCATGTGGTGCTGGTGTTCTCCGTTTCAGTCGTCTTCAGGAGCCCGCGCAGCGGGCAGCATCTTGTAGCCTCGGGCGTTAGCCCGTGGGACAGGATACGCTGGTGTGGTCGAACCCCCGCAGGGGGTGACATCAGCTCTCTACCACTGCGCTTGTCCTGATTCCCTCTGTCGCCCCCTGCGGGGGCTTGGCTCGCCTACCGTTCTTCTTCCACGGGCTCACGCCCGTGGCTACATCATGTCGTCCCCTGCGGGGACTTGTTGCCCGGCGTTATCAGTGCCGACCCTGCGTCGTGGTGGGTCAGGCCTGTTCCCCCTTTCCGTAGTATTTCTGGATTTCCTCGTCGGTGATGCGTGTCAGCTCGTCCTTGGGCAGCATCGAGATGACGTCCCAGCCCAGGTCGAGCGTCTGCCCGATCGTGCGGTTCTCATCGTACCCCTGGCTCAGGAAGCGGCGCTCGAACGCCTCGCCGAACTTGAGGTACTCGTTGTCGAGCGGCGTGAGCTCCTCCTCGCCGATGACGCTCGCGAGCGCGCGCACGTCTTTTACACGCGCGTACGCAGCGAAGAGCTGCGAGGCGATATGGGCGTGGTCGTCGCGCGTCATGCCGGGCCCGATGCCGTCCTTCATGAGGCGCGACAGCGACGGGAGCCCCGCGATCGGCGGGTAGACGCCCCTCTGGTGGAGCTCGCGCTCGAGCACGATCTGCCCCTCGGTGATGTAGCCCGACAGGTCGGGAACCGGGTGCGAGATGTCGTCGTTCGGCATCGTCAGGATCGGCATCTGCGTGATCGAGCCCTCGATGCCGAGGATCTTTCCCGCACGCTCGTAAATGGACGCCAGATCGCTGTACAGGTAGCCGGGATAGCCCTTTCTCGACGGGATCTCGCTGCGGGCCGTCGCGATCTCGCGCAGCGACTCGCAGTAGTTGGTCATGTCGGTCAGGATCACGAGCACGTGCATGTTCGCCTTGAACGCGAGGAACTCAGCGATCGTGAGCGCCGTGCGCGGCGTGATGAGCCGCTCGATCGACGGGTCGTCGGCGAGGTTGAGGAACAGCACGACGTTCTCGAGCGCGCCGGTCTCCTCGAAGCTGCGGACGAAGAAGTTCGCCACGTCGTACTTGATGCCCATCGCGGCGAAAACCACGGCAAACTGGGTCTGCTCGCCCAGGATCGTGGCCTGCCGGGCGATCTGCGCCGCGATCATGTTGTGCGGCAGCCCGTTGCCCGAGAAGATCGGCAGCTTCTGGCCGCGCACGAGGCTGTTCATCCCGTCGATGGCGCTCAGGCCGGTCTGGATGAACTCCCTGGGGTAATCGCGCGCCGTCGGGTTGATCGGCAGGCCGTTGACGTCCTGCTTGTCCTCGGCGATCGGCCTCGG